>CAZGPT010000315.1:0-1521 GCA_964527015.1 uncultured Mycobacterium sp. | reverse complement strand
GGCTGGCGATCTTCACATTGCTGGTGTACTGCAGCACCTGCTCGTAGGTCAGGCCTTTGTACTCATCGACGGCCGAGGCCGACCCGGAACCGAACAGTGCTACCGCCGCGGCGGCCCCCGCAAGGGCGCCGACACCGCGGGCCAGGGACTTCTTCATTGCCGTCCACCTTTGTATCGATTCCGACTGTATCGATTCCGACCTGCGGCCGAATATACCGTTGCGTCGGGTCGAACGCAGCCGCGATCGACATGCCGGTTGAACCCGGAAACTTGAATGTCACCGCCAGACACAGATATATTGATGCAACCACGCGGCACAGATAACCGGAGGACCCATGTCCCAAGAACTGAGCAACGTCAAGTTGCTGCGCGAACTCGAGCCCGTCGCCGAAAAGCTGATCAACCGGCACATGTCGATGTTCAAGGATTGGAACCCGCACGACTACGTCCCGTGGCAGGAGGGCAAAAATTTCTACGCCCTCGGCGGCCAGGACTGGGATCCGGATCAGGCCAAGCTGTCCGAGGTCGCGCGGGTGGCCATGGTGCAGAACCTGCTGACCGAGGACAATCTGCCGGCCTATCACCGTGAGATCGCGATGAACTTCTCGATGGACGGCCCCTGGGGCTACTGGGTCAACCGATGGACGGCCGAGGAGAACCGGCACGGCATCTCCATCCGGGACTACCTGGTGGTGACCCGCAACTGCGATCCCGTCGAACTCGAGGAGCTGCGGGTTGAGCAGATGACCCGGGGCTTTTCGCCGGGCCAGAATCAGCAGGGCGACCTGTTCGCCGAGAGCCTGTTCGATTCGGTGATGTACGTCAGCTTCCAGGAGCTGGCCACCCGGGTGTCGCATCGCAACACCGGTAAGGCTTGTCATGAGCCCGTCGCCGAGCAGCTGCTGGCCCGGATCTCCAATGACGAAAATCTGCACATGATCTTCTACCGCGATATCAGCGCGGCCGGACTGGACATCGCCCCTAATATGGCGATGCAGTCGCTCTACCGGATCCTGAAGAATTTCAAGATGCCCGGGTACACCGTTCCGGAGTTCCGGCGCAAGGCTGTCATCATCGCCACCGGCGGCGTATACGACCCGCGCATCCACCTTGAGGACGTCGTGATGCCGGTGCTGAAGAAGTGGCGGATCTTCGAGCGCGAGGACTTCACCGGCGAGGGCGCCCGGCTGCGCGACGAGCTGGGCACTCTCATCGCCGAACTCCGGGAGACCTGCGACAAGTTCGACGAGGCTAAGGCGCGCAAACTTGAGCGCGACGCCAAGCTGGCCGAGAAGCGGGCCGCCAAGGCCCTGGCCGGAGCGGCGATCTAGGGCACGTCATCGGCGAACCGGCGAAATCGACCATCACCGGGCTGCGGATCGGGTCACTGACCCTCCGCAGCCCGGTGGTGTTGGCGCCTATGGCGGGCGTTACGAACGTGGCCTTCCGAACCCTGTGCCGGGAGCTCGAACTGGCCCGGGCCGGCACGGTCAGCGGTCTCTACGTCTGCGAGATGGTCAC
>CAZGPT010000314.1:0-1549 GCA_964527015.1 uncultured Mycobacterium sp. | reverse complement strand
CGAGTTAGTCTGGCTGAAATCGTTCAACCCCGGGTACTGCTCCAACGGCAGCGCGAGATGGCGGTGGTTGACCTTGGCGGTCTGGTGGAATCGCCGCAGCAGATCCGCGTGCGGAGCGAACTGGGGCAGCTGGACCAGCGCCTCGGTGATCTCAGACTGGCTGTACCGGTTCCGGGGGCAACGCCCCCTGGACGCCGGCGATGACGCTGGTCGGCCACTGCGGGCTGCTATTCACTCCTGTTGACACGACACGTGCTGCTCGGAACAGCCCTGCTCGGTGCGACCGCCGGGTGCAGCTCACTGGGGAGCCTCGCCGGGGCCAATCCGCCGCCGAACGCCTCGGACGAGATCTTTGCGGTCACCTTTACCGATGCGCAGTGGCGACAGCGACTGACCCCGGCCCAATATGACGTCCTGCGGGCGGCGGGCACCGAGAGACCGTTCAGCAGCCCGCTCAACGACGAGCACGGCGCCGGTGTTTTCGGCTGTGCGGGTTGTGCGTTGGACCTTTTCTCCTCGACAACCAAGTTCGACAGCGGCACGGGTTGGCCCAGTTTCTATAAAGCCTCGACAACGCCGTCATTGAGCGCGACGACGGCTCCTTGGGCATGTCGCGCACCGAGGTCCTCTGCCGCCAATGCGGCAGTCACCTCGGCCATGTCTTCGACGATGGGCCCGAACCGACCGGCCTGCGTTATTGCATGAACGGGTTGGCTCTCACCTTCCGCCCCGCCTAGATTCGTCGATCAGGTTGTCCACGTTGTGATTTCGCTTACCGGTCTGCGCTCGGTCGGCGGTTGGGGCACGTCATCGATGGGGGGAAGCCCCAGCCGGATCAGCGTCTGCGGATGCGCCTCACCGTCGAACAACTCGCAGGCCAAACCCAAACGGCTGCGCATATCGTTCAAAGGTTCGGTGAGTGGGCAGCTGACCAGACCCATCGCGGTCGCCGTCAACGTGATGTGACTGAGCGCCTCACCGGCCCGCAGTCGCATCTCGTCATTGTCTTCGTGGGTGCCGAGCACCAGCAGAACCGCATCGTCATCCGGCTCCCCCGAAACCCCGGGAAAGCGCAGCGCGACGCTGCCGTCCTCATGTCTAACCCACAGAGATCTGGGAACGACGGCCAATTCCACGCCGAACCGCGCCGCGCGAATGTGCAACAACTCCAGCGTGGCAGGCGGGATCCGGCGCGCCGGGTACCGACGCCGGTCGGCCCGGCGCGCAGTAATGGCAACAGCCAACTCCCTATGCGCAGCTTTGGGCGGCTGCTCGACAACCTCCAGAATCGCCAGATGGCCGCCCTCCCCGCGATCGGGGAACCGTCGCACCCGCGGGAGCCAGCCCGCGGCGGCAAACGCTACGACGCAGTGGTCTAGAACCGCACCGCAGCCGAGCAGAACATCGCGCCGGTCGTTCGGCGCATTGCCGGGTTGACGGCGCCAATCGGCGTAGAGGTGGACCGCGGCATCGTCGATCCGCCACCGCCACGGTTGCAGGTTGCCCGACGAGGGTGCGCGGGAGGCGACGTCAAGCACGCTCTGCAGCG
>CAZGPT010000313.1:0-1560 GCA_964527015.1 uncultured Mycobacterium sp. | reverse complement strand
TGATGGCCTCGATCACCGCGATCATCCCGCTCTACATCGTCTGCCTCGGCGTCAGTTATCTGAGCACGCAGGTCATCGTCTCGCTGATCAGCGGCGGCTCGATGGGCGGCTACATGCATTACTTCGGCCTGATGCTCACCGGAACCGAGATTTTCTACTCGGTGATCAAGTGCGTCATCTTCGTGGCCATCGCCGCGGTGCTGCAGTGTTATTACGGCTTCTACGCCAGTGGTGGGCCCGAGGGGGTGGGGGTCGCCGCAGGCCACGCGATGCGTGCCTCTATCACCGTGGTGGTGATCGTCAACATGCTGCTGACCATGGCGATGTTCAGCCTCGACTCCGGTGCGAGGTTCGGCGGCTGATGGCCAAGACCTTCGATATCAGCGGCCGCGGGCCGACCAATCGACAGCTGGTGCTGGCCGGTATCGCGCTGATCGCAGCCTCCACCCTCATCGTGGGCCTGTTGGTGGCCAAGTCGACGGGCCGGTTGGAGTCCTACACCCGCATCGTGGCCGATATGGACAACGTCGGCGACGGGCTGCCCAGCCGTTCCGATGTGCGCTATCACGGGCTGCTCGTCGGCACGGTCAACGAGGTGGTCCCGGCCAGCTTTGGCAGTCCCAACTACGTTCATATCGACATCTCGGCGGACTACGCGCCGGCCATACCCAAGACGGTCACCGCCAGGGTGGTGCCCAGCAACGTGTTCGCGGTGTCCGGGGTCGAGCTGGTCGACAACGGCGCAGCCCCCGCCATCCGGTCGGGCGACCATATCGCGGAGGACACCCAACTGCCGACGGTGCTGTTCCAGACCACCATCAGCAAACTGCGCGACATTCTGTACGCCACCGGCCGGGGCCGCGAGGATCAAACGCTGGGCGTCCTGGCCGCCTTGGGCGCGGCCACGCACGACCGCCGGCCTCAGCTGCTGGCCGCCGGTGCCCAGCTGGACCGCATCGTCAACCAACTCAACTCGGTCGTCGCGACCGATGCCACGAGCCCGTCGATGCTGAGCGCGCTGGTCGCCGCCGCCGAGGGACTTCAGCAGACCGCGCCGGATCTGCTGGATGCGTTGCACCAGGCGGTCGGCCCGATGCAGACCCTGGTCGAGCAGCGCGCACAACTCGACGCCATGCTCACCGGGGGCGCCAACACCCTGGGCACCACCCACACCGCGTTGGGCAATCACATCGACCGGATGATCACCATCGGCCGGCAGCTGACCCCGGTCACCGGTGTGCTGGCCCAGACGGCGGGCAACTGGTTACCCGGTTTCCAGAAGATGAAGGTCTTCGCCGACAAGTTCCACCAGGGCTGGATTCCGGAGATGGACGCGTTCAATCTTCGGGCGAACCTGGCGCTGACCCCCACCTACTCCTACACCCGCGCGGACTGCCCGGCCTACGGCGAATTGAAGGGTCCGAGCTGCTTCACCGCGCCCCTGATCGCGGTGCGCCCGGACCTGCCGGAAGTGCTGCTGCCGCAGAACTATCAGCCGCCCAAGGACCTGATGCCGCCGCCGGGCACCGTCGTCGGGCCGAGCGGCAACCTGGTCGCGGT
>CAZGPT010000312.1:0-1567 GCA_964527015.1 uncultured Mycobacterium sp. | reverse complement strand
CGCCCACCAGGACCCGCTCTGACCCCGACAGCTCACGGGCCGCTACGGGCACCACGTCGACCTTCTTGCCGGCGCGGGCCGGCTCCTTCAGCTGGGCATCCATGCCCTTGAGTGTGTTCGTCATTGCAGTGATTCCTTCTGCCCCACGCCGGGGCGGTTAGAACCACTTACACCGAATCAGCGATAGACCCGAATCTGGCAGATCCAGTTATCTGATTTGAGTAAGTCGTATCTGATGGCCTGCCAGCTTTCTGGCAGGCGGTATCGGCGGCGGGATGTCTCCCACCCCGCCTGGCGGGAATGCCAGATCAGCCCCTGGACGTTTTTCCGCCGGAGCGCGCTGATCGCCAGCCGCCTGGTGCAGGGGTAGTGCTCGGCGGCGGTGGCGACCGTCGCTGAGCGCTCCAGGTGTTTAGTCGGGACAGCGTCCCGTGGAGTGGTGGACTTCGGATCGGCGTTGGTTGACGCGTAGTGATCAGCGAGTCGGGTTGAAGGCTAGGCGATTTGGCGTTGTTTGGCCACTGGTTTGGCGTTGGATTCTTTGGCGGCGATTACTTTGCGGAGTTCGGCCATGGAGACCTCCGATAGGTAGCGGCGGGTGACTTGCCATTCGTCGTGGGCTTCGATGACCACGGCGGTGGCCAGGCGTAGGAACGCTGCCGGGTTGGGGAAAATCTCCACGACGTCGGCTCTGCGCTCGATCTCCTTGTTGAGCCGTTCGATGGGGTTATTCGACCAGATCTTCTGCCAGTGCGCCTGGGGGAAGGCGGTGAAGGCCAGCACGTCGGTCTTGGCCTCGGCCATCATTGCGGCGACCTTCGGGAAGCTGTCGGCGAGGGTGTCAGCGACCCGGTCCCACTGGGCGGCGACCTCGGCGGGGTCGGTGTGGGCGAAGATCGTCTTGACCGCCGCGGTCACCGCCGGGGCGTGCTTGGCGGAGACCGCACCGTGCAGGTTGCGCATGAATTGCACCCGGCAGCGCTGCCAGGATGATCCGCTGAACTGCTGGGCCCACCGCGGCTTTCAACCCGGCGTGAGCATCGGAAATGACCAGATGCACCCCGGACAGTCCGCGAGCCTTCAGCGAGGCCAGGAACTCGCGCCAGAACTCGTAGGACTCGCTGTCACCGACCGCAGTGCCCAGCACCTCCCGGGTGCCCTCGGCGGACACCCCGGTGGCCACCACCAGGGCCTGGGACACCACATGGGCCCCGACGCGGACCTTGCAGAAAGTGGCGTCGGCGAACACGTAGGGGAACTGGGTGTGGGACAGGCTGCGGGTGCGGAATGCCTCGATCTCGTGGTCCAGTCCGGCGCAGATCCGCGACACCTCGGATTTGGAGATCCCTGAATCCACCCCGAGAGCGGCAACCAGGTCATCGACGCTGCGGGTGGAGACCCCGTGCACGTAGGCCTCCATGATCACCGCGTGCAGCGCCTTGTCGATACGCCGGCGGGGCTCCAGCAGCGAGGGGAAGAACGAGCCCGACCGCAGCTTGGGAATCTTGACCGCAATGTCCCCGGACGTGGTCGACTGTCAACGTCCGGGCGCGATGCCCGTTGCGGT
>CAZGPT010000311.1:0-1609 GCA_964527015.1 uncultured Mycobacterium sp. | reverse complement strand
TGAGTCGTTCCGCAGGATGTGTCCGAGGGGGGACTTGAACCCCCACGCCCGTTAATAGGGCACTAGCACCTCAAGCTAGCGCGTCTGCCATTCCGCCACTCGGACCTCAAAGGCGCCCACCGCGGCGGGCGCTTAAGGTTATCGGATCGACGGTCCGCGGCCCAAACCCGCGGTCAGGGGGTCGGCAGCCGGTCGGCGATGGTGCTGGCGATCGCCGTTGCGGGCGGTGTCGACCCAGTCAGGCTGCACGCCTCCACGTCGACAGCCACGTTTTCGTGCACCGTCAACGCCCGCTGGCAGGACCACTGTTGCGGGCTGCGCTGGACCCGGGCGACCGCCAGGACTTCGCGCTCGATACCGACCGGACCGATCGACCAGAGTTGGTCGGGTGCGAGTTGTTGTGGGTAGGTGAGCTCGCGGTCCGAGCAGCCGGTCCAGCTGTCGCGCGACCGGGCGAAAAAGTTCTCCGCGGCTGTGCTGCTGGGGAACAGCACCACCGCCTGGGTGGCGAAGCGCAGCCACTGCGACGACGGGGGATCGCGGAGCACCTGACCATGCATGGCCGTCCAGCCGCTGCCGGCGTAGGCGGCCTGCTGGGCCGCGCCGGCCACCGCCAGGCAATCCGGCCCGTCGGCAAGGCGGGTGCTGTCATCCCAGAGTGCATCGACATCGCGGGTGACGACCATATCGGTGGCGGACAGTGCCGAGCCGACCTCCGGGGCCGACAGCAACAGAGACGGCAAAGCCTCGGGGGTAGTCAGAAGGTCGGTCAAGGGTGTGCTCAGCGGCGCGTTCGGGGCCGGGGTCGCGATCCCGGCGGTAGTGGCCGCGCAGCCGCTGACCGATAGGCATAGCAGTGCGGCGGCCAGGGACGCGCGACTGTTCATCGGCATAAATAAACCACGTTGATACGCGTGTTGTAAATGTGGATTCAGTTAAAGATGTGGTAGCGGGCATCGGCGTAGCCGGTCGATGGAGACGGTGGCCGGAGACGGTGGCCGGAAACGATCAATGTCGATCAATGTCGATCAATGGTAGGAAAGGACCGTGACGACTCCCGCGGACGAGGTGGTTGATCTCGTCAGCGCGCTGATCCGGTTCGACACCTCCAATACCGGCGATCTCGCGACCACCAAAGGTGAGCAGGAGTGCGCCCAGTGGGTTGCCGGGCAGCTGCGCGAGGTGGGGTATGAGCCGGAGTACGTGGAGTCTGGAGCTCCCGGCCGCGGCAACGTCTTCGTCCGGTTACCCGGGGCCGATCCGTCGCGCGGCGGACTGCTGATCCACGGGCACCTCGACGTGGTGCCGGCCGAGGCCGCCGATTGGAGCGTGCACCCGTTCTCCGGAGCGGTGTCCGACGGTTACGTCTGGGGTCGCGGCGCGGTGGACATGAAGGATATGTGCGGGATGATGCTGGCCGTCGCCCGCCATTTCAAGAACGCCGGGGTCATCCCGCCGCGCGATCTGCTGTTCGCTTTCGTCGCCGATGAGGAACACGGTGGGGAGTACGGGGCGCATTGGCTGGTCGACAACCGGCCCGACCTGTTCGCCGGAATCAGCGAGGCGATCGGTGAAGTGGGCGGCTTCTCGGTCACGCTGCCGCGACGTG
>CAZGPT010000310.1:0-1611 GCA_964527015.1 uncultured Mycobacterium sp. | reverse complement strand
CCAGAAGATGATCGTCAAGGGCCGCGACTTCGACGATATCCACGACCTGGTCGGCATCCGAATCCGGTGCGATGAGATTCGGGACTGCTACGCCGCGGTGGGCGTCGTGCACTCGCTGTGGCAGCCGATGCCTGGCCGATTCAAGGATTACATCGCCCAGCCGCGGTTCGGGGTGTACCAGTCACTGCACACCACCGTCGTCGGCCCGGAGGGCAAGCCGCTGGAGGTCCAGATCCGGACCCGCGACATGCACCGCACCGCCGAGTACGGAATCGCCGCGCACTGGCGGTACAAGGAGACCAAGGGCCGCAACGCCGGTCCGCCGTCGCACACCGCCGCCGAGCTCGACGATATGGCCTGGATGCGTCAACTCCTCGACTGGCAGCGCGAAGCTGCCGACCCCGGGGAGTTCCTGGAGTCGCTGCGGTACGACCTCGCCGTACAGGAGATCTTCGTCTTCACCCCCAAGGGTGACGTGATCACGCTGCCCGCCGGTTCCACCCCCGTCGATTTCGCCTACTCCGTCCACACCGAGGTGGGCCACCGCTGTATCGGCGCCCGGGTCAACGGACGGCTGGTGGCGCTGGAACGCAAGCTCGAAAACGGCGAAGTGGTGGAGGTGTTCACCTCCAAGGCGCCCAACGCCGGTCCATCCCGGGACTGGCAGGGTTTCGTGGTTTCCCCGCGCGCCAAAGCAAAGATCCGGCAATGGTTCGCCAAGGAGCGCCGGGAGGAGGCGCTGGAAGCGGGCAAGGAGTCCATCGCCAGGGAGGTCCGCCGCGGCGGATTACCGCTGCAACGGCTGGTCAACGGCGAGGCGGTGTCGGCGATGGCACGTGAATTGCGCTATGCCGACGTCTCGGCGCTCTACACCGCCGTCGGTGAGGGACATGTCTCGGCCCGCCATGTCGTGCAGCGGCTGGTTGTCCAGCTCGGAGGTGCCGACGACGCCGAGGACGAACTCGCCGAACGGGCGACCCCGGCCACCATGTCGGTACGCCAGCGCTCGACCGGGGACACCGGGGTCGCGGTACCGGGGGCCGCCGGCGTGCTGACCAAACTGGCAAAGTGCTGCACCCCCGTTCCCGGTGACAACATCATGGGTTTCGTCACGCGTGGCGGCGGTGTCAGTGTGCACCGGACCGACTGCACGAACGCCGCCGATCTCCGGCTGAAGTCCGAACGCATCATTGAGGTGCTGTGGAATCCGTCGCCGACATCGGTGTTCTTGGTCGCCATCCAGGTCGAGGCCCTCGACCGCCACCGGTTGTTGTCCGATGTCACCAAGGTCCTCGCCGACGAGCGGGTGGACATCCTGTCGGCGTCGGTAACCACTTCCGATGAGCGGGTCGCGGTGAGCCGGTTCACCTTCGAGATGGGTGACCCCAAACACCTGGGTCATGTGCTCAACGCAGTGCGCAACGTGGAAGGCGTCTACGACGTCTACCGGGTCACCAGCGCTGCCTGACCGTACGCCCGGGAGAACCGACCGCCGACAACGGTGAACGGTGGTCGGCGGGTGCCTACACCCGGACGGTGTGGTGGCCGGTTCTAGCCGCAGGCGCGCCCGAACGCCAAGGCGCATAAGGGTTCACGTCGGGGTTCACGTCG
>CAZGPT010000309.1:0-1642 GCA_964527015.1 uncultured Mycobacterium sp. | reverse complement strand
ATTTGAGTTCTCACACAAAAATCTGACCAGCACAAGAAAGGCACTTCCAGTGAAAGTGTCCCACAGGTTCAAACCCGATTCGGCTGTGTTCGACGATGACCATCTCGTGTCGTGCGCGGGCCTGGTGCCGGTGATGACGCTGGCCGCCCAGACCGGGTTGATGGAGTTGCTCGACAGCAAGATTCGCATCAATGAGCCCAGGATCCCGTCGGGGTCGGCCAACCCCGCCCCGAAGCTGGCCACGGTGATCGCGGGCATGTGCGCCGGCGCGGACAGCATCGATGACCTCGAGGTGGTCCGCAGCGGCGGGATGAAGACCCTCTTCAACGGGGTGTACGCGCCCTCGACCCTCGGAACCCTGTTGCGGGAGTTCACCTTCGGCCACGCCCGCCAACTCGACGCCGTGCTCGGCGAACATCTCGGGGCGCTGTGTGAGCGGGTCGATCTACTCGCCGGCGCCGAGAAGCGGGTGTTCATCGACATCGACTCGTTGCTGCGCCCGGTCTACGGACGCGCCAAGCAGGGTGCCTCCTACGGGCACACCAAGATCGCCGGTAAGCAGGTCCTGCGCAAGGGACTGTCCCCGCTGGTCACCACAATCAGCACCGCCGAATCGGCCCCGGTGATCGCCGGGATGCGGCTGCGCGCCGGGCGGGCCGGTTCCGGCAAGGGTGCGGGGCGGATGATCGCCCAGGCGATCAGTACCGCCCGCGCCGCCGGCGCTGACGGGCCGATCCTGGTGCGCGGGGACTCCGCCTACGGCACCCGCGCCGTCATCGGTGCCTGCGTGCGCCACAAGGCCCAGTTCTCCCTGGTCATGACCCGTAACACCGCAGTCCAGCGCGCCATCGCGGCGATCCCGGAGGCAGCGTGGACACCGGTCGCCTATCCCGGGGCGGTACCCGATCCCGACACCGGGGTCTGGATCTCTGATGCCGAGGTCGCCGAGATCAGCTACACCGCCTTCACCGGGCGCCCCGAGGTGATCACCGCGCGGCTGGTCGTGCGCCGGGTCAAAGACGCCAACCACCTCGACGCCCTGTTCCCGGTATGGCGACACCACCCGTTTTTGACCAACACCGACCTGCCCACCGCCCAAGCCGACATCACCCACCGCCAGCACGCCATCATCGAAACCGTGTTCGCCGACCTCATCGACGGCCCCCTGGCACACATGCCCTCCGGGCGTTTCGGCGCCAACAGCGCCTGGATTCTGTGCGCCGCGATCGCCCACAACCTGCTGCGCGCCGCCGGAGTCCTCGCCGGGGGTGCCCACGGCGTTGCCCGGGGCTCGACACTGCGCCGGCGCATCGTCAACGTCCCCGCCCGACTGGCCCGCCCACAACGACGCCCCGTCCTGCGACTGCCCACCCATTGGCCCTGGTCCGAGTCCTGGCTTGCACTGTGGCGCAACACCATCGGCTGCAGCCCACCCGCAGCCGCCGCCACCTGACCAACCGCCGAACAGGCCCAACCGGAGCGAACAGGAAAAGCTGGACAGACCAGCGGCTACCCGCTGCCCGAACGCCTCGTCACAGAAAAAATCAACCCCGCACCATCTCAACGGAGCCGATCCACGGATCGAGGCTAAGCCTCGAGTTGACGGGAAGCCGACGTACCCCGGCCGTCCCGCGTTGCTCCG
>CAZGPT010000308.1:0-1666 GCA_964527015.1 uncultured Mycobacterium sp. | reverse complement strand
CTTAGCCTCGATCCACCGATGCACTAGGTCCAGGACGGGTGTCGGAATAGAGAAAGTGCCCTCTGAGCTGGGATGATTTGAGTTCTCACACAAAAATCTGACCAGCACAAGAAAGGCACTTCCGGTGAAAGTGTCCCACAGATTCAAGGCCGATTCGGCTGTGTTCGACGACGACCACCTCATGTCGTGCGCGGGGCTGGTGCCGGTGATGACGCTGGCCGAACAGACCGGCTTGATCGAGTTGCTGGACAGCAAGATTCACATCACCGAGCCGAAGATCAAGTCCGGGTCGGCCAACCCGGCCCCGAAGCTGGCCACCGTGATCGCGGGCATGTGCGCCGGCGCGGACAGCATCGATGATCTCGACCTGGTCCGCAGCGGTGGGATGAAGACCGTGTTCGACGGGGTGTATGCACCCTCGACCATCGGGACCCTGTTGCGGGAGTTCACCTTCGGACACGCCCGCCAACTCGACTCGGTGCTCGGCGAACACCTCGGGGCGCTGTGTGAGCGAGTCGATCTGCTCACCGGCGCCGATCAGCGGGTGTTCCTCGATATCGACTCACTGCTGCGCCCGGTCTACGGCCACGCCAAACAGGGCGCCTCCTACGGGCACACCAAGATCGCCGGCAAACAGGTCCTCCGCAAAGGGCTGTCCCCGCTGGTGACCACGATCAGCACCGCGCAGTCGGCCCCGGTGATCGCCGGGATGCGGCTGCGCGCGGGGCGGGCCGGCTCAGGCAAGGGTGCCGGGCGGATGATCGCCGCAGCCATCAACACCGCCCGCGCCGCCGGCGTCGGCGGACCGATCCTGGTGCGCGGCGACTCCGCCTATGGCACCCGCGCCGTCATCAGCGCCTGCGTCCGTCATGGCGCCGAGTTCTCGCTGGTCATGACCCGCAACGCAGCGGTCCAGCGCGCCATCGCCGCCATCTCCGAGGAATCCTGGACCCCGGTGCCCTACCCCGGTGCAGTCCAGGACCCCGACACCGGAACCTGGACATCCGATGCCGAGGTCGCCGAGATCGCCTACACCGCCTTCGCCGGCACTCCCGAGGCGATCACCGCCCGCCTGGTCGTGCGCCGGGTCAAGGACGCCAACCACCTCCAGGCGCTGTTCCCCGTATGGCGGCACCACCCGTTTCTGACCAACACCGAGCTGGCCACCACCGAGGCCGACATCACCCACCGCCAACACGCCGTCATCGAAACCGTGTTCGCCGACCTCATCGACGGGCCCCTGGCGCACCTGCCGTCGGGGCGTTTCGGCGCCAACTCCGCCTGGATCCTCTGCGCGGCCATCGCCCACAACCTGCTGCGCGCCGCCGGCGTCCTGGCCGGCGGCGCCCATGCCCTCGCCCGAGGATCGACACTGCGCCGCAAGATCGTCAACATCCCTGCCCGACTGGCCCGACCCCAACGACGCCCCGTCCTGCGATTACCCACCCACTGGCCCTGGTCGAAACCCTGGCTTGCACTGTGGCGCAACACCATAGGCCACAGCCCACCGGACACCGCAACCCCCTGACCACCCGCCGAAAGGCCCGACCGAACACCACAGGAAAAGCTGGAAAGACCAGCGGATACCCGCTGCTCGGCCGACTCGTCACGGAAAAAATCAACCGCGCGCCGTCTCAGCGGAGTCGATCCACGGATCGAGGCTTAG
>CAZGPT010000307.1:0-1727 GCA_964527015.1 uncultured Mycobacterium sp. | reverse complement strand
GCAGTTCATGATGCGTCTGAGCGGCAGCCTGCGCAGACACCGGTGGCTGGTTTTCATCTGCTGGCTTCTGGCGCTGGCGCCATCGCTGTGGCTGGCGCTGACCCAATCGAGCCAGCTCACCGGCGGCGGTTTCGATGTTGCGGGCTCGCAGTCTCTGCGCGTGCAATACCAACTTGAGGACCACTACCCCGACCAGGGCGCCTCCCCGCTGGCGTTGGTCGCCGCGCCGCGAGCCGACGCCAGCTACGCAGACATGACCGCCGCCGTCCGACTGCTCGAGCAGACCGCTCAGGAGGTAACCAGCGTCGAGGTGGTGCCCAACCCCACGCAGCCACCCCCCGCGCCGGACCGCCCCTACGTGGTGTCGCTGCGGCTCGGATTCGACAACACCGGCGCGGTCGATGTGGCCCGCACGTTGCGAGCCAAAGTCGGGGTCGACGGGGACCGGCCCGGCGAGACCGACAACGGCCGGGTCCGGCTCTACGTCATCGGGCAGGGCGCCCTCGGTGCGGCCGCCCAGACCAGCACCAAACAGGACATCGCCGACGCCGAGCGCTGGCATCTGCCCATCGTCCTGATGATCCTGATCGCGGTGTTCGGCTCACTGGCCGCCGCCGCGGTGCCGTTGGCGCTGGGCATCTGCACCGTCACCGTCACCATGGGTGTGGTTTACCTGCTGTCGATGCTGACGACGATGTCGGTGTTCGTCACCACGACGGTATCGATGTTCGGCATCGCTCTGGCGGTGGACTACTCGCTGTTCATCCTCATGCGGTTCCGCGAGGAACTGCGGGCCGGACGCGACCCGGCCCAGGCCTGCGATGCCGCGATGGCGACCTCCGGCCTGGCCGTCGTCCTGTCCGGGCTCACCGTCGTCGCCTCGCTGAGCGGCATCTACCTGATCGGCACCCCGGTCCTGCGTTCAATGGCCACCGGGGCGATCCTCGCGGTGGCCTTCGCGGTGCTCACCTCAACCACCCTGACTCCGGCTGCGCTGGCCGTGCTGCGGCGAGCCGCGGCCCGCCGCTCATCGCTGCTGCAATGGTCACAACGACCAGAGGCAACCCGGTCGCGGTTCTGGACCCGCTGGGTGGGCACCGTCATGCGCCGCCCCTGGGTGTCGGCCCTGGCGGCCACGAGCGTCCTGCTGATCCTCGCGGCGCCGGCGTTTGCCATGGTGCTCGGCAACAGCATGCAACGTCAGTTCCCGGCATCCCATGAAATCCGCGGTGGCGTCGCCGCCGCCGCCGAGGCGCTGGGACCCGGTGCGCTGGGTCCACTCAGAATTCTGGTCAACTTCCCGGACGCCACCCCGGAATTCGGGGCATCCGACCCGCGCAACGCGCCCATCCTCGACGCCGTGAGCCGGGTCACCGGCCAGGCGGTCAATATCGTGTCCGTCGCCCCGCCGGTATTCGCCGACGACAACAGAAGCGCGCTGCTATCGGCGGTGCTCGCGGTCGATCCCGAGGACTTACGGGCCCGGGACACCGTTGACTGGCTGCGGTCCACCCTGCCCGGGCTACCCGAGGCAGCCGGCGTCGAGATCGACGTCGGCGGACCAACCGCACTGATCAAGGATTTCGACGACCGGGTGGCTGACACCCAATTACCGGTGTTCCTGTTCGTGTCGATGGTCGCCTTCGTGATGCTGCTGATCTCGATTCGTTCAGTGGTCCTGGCGCTCAAGGGCGTCCTGATGACGGTGCTGTCGGTCGCGGCCGCCT
>CAZGPT010000306.1:0-1769 GCA_964527015.1 uncultured Mycobacterium sp. | reverse complement strand
AGCCCTACCGTGGCTGCCGCCACTCCAGCCCTACCGTGGCTGCCGCCACTCCAGCCCTACCGTGGCTGCCGCCACATGGGCCACAGCGACGGTCCACCGCCGGGCATCGGGATCTCGCCGGTGACGTCGAACCCGAACCGGTGGTAGTAGCCGATGTTGTCCGGGTTGCTCGACTCCAGGTAGGCCGGCGAACCCTCCGCGTCGCAGCGATCCAGCCGTGACCGCAGCAGCGCGTTGCCGAATCCGCTGCCGCGCACCCGGGGATCACTGCCGATCATCGCCAGATACCAGTGCGGTTCCTCGGGGTGCTGCGCCTTCATCTGCTCGCTGAGCGCCCGGGCGATGCCCAACCGGCCCCGGAACGTCCGGATCACCGCGGGCAGCATCGCGATCTGCCGGCGCGGCGAGGGCGGCTCCCGTCCGGGCGGATCCCACAGCGCTGCGGCACCCAACGCGGCGGTACCCAACGCGGCGGCTCCGACCCGCGCCTCGGCGGCCGCCACCTGCACCCCGCCACCCGCCAGATACTGGTGACGTGTCAGCGCGCCGAAGAACGCCGGCAGCGCTGCGCGGCGCGTGCCCGGGTCGGGCTGCAGCCAGCAGAACACCGGATCGTCCTCGAAGGCCCGGCCGAGCACCCGCGCCAGATCGGTCACGTCGGTCCGGCGCGCGGGCCGCACGTCAATCGCCATCGTGGCCACGGTAGTACGGCCCGCCCGGCCTCAACCGAACAGCACGGTGAGGCCCAGGGTGGCCACGCACACCACCACCGCACCGGTGGTCAGCCCGTAGACGAGCGTGCCCGCCCGGCCGGTGGCGAAACTGCCCATCAGGTCGCGGTCGCGGGCCAGGCCGACCATCGCGATCAGCAGCGGCACCAACAGCACGGCGTTGAGCACCTGGGTTCCCACCAGGATGGTCACCAGCGGAACGTCCGGGGTCAGCACGACCACCGCGCCGACCAGGGTCACCACGCCGTAGGTCGTGTAAAACGTCCGGGCTTCGGCGTAGGGATCGTCGAGGGCGGCCTCCACCCCGGCGTACTCACACACCGAGTAGGCCGTCGACAGCGGCAGGATCGAGGCCGCCAGGAAAGACGCCCCGATCAACCCGATGCCGAACAGGACTGCCGCCGCCTCCCCGGCCAGCGGCTGCAGGGCGACCGCGGCATCGGCCGCGTCGGTGACGCGGAGCCCGTCGCGGTGCAGGGTGGCCGCGCAGGCCACCACCACGAAAAAGCCGATCACCCCGGTCAGCACCGCACCGGTGATGACGTCCACCCGCTCCAGCGGCAGATCCTCGGTCCGCAGTTTCTTGTCCACCGCATAGGACTGCATGAACGACAACCCCCATGGCGCCAGCGTGGTGCCCAGGGTCGCGGTCACGATCGCGACCGCCTCACCGGTCATCGGCATAGTCGGCACCACGGTGCCGTGCAGCGCCGCGCCCCAGTCCGGCCGGGCCAGGAACCCGGAGACGATATAGGCCAAGAAGACCGTCGACACCAGCAACAGCAGCCGCTCCACCCGGTGGAAACTGCCGCGCAGCACCAGCAGCGACACCGCGGCCGCCGCGAACGGCACGCTGAGGTAGCGGCTGATACCGAACAGCTCGAAACCCGCTGCGATACCGGCGAATTCGGCGCAGGTGGTGCCGATGTTGGCCACCACCAGCGCCGCCAGCACCGCACCGCCCACGCGGACCCCGTAGCGCTGGCGCACCAGCCCGATCAGCCCCTGCCCGGTGACCACGCCCATCCGGGCGGCCAG
>CAZGPT010000305.1:0-1795 GCA_964527015.1 uncultured Mycobacterium sp. | reverse complement strand
TGAACACCACCCCGGACGGGGACTTCCAGACCTACAAGGCCAATGACGGCGCCTATGTACGAGAGCATTTCTTCGGTCGCGATCCGCGCACCAAGGCCCTGGTGCAGAAAATGTCCGATGACGAAATCTGGAACCTGAAGCGCGGTGGGCATGACTACCGCAAGGTCTACGCGGCCTACCGCGCGGCGATGGAACACAAGGGCCAGCCGACGGTGATCTTGGCCAAGACCATCAAGGGGTACACGCTGGGCTCGCATTTCCAGGGCCGCAACGCCACTCACCAGATGAAAAAGCTCGCCCTGCAGGATCTCAAGGACTTCCGGGACCTCATGCGGATTCCGATCAGCGATACTCAGCTGGAGGAGAACCCGTACCTGCCGCCGTACTACCACCCAGGCCCGGAAACCCCGGAGATCCGCTACCTGCTGGACCGCCGGACAGCGCTGGGCGGTTTCCTGCCGGAACGCCGCACCCAGTCCCGGGCGCTGACCCTGCCGCCGCGCGAGGTCTACAAAGTGGTGAAATCCGGTTCGGGAAACCAGGAAGTGGCCACCACGATGGCCACCGTCCGGGTCTTCAAGGAATTACTGCGGGAAACCGGGGAGAACGCCGTCGGCCGGCGCATCGTGCCGATCATCCCGGACGAGGCCCGCACTTTCGGGATGGACTCGTGGTTCCCGACCCTGAAAATCTACAACCGCAACGGCCAGCTCTACACGGCCGTCGACGCACAGCTCATGCTCGCCTACAAGGAGAGCGAGCGCGGCCAGATCCTGCACGAGGGCATCAACGAAGCCGGGTCCACCGCGTCGTTCACCGCGGTCGGCTCGTCGTACTCGACCCACAACGAGCCGATGATCCCGGTCTACATCTTCTATTCGATGTTCGGTTTTCAGCGGACCGGCGACAGCTTCTGGGCCGCCGCCGACCAGATGGCCCGCGGCTTTGTGCTGGGCGCCACGGCGGGGCGGACCACACTCACCGGCGAGGGTCTGCAGCACGCCGACGGCCACTCCCTGCTGCTGGCCTCGACCAACCCGGCGGTGGTGGCCTACGACCCGGCGTTCGCCTACGAGATCGCCCACATCATCGAAAGCGGGTTGCGCCGCATGTTCGGCGGTAACCCGGAGAACGTGTTCTTCTACCTCACCATCTACAACGAGCCCTATGTCCAGCCGGCCGAACCGGAGAACCTCGACGTCGACCACCTGCTGCGCGGCATGTACCGCTACCGGCCGGCCACCCAGAACCGCACCAGCACCGCCCAAATCCTCGCCTCCGGCGTGGCGATGCCCGACGCCCTGCGGGCCGCGGACATGCTCGCCGAGCGCTGGGACGTGGCGGCCGATGTGTGGTCGGTGACGAGCTGGAACGAGTTGCATCGTGACGGTCTTGCGGTCGAGAAGGCGGTCCTGCGCCATCCCGACCGGCCGGCACCGACCCCCTTCGTAACCGAGGTGCTGGGCAAAACCGCGGGCCCCGTGGTCGCGGTCTCGGACTGGATGCGCGCAGTCCCCGAGCAGATCCGTCCGTGGGTGCCCAACACCTACCTCACGCTGGGCACCGACGGATTCGGGTTCTCCGACACCCGCCCGGCCGCGCGCCGCTATTTCAACACCGACGCGGAGTCGATCGTGGTGGCGGTGCTCGAGGCACTGGCCCGCGACGGCGAGATCGACCCGTCGGTGGCGGTCGCGGCGGCTCGGGAGTACCGGATCGACGATGTGCTGGCCGCGCCGGAACAGACCTCGGACTCCGGAGTGGCGTAGCCACGACATCAGAACGAGAGTGGCGT
>CAZGPT010000304.1:0-1798 GCA_964527015.1 uncultured Mycobacterium sp. | reverse complement strand
ACGCAGCGGAAGCCGATATGGGTGGTGGAGCTGTCCTGGGATTGCGGGGAGCGGGCGGCCGGGCGGAATCGGTGGCAGTACTCCGGGGCGCACAGGTGAGATCCGCCCTTGAGCGCCTGAATGACGGCGGGGTCGGGTTCGGCGGGGATCGGACAGCACGCGCTGCTCGGGGCACCCGGCACGTGATGGCCGGAATACCGGGTGGTGGTCCACTCCCATACGTTGCCGATCATGTCCACCAGGCCGAACCCGTTGGGCGGAAAGACGCCCACCGGCGAGGTGCCCACCCAACCCAGCGCGCCGTCGTTGCGGTACGGGAACCGACCCTGCCAGGTGTTGGCCATCAGCGCCCCGTCCAACCGCGGCTGCTCTCCCCACGGGTAGGCGGTGTCGGTACCGCCGTGGGCGGCGTATTCGAACTCCGCCTCGGTCGGCAGTCGGCGACCGGCCCAGGCCGCGTAGGCCGCGGCGTCGGGATAGGCGATCTGAACCACGGGATGTTGGTCCCTGCCGACGAGATCGGTACCGGCCCCGAACGGTGCGCGCCAGTGAGCGCCGGGGGCCCAGTCCCACCACTGCCGCCAGTCGTCGAGGTTCACCGGGCCGGGCGTGGCGCGGAACACCAAGGCTCCGGGCAACAGGTCGGCTTCGGCCACGCCCGGGTACAGCGCCGGGTCCAGTGGCCGTTCGGCGACGGTGACGTAGCCGGTGGCGGCTACGAACTCGGCGAACTGGGCGTTGGTCACCGGGTGGCGCTCAACGGCGAACGGAGCCACCGTCGCGGTGTGAATCGGCGCTTCCTCGGGGTAGAAGCTCGTCGAGCCCATCCGGAAGGAGCCGCCGGGCAGTTCAACCAGCGTGGTCAGGCAGGCATCAGGCACGATTCGGCGCCCGGTCAGTCTTTGGCGAACGCTATGGCCAGTTGCCGCTCGGCGTCGACGTAGGGCGTCCCGGAGACATCCACCACCACCCGGGCGATACTGCCGCCGGTGAAGGCGAACGGCGCCGGGTAGGACTGCGAAACGGGCTGGCCGAGGTTCCGGCCGACGCTGACCCCGCCGCCGGCGAGCCCGAAGATCGTCGGATGCGCCCGCACCCCGGCCAGGCTGGCGACCGCGGTCCCGTCGACATACAGCGTCGCCTCGCCCACCGGGGTGTGGCTGCCCTCGACCGTGCCGGTCCGCGCCCAGCCGACGCCGACGGTGTGCGCGCCCACCGGTAGCGGATCGGGCGAGGACACTTTCTGCTCGATCTCGCCGAAGAAGTTGTAGACGAAATGCAACCGGCCCTCGGCGATGAACAAGACGTAGCCACCATGGCCGGCGCCCTGCTTGAGCAGCACCCCCTCGACGTCGGGGGTGTCCACCGTGACCTCGGCGAGCACCGAGAAGGACCGGCCCATGATGTTCACACACGCCCCGGTCGGGACGACGGCGGTGTGCGGGTAGTACACGTAGCTGGCGCGGTCACCGGCCAGTGTGGGCCGCTGGCGGCCGATAAGTTCCAGGATGCTCAGGTCGGCCAGCGGCAGACCGTTGTACTTATCCGCCTCGGCAAACCACAGGGCCTGCAATTCGGCCAGTTTCTCGGGATGCTCGGCGGCAACGTCGTGACATTGACTTCGATCATCTTCGATTCGGAACAGCTCCCAGCGATCGTCCTCGAAGTGCGACCAACCCGATGGCGCT
The DNA here is from genome assembly GCA_964527015.1 of uncultured Mycobacterium sp. Taxonomy (GTDB): domain Bacteria; phylum Actinomycetota; class Actinomycetes; order Mycobacteriales; family Mycobacteriaceae; genus Mycobacterium. The sequence goes on along the minus strand of CAZGPT010000304.1, from coordinate 110 downwards.
GCGGCATGAACGGTGCCGGCGAACCAGCCCTCGTGCCAGATGCCCCGGGTTCCCAGCATGGTGTAGAACTGGGTGGTTTTGCCGGTCTCGGCATCCGGATCATCAAGGGC
>CAZGPT010000303.1:0-1811 GCA_964527015.1 uncultured Mycobacterium sp. | reverse complement strand
GCGAGCTGGTGTTCAACAGCGATCAGACGCCCGAGCAGGTCGAGCACCTGATCAAAGCGGCGCTGGCCAAGGGCGACGAGGACGTTCTGAGCCTGATGGACGACAAGGGCCGGCGATTCCTGGTGCAGACCGGCAAGGTCGCCTATGTCGAGATCGGTGCGGCCGATGTGCGGCGGGTCGGGTTCGCCTGACGGGTTCGCCTGACGGCTCAGCCGCGTGCCAGCGGCACATGTGACAGCCCGCCCCAGGCGAACTGCACGGTGCCCTCGACGGCGGCCTCCTTGGAGATCGGCCGGTCGGCGTCCAACCAGTACCGTGCGCAGTCCACGCTGATACCCACCAACCCCACGGCGATCATCCGGGCGCGGTGGGCCTCCAGCCCGGAATCACGGCTGATCAGGTCGAACACCGCGTCGGTGCACGCCTCGGTGGCCACCTTGATCTGGGCCGCGACCTGCGGCTCACTTCCGTAGTCGTTATCGAAGATCAGCCGGTAGCCCTGGCTGTCGTGTTCGATGAAGTCGAAGAAGGCGTGCACCGCGGCCCGCAGCCGGCGGCGGTTGTCGGTGGTGGTGCGCAGCGCCTGGCGGACCCCGGCGACCAGGATGTCCACATGTTGCTGCACCACCGCCAGGTAGAGGTCGAGCTTGCTCGAGAAGTGTTGGTAGAGGACGGGTTTGCTGACACCGGCGCGCTCGGCGATCTCATCCATCCCGGCCGCGTGGTAACCCCGGTCGACAAAAACTTCGCTGGCCGTGACAAGTAGCTGGTCGCGACGTTCTCCGCGGGGTAGCCGACCGCCACGGACGCTTTTGCGCGCCGCTGTACCGCTCAGGTTGCCCACCGATCCGACACTACTACCCGCTCCTACCGGGGTTTCGCTCCCCGCTCCGGGATTCCGACACGGGCGTGCCCGGAGTCGCCGGATGGTCCCTGGACGATCCGTTGTGTAATCCTGGGACGGTGACCAATGAGTCGGGGCCGCCGGGGGGAGGCCGCGTGCCGGTGCTGCACAGCGAGTGGAATGAACCACTGCGTGCGCTCCGCGACCCGATGGCCGAGGATCCCGGCCGCCCCAGGTCGAACCGTGACGAGCACCGCCAACTGCGCAAACAGAGCGGTCTCGGCAGGTTCCTGGCCACCTATGGGTGGCGCGCCTATGCGCTGCCGGTCCTGGTGGTGCTGACTGGCGTGGTGCTCTATCAGACCCTGACCACAACGGCGGTGCCGGTCGCCGAGGACACCGTCAAAGGCCCGCCGACCATCGGGTCCGCCGGCACCGCCATCATCGGCGCGCCGCCGCGCGGCCTGACCGAGTTCGATGCCAGCCTGCCCACCGGTGTGCTGCCGGAGGGCGGGCCGTTCACCGAGTTCGGCGACGCCACCTGGCGGATCGTCCCGGGCACCTCCCCGACGGTGGGCGAGGGCACCGCCAAGACGTTCTCCTACACCGTCGAGGTGGAGGACGGGATCGACACGTCCTCGTTCGGCGGCGACGAGGGCTTCGCCCGGATGGTGACCGAGACGCTGGCCAACCCCAAGAGTTGGACGCACAACCCGCAGTTCGCCTTCGAGCGAATCGACGATCCGACCGTCGAACCGGACTTCCGGGTGTCGCTGACCGCGCCGATGACCGTGCGGGAGGGGTGCGGCTACGAAATCGAGCTGGAGACGTCCTGTTATAACCCGATCTACGGCCCGGATGCCCAACCGCGGGTGTTCATCAACCTGGCGCGCTGGGTGCGCGGGGCGATGCCGTTCCAGGGCGATATCGGCTCCTACCGGCAGTACCTGATCAACCACGAGGTGGG
>CAZGPT010000302.1:0-1893 GCA_964527015.1 uncultured Mycobacterium sp. | reverse complement strand
CCGTCGCGTTCCTGATCGCCGGTATCAGCGGTTTCATGGTGGTGTTGAACTGCGCCTATGTCGGCGGGGTGACGGGCATCATCAAGCGCCGGGGCCGCGGTACGCCCACGGTCATCGCAGTGTCGGCGGTGGCCGGTTTCCTCAACGGCGTCTGGATCGTCGCGGCGCTGATGGTGCTGGTCCGGTTGCGGACCCTGACCTTTGACGCGATGACCGCCAACGTCGACGGTCTGGTCACGGCCATGTCCCAGTTCGAGCCGCTGCGCCAATCGGCCCAGGATGCCCGGGCGTTGTTCGGGACCGCGCTGCAGTACTGGCCGGTGCTGATCATGGGGTACTCGATTTTCACCATCATGGTGGTGTCCGTCGTGGGCTGGTGGGCGCTCTCGCGGGTACTGGAACGGCTGCGCGGTATCCCGGACGTACACAAACTGGAGATCCCGGGGGAGAGCGGACCGGTGGCCCCGGTCCCGGCGCGGCTGCGCGAGGTTCGGTTCCGCTATCCCGGGGCGGCGCGCGACGCCCTGCAGCCGTTGAGTCTGACCGTCGAACCCGGGCAGCACGTGGCGATTACCGGCGCGAACGGGTCGGGTAAGACCACGCTGATGCTGCTGCTGTGTGGACGGCAACCGACCTCGGGAAGCATTGAACGTCCGGGCGCGGTCGGGCTCGGTCAGGTGGACGGCACCGCCGTGGTGATGCAGCACCCGGAGAGCCAGGTACTCGGAAGCCGGGTCGCCGACGATGTGGTGTGGGGGCTGCCGCCGGGTACCCGCACCGATGTCGGAGGCCTGCTCGGCGAGGTCGGCCTGGCCGGTATGGAGGAACGCGAAACCGGCGGTCTTTCCGGCGGCGAACTGCAGCGGTTGGCGGTGGCCTCGGCACTGGCGCGACGGCCCTCGATGCTCATCGCCGACGAGATCACCAGCATGGTTGATCAGCAGGGCAGGGAAGCGCTGCTCGGGGTGCTGTCCGGCCTCACCCAGCGGCATCGGATGGCGCTGGTGCACATCACCCATTACGACAACGAGGCGCAGACCGCCGACCGCGCGGTCAACCTCAGCGAATCGCGGGACAACATGGTGATGGTCTCCCACGCCACCCCGCCCACCGCGTCCACGCACCCTGCGCCGCGCAGCAGCGCGCCGGTGCTGGAGTTGTCCGGTGTCGGCTACGAATACGCAAGCCGAACCCCGTGGGCCAAGACCGCGTTGCGTGATGTCAGCTTCACCGTCAACGAGGGTGAGGGGGTGTTGATCCACGGCGGCAACGGCTCCGGCAAATCCACCTTGGCTTGGATCATGGCCGGACTGACCAGCCCCACCAGCGGCTCGTGTCTGGTGGGGGGGCGGCCGGCCGACGATCGGGTCGGAGATGTCGCGATCGCTTTCCAGGCCGCCCGGCTGCAGCTGTTGCGCAGCCGGGTCGATCTCGAAGTCGCCTCTGCTGCAGGATTCTCCCCGCACGACACCGGCCGGGTGGTAGCGGCCCTGGCCACCGTCGGGCTGGACGCCTCACTCGCCGGCCGGCGTATCGACCAACTCAGCGGTGGTCAGATGCGCCGGGTGGTGATCGCGGGACTGCTCGCCCGCTGGCCGCAGGCGTTGATCCTCGATGAGCCGCTGGCCGGCCTGGACGCCGCCAGCCAGCGCGGCCTGCTGCGACTGCTCACCGACCTGCGCCTGAACAACGGCTTGACCGTCATCGTCATCTCGCATGACTTCGCCGGACTGGAGGAGTTGTGCCCGCGCACCCTGCATCTGGACCGGGGCCTGCTGGCGTCGGCGCCGGCCGAGGCCGGGGAGATGCCGTGAGCGCCGCCCGTCAGCGACGCCCGGTGGTGCTGCTGCGCCCGGTTCCCGGCACCTCGGTCATCCACGAGCTGTGGGCCGG
>CAZGPT010000301.1:0-1909 GCA_964527015.1 uncultured Mycobacterium sp. | reverse complement strand
CGGCGGGCGCTGTGGCGATCGCTGAGCGGCGCCCGTAACTGCTTGCCGACCCGGTGGGGATTATCGAGGAGCGGGCCGACGATGAACTCGTGGGCGGCGAACGCGACCGACTCCGGCAGCTCCTCGGCCAGCTGCCTCCTCGCCGATGGGGCGACACTCAACGCGTACCGCCGCTCACTCAAGCTTGCCCCGGCGCTCCCTCATTGCGGCCGCGAGGCTCTCTTCGCCTTCGCCCTCGCCTCTGGCGAGTTCGGCGTCGGCCTGGGCCAGTGCCTGCATGACGGCCGCGTCCGATAGCACCGCGATGGTCTCCTCGAGAGCCTCCAGATCATCGACAGCGAGCAGGACGGCCGCGGGCCGGCCATGCACGGTCACCGTGATCCGCTCATGCTGGGCGCCAACCAGAGCCACCAGTTCGGAGAGATGCGCCTTAACCTCGGCGAGGGAATTCACTTTTGTCATTGGTCATAAGTATGACCAGAAGTGGCGTCGCTGTCCACCCGTTGTCCACACCCCGCGCCGACTCTGACAAGTCCGTAACCGTGAGCCACCACGACGGGCGCGGCGGGGTGTTTCCGGCGCACACTGGTACATACATGAGCTACGACACGAATGACCTGACCCCCGAGCAGTTCCGGGTGACCCAGCGCAACGGCACCGAACGCGCGTTCACCGGCGACTACTGGGATCACCACGAACCGGGTATCTACGTCGACGTGGTGTCCGGTGAGCCGCTGTTCGCCTCGGTGGACAAATTCGACAGCGGCACCGGGTGGCCGAGTTTCACCCGCCCGATCGAGCGCGACAACGTCGTCACCAAACGCGATTTCACGATGCTCTTCCCGCGCACGGAGGTGCGCTCGGCCCACGGCGACAGCCACCTGGGGCACGTGTTCAAGGACGGCCCACGCGATCGCGGCGGGCTGCGCTACTGCATCAACTCCGCGGCGCTGCGGTTCGTGCACCGCGACGACCTGGACGCCCAAGGCTATGGCGAGTACCGAACGTTGTTCACAGACAGGGAGACCGAGATGAGTGAGAACAAGACCGCGATCCTGGCCGGCGGCTGCTTCTGGGGTATGCAGGATCTGATCCGGCGCCAGCCCGGGGTGATCTCCACCCGGGTGGGCTACACCGGCGGACGCAACGCCCATGCCACCTACCGAAACCACCCCGGCCACGCCGAGGCCGTCGAAATCGTCTACGACCCGGCGGTGACCGACTACCGGGCACTGCTGGAGTTCTTCTTCCAGATCCACGACCCGACCACCAAGGACCGCCAGGGCAACGACGTCGGCTCCAGCTACCGCTCGGCGATCTTCTACCTCGACGACGAACAGAAGGCCGTCGCGATGGACACCATCGCCGACGTCGACGCCTCCGGGTTGTGGCCCGGCACGGTGGTCACCGAGGTGGTCCCGGCCGCCGATTTCTGGGAGGCCGAGCCGGAGCACCAGGATTACCTTTTACGCATCCCCAATGGCTACACCTGCCACTGGCCGCGGCCGGGGTGGACGCTGCCGAGGCGCGAAAAGGTGTGACGGGAACGGTCGGTTTTCAACTGTGACTGCAGCGCATCAGCACGCTCAGCTGTACCGGCGATGATCTCGTCCAGTGGGCCTGAGATCGGCGGCCATTGCCGTTGCGACTATGCCGGTGCCATCTCCGGTTCGGTCAGCACCGGCTCGTAATCCCGGCCGCTGGAGAAGATGCCGACGACCAACATGCCCTGGTTGATAACGGCGAATGCAACGACCACTCGTCGGCGATCGCCGATTACCCGAAGCCCCGGCCTGATGTCGTCGCGAACCCTGCCCCGAAGCGGGAACGATGCCAAATCCTCACAGAACATCACGGGCTCATCCGGAAATTGAGTGCAGTTGAAGGTGTGGCGATTCCGGTGACCGGG
>CAZGPT010000300.1:0-1917 GCA_964527015.1 uncultured Mycobacterium sp. | reverse complement strand
CGGCGTTGCGGGCCACGGCTAACAGTGTGTCGCCCTCGCCGAGGTTCATCAAGCGCACGCCCTTGGTCTGGCGTCCGGCCTTGCGAACCTGACGCGCGGCGGTGCGAATCACCCCGCCGCCGGAGGTGATCGCGTACAACTCGGTGTCGTCGTCGACGATCAGCGCGCCGACCAGGCTGCCGCGGCGTTTGTCGTACTGGATTGTCAGGATTCCCTTGCCGCCGCGACCCTGGGCGCTGTACTCGTCGATCGCCGTTCGTTTCGCGTACCCGCCGGCGGTCGCGACCAACAGATAGGTGCCCTCGCGGACGACATTGAGGGACAGCAACCGGTCCTCGGCGTTGAACCGCATGCCCTGCACTCCGGAGGTGGCCCGGCCCATCGGCCGCAGCGCCTCGTCGGTTGCGGAAAACCGGATGGACTGGCCCTTGGCGCTGACCAGTAACAGATCCTCGTCGGCCGAGCAGAGCACCGCACCGACCAGTTCATCACCGTCACGCAGATTGACCGCCACGATCCCGCCGGACCGATTCGAGTCGAAGTCCGACAACCTGGACTTCTTCACCAGGCCGTTGCCGGTGGCCAGGACCAGGTAGGGGGCGTCCTCGTAGGTCTTGATCTGGATGACCTGCGCGATTCGCTCCTCAGGTTGGAACGCCAACAGGTTCGCCACATGCTGTCCGCGCGCGGCCCGCAGCGCCTCGGGCAGTTCGTAGGCCTTCGCCCGGTACACCCGGCCCTGCGTGGTGAAGAACAGGATCCAATCGTGGGTGGAGCAGACGAAGAAGTGCCGAACGATATCGTCCTGTTTGAGAGCCGCGCCCTGAACCCCCTTGCCGCCCCGCTTTTGGCTGCGATAGAGATCGGTTCGGGTGCGCTTGGCGTAGCCGGTCTCGGTGATGGTGACCACCACGTCCTCGCGCGCGATCAGATCCTCGTCGTTGACATCGCCTTCGGCCGCCACAATGCGGGTGCGCCGGTCGTCGCCGTGCTTCTCCGCGATCTCGGCCAACTCGTCGCGGACAATGCGGCGCTGGCGCTCCGGCTTGGCCAGAATGTCCTCCAGATCGGCGATCTCGGCCTCGATCTTGGCCAGATCGTCGACGATTCGCTGGCGTTCCAGGGCGGCCAGCCGGCGCAGCTGCATATCCAGGATCGCCTGCGCCTGGATTTCGTCGATGTCAAGCAGCTCGATCAAGCCGGTGCGGGCGATGTCGACGGTCTGGGACGCCCGGATCAGGGCGATCACCTCGTCAAGAGCATCAAGGGCCTTGACCAGTCCGCGCAGGATGTGAGCCCGTTCGTTGGCCTTGCGCAGCCGGTAGGTGGTCCGCCGGACGATCACGTCGAGTTGATGTTCGACGTAGTAGCGGATCATCTGGTCCAGCCGCAAGGTGCGGGGCACCCCGTCGACGATCGAGAGCATGTTGGCGCCGAAGCTGGTCTGCAGTTGGGTGTGCTTGTAAAGATTGTTCAGCACCACCTTGGCCACCGCGTCGCGCTTGATCTCAACGACGATCCGCAGACCCACCCGATCGCTGGACTGGTCCTCGATATTGGAGATGCCGGCCAGCTTCCCGTCCCGAACCTGGTCGGCGATCGAGGTGATGAAGTTGTCGTGGTTCACCTGATACGGCAACTCGGTGATGACGATCGAGGTCCGGCCCCGGCTGTCCTCCTCGGTGGTGGCCACACCGCGCATCCGGACCGAACCCCGGCCGGTGGTGTAGGCGTCGAGGATTCCCTGGGTACCGACGATCAGGGCGCGGGTCGGGAAGTCCGGGCCTTTGACCCGTTCGATCATGGCAGCGAGGGTGGTCTCCTCGTCGGCGTCGTAGTTCTCCAGGCACCAGTACACCGCTTCAGCGAGTTCGCGCAGGTTGTGCGGCGGGATGTTGGTGGCCATCCCGACCGCGA
>CAZGPT010000299.1:0-1918 GCA_964527015.1 uncultured Mycobacterium sp. | reverse complement strand
TAGGCGCCGTCATTGGCCTTGTAGGTCTGGAAGTCCCCGTCCGGGGTGGTGTTCATCAGGTTCACCAGTGCGGCGTCCTTGTCGGCGTGCAGCAGCGCATCCCACTCGCGTCCCCACACCACCTTGATGACATTCCAGCCGGCCCCCCGGAAGAACGACTCCAACTCCTGGATGATTTTGCCGTTGCCGCGTACCGGCCCGTCGAGACGTTGAAGGTTGCAGTTGATCACGAAGGTCAGGTTGTCCAGCGCCTCGTTGGCGGCGACCTGGATCAGCCCGCGGCTCTCCGGCTCATCCATCTCCCCGTCGCCGAGGAAGGCCCACACATGTTGATCGGAGGTGTCCTTGATGCCGCGGTCGTGCAGGTAGTGATTGAAACGGGCCTGGTAGATGGCATTCATCGGGCCCAGCCCCATCGACACCGTCGGGAACTCCCAGAAGTCCGGCATCAACCGGGGGTGCGGGTAGGACGGTAGGCCGCCACCCGGGTGGCTGTGCTCCTGGCGGAAGCCGTCCAGCCGGGTCGCGGACAGCCGCCCCTCCAGGAATGCGCGGGCGTAGATACCGGGGGAGGCGTGGCCCTGGATGTAGACCTGGTCGCCGCCACCTGGGTGGGACTTGCCGCGGAAGAAGTGGTTGAACCCCACTTCGTAGAGCGCGGCCGAGGAGGCGTAAGTCGAAATGTGCCCGCCGACGCCGACGCCGGGACGCTGCGCACGGTGGACCATGATGGCGGCGTTCCATCGGATCCAACGACGGTAACGCCGTTCGACGTCCTCGTCGCCGGGAAACCAGGGCTCCAACTCGGTGGGGATGGTGTTGACGTAGTCCGTCGAGGTCAGCGCCGGCAACGACACCCGCTGTTCACCCGCCCGCTCCAGCATTCGCAGCATCAGGTAGCGGGCCCGGGCCGGACCGGAGCGTGACACCAGGCCGTCGAACGACTCCAGCCACTCCGAGGTCTCTTCCGGGTCGATATCGGGCAGGTAGGACGCGACGCCGTCGCGGATCACCCGAACCCGATCTGACTCGGGCGCGCTGCCCGGACCTTGACTCCGTTGATCGCGTGCGAACTGGGCCGTCACTTCCGCTCCTCATGGGGTGGGGGGGAGGTTGGATTGGATACCGGTCCTATCGTGCCGCACCGACGCCACTCCCGTCGCAGAGTTCGTGCCGCGCGCCGATCCGGGCGGCGACCCGGTAACGTCTGCATGCGTGCTGAGCGGAACCGCGCGAGGGGTGCGCATCGCCGGAATGCTCGTCGGCGGCGTGGCGCTGGCGTCCATGGGCGTGATGGGCTGTACCACCGTCACCGGCGGCGATGCCGAGGTGAACGCAGGCGAAGCCCCCGCGTATCGCACCTCCATGTCCTTGTCGTCATCGCAGTCCGCGGCCAGTTCCAGCGCCCGGGAGTCCGAACGGCGGGCCTCGCGGACCACCCAGGCGGTCCAGGCCACCTGCGAGACGTTGGCCACCACCAGCGCCGAAGCGATCGACGCCGTCAACGACTACGTCGATGCGTTCAACGAAGAGGGCGGCAACGTCGCGGCCACCGAGGGCCCGGCGATCGATGGATTGATTCAGAGCGCGGAGGCGGTGGAGTCCAGTATCAGCGATATGGTTCCCGACGAACTCCGGGATGCCTTCCTGGGCTGGGTGGCCGGCGCGGTCACCACAGCCGATGCGATCAGCGGCCAGGCGCCACCGTCGGAGTTCAACACGGTGATCAGCGAACTCAATGAGGCCAGGGCGACCGCCCTGGGACTTTGTGACGAAACGTTCAGATAAATCCGACCGCGAACAAACCGGCCCGTCCCGGTCGTGCGACGATAGGTCGTGAGGCAGACGGTCGACACAAGAGGAGGTCTGAGACGGTGGTCGCCCTGAGTGACGGCGGGCGTAGCTACGCACAAAGGCT
>CAZGPT010000298.1:0-1954 GCA_964527015.1 uncultured Mycobacterium sp. | reverse complement strand
CCTCAACAAACAAGACCTCAACAAACAAGACCTCACAAAGGATCCGTCATGACCGTCGTCGTCGGCTATCTGGCCGGAAAGAGCGGTAACGCTCCCCTGCATCTGGCGGTGGCCGCGGCCAGGACGCTGCGGACCTCGCTGACCGTGGTGACCGTCGTGCCCAGGCCCTGGACCACGCCATCTCCGGCCCGCGTCGACGCCGAGTACGCGGCGTGGGCCGACCAACTGGCGGCCGACTCGGCCCGGGAGGCCAAGCGTTACCTGGACGCGCTGCCCGACGGTCTGCAGGTGAGTTACCTGAGCTACGCCCACCGGTCGGTGTCCGGCGGCCTGACCGAGGCGATACAGGAAATCGACGCCGAACTGCTGGTGCTGGGGTCCTCGGCCAGTGGCGGGTTCGGGCAGGTGGTGGTCGGCTCGACCGCCGACTGGCTGCTGCACTCCTCGCCGGTCCCGGTGGCGATCGCCCCGCGCGGTTACCGCGAACCGCGCGGCGGGACACTGACCTGTCTCAGCTGCGGCTATCCGGGCACTGCCGAGGGCGGGAAGTTGGTAGGCAGGGTCGCCGCGCTGGCCGACCGCCTGGGTGTGCGGCTGCGGGTCATCACGTTCGCCGTGCGCGGCCGGACCATGTACCCGCCGGAGGTGGGCCTGCACGCCGAGGACTCGATCCTGGCCGCCTGGGAGGAACAGGCGCGTGCCATGATGGAAACGTTACGCACCGACTCCGTGGTGGATGACGACACCGAACTTCAGGTGGTCAGCGGCAACGGCTGGGATCAGGCCCTCGATGCCGCCGACTGGGTGGACGGGGAGATTCTCGTGCTGGGCACCTCGCCGCGAGGCGGCGTCGCCCGGGTGTTCCTCGGCTCCCTGGCCACCAAGATCGTTCGCTACAGTCCGGTTCCGGTGCTGGTTCTACCCGCCTGATCCGTTCTGAAGGAGCGCCGATGCCCTCGTCCGTCTACAACAGCGTCGGCCAGATGCGAGCCGATGCATGGTCCCGCCTGGAGGACGCCGCCAGCCGGCTGGCGAGACTGGCCGCCACCGGAAAAAGCACCGACACCACCGCCGCGACCTGCGCCGAGGCGCTCGGCCAACTGGCGCCGATCGAACCGTACTGGGCTTACCCGGGCGAGAATCAGTTCGCCAAGCTGGAGCGGATTTTCAACACCGGCGACTACGCCAAGTTCACCCTGGCCGTCAACCACGTCACCCACGCGCTGGCCCACGAGACCTTTCGCTTCGGCAACGCCGACGTGGTCGCCCTCGACGATGACGAATTCTCCCCGGCCGACGCCAACCGCGCCGACTCCCGACTGGCAAGCGGTCGCGAACCGAAGTACTTCGAGGTGCTGGCCGTCGAATCGCTGACCGAGGCCCAGGCCCGTCAGCTCCGCATGGAAGTGCACAAGTGGCGCCGCCCGGACGACGAATTCGTCTACGAGGTGGTGATCGTGTCCAATGCCGAGGAGGCGCTGATCGCCGCGCGGCTCAACGTCAACCTGCAGGCCGTCGTCATCGGCCGCGGCTTCGCCGCCCAGAGCGGCCGCGACCTGACCGCACTGGCGGACTTCGTCGACCCGGATATCGCCGAGGAACTCGGGGAGGACAAATCCTCCGGCGAACGCGCGGCGATCCTGGCCAAGGCGCTGCGCGAATTGCGGCCGGGGCTCGATCACTACCTGATGACCGAGGTCGAGGTGGAAAGTGTCGCCGGGCGCCTCGGCACCAACTTCCGGCGGGTATTCCATGTCCGGGACGGCATGCTCGAACTACATCTGAGCCTGATCGAAGGGGTCGCCGACCGCTACCGGACCCCGTTCTTCAGCGCGCTCAAGGAGTACAGCCACCGCCCGACCGGGGTGTTCCACGCGTTGCCGATCTCGCAGGGAAAGTCGATCGTCAACTCGCACTGGATCAAGGACATGGTCGACTTCTACGGCCTGGACGT
>CAZGPT010000297.1:0-1962 GCA_964527015.1 uncultured Mycobacterium sp. | reverse complement strand
ATGGGCTCAGCAATAGGAGAAGCCGGCGTCACCCTGCTGGCGGCTGAGGAAGGCGGCGAAACCAGCAACTTCCTCATCCCCAACGGCACCTTCTTCTTCGTGCTGGCCATCTTCTTGATCGTGCTCGGCGTGATTGCCAAGTTCGTCGTGCCACCGATCCTGAAGGTGCTGGGTGAGCGGGAGCGAATGGTGGCCAAAACCACCGAGGACAACCGCAAGGCCACCGACCAGGAGGCCGCCGCTGACGCCGACTACCGCACGGAGTTGGCCCAGGGGCGGTCGGAGGCCGCGATGATCCGCGACGAGGCCCGAGCCGAGGGCCGCGCGGTCGTCGACGAAAAACGCGCGCGCGCCAACGAAGAGGTTGCCGACACCGTGCAGGCGGCGAACGAAGAACTCAAACTCGCCAGCGATGCGATTGCCGGCGATCTGCGCGCATCGGTGGACACGTTGTCGGCGACACTGGCCAGTCGGGTGCTCGGCGTGGACGTGACGAGCACGTCGGCGACGACGGGACGGTAGCGGCAATGTCAACATTCATCGGAAACGTCTTCGGCTTCGCGCTGATCGTGTGGCTCGCTGTGAAGTTCGTGGTCCCGCTGATACGCCGTTTGATGGTTAAGCAGCAGGAGGCGGTGCGTACCCAGCTCGAGGAGAGTGCCACGGCCACCCAACGACTGGCGGCCGCCGACGAGCACCATGCCGAGCGTGTCGAGGAGGGCCGGGTCGATGCCCGGCATGTCGTCGAAGAGGCCCGGTCCGACTCAGTGCGGATCACCGAGCAACTCCGCGCCCAAGCCGACGTCGAGGCCGAGCGAATCAAAGTTCAAGGTGGGCAGCAGATTTCGTTGCTGCGCTCGCAGACGCTGCGTCAGCTCCGCAGCGAGCTCGGCAGCGAATCGGTACGACGGGCGAGTGAGATCGTCCGCGCCCACGTATCCGATCCGCAAGCCCGGGCGGCCACCGTGGACCGGTTCATCGACGAGTTGGAGGCGATGGCGCCGGCGGCGTTCACCCCGGAGATCGGCACTTCCGGGATGCGCTCGTCCAGCCGGGACGCTCAGAGCGCGCTGGTCGAGCGGTTCACTGCGATGTCCGGCTCGCTGACCGGGGAGCAGCTGTCCACCCTCGCGTCCGAGTTGGTCTCGGTGGATGCCCTCCTGCTAGGTGAACCGATCCTGGCCCGCCACCTCGCAGAGGCGACCGGCGAGACCGCGGCCAAACAACAGATGTTGTCGCGGCTGCTCGCCGGCAAGGTCGGTGCGAACACCCTTGAGATTCTCAACACCGCCGTCTCGGTGCGCTGGTCGCGGACCGCAGATCTGGGTGACGCAGTCGAGCACATCGCCCGGCTGGCGCTGCTGGTTCGGGCGGAGCAGGAAGGCCAGGCCGACGAGGTCGCCGAACAGCTGTTCCGATTCGGTCGGATCCTCAATGCGCAGCCCAGGTTGAGTTCCCTGCTCGGGGACTACACCCAGCCGGCGCAGCAGCGGATCACGCTGCTCGGTTCGGTTCTGGACGGCGCCGGCGGGGTCAATCCGACGGCGGCGGCGCTGTTGACCCAGACCGTCGAGTTGCTGCGCGGGGAGCGGGCCGACGATGCGGTGCAGGAGTTGGCGGAGTTGGCCGTCGCGCACCGTGGCGAGATCGTGGCCGAAGTCGCTGCCGCGGCGGAGTTGACCGATGCGCAGCGCCGGCGGCTGACCGAGGTACTCAGCCGGATCTACCATCACCCCGTTTCGGTACAGCTCAACGTCGATCCCGAACTGCTGGGCGGCCTCTCGGTCGAGGTTGGCGACGAGGTGATCGACGGAACGCTGTCCGCCCGGCTGGCGGCGGCCGAGATCAGGCTGCCCGACTAACCGCCGACGACCCGGGCCCGAAACACCCGATACCCCGAATTCGCATAGAGACAAAGAGGAAGACGAAAAGCCATGGCAGAGTTGACAATCTCCGCTGACG
>CAZGPT010000296.1:0-1995 GCA_964527015.1 uncultured Mycobacterium sp. | reverse complement strand
GTGCGGTTCGTCGCCGCTGGCCAGATGCGACATGATGCCGCGGACCCGGATCGCCCCGGCAGCGGTTGCGCGACACAGCGCATCGAGCACCGCGGGGTACTCGCCGGCACCCACCCCACCGCGATTCAGGCCGGTATCGACCTTGATGGTGACCTCCGCTGTACGCCCACTGCGGGTCACCGCGTCGAGCAGTTCGACGATCTGGCGCACCGAGGAGACACCGATCTGGATGTCCGCCGCCAGCGCCGGGGCGAAGTCGGTACCCGGGGGATGCAGCCACGCCAGTACCGGGGCGACGATGCCGTCCCGGCGCAGGGACAGCGCCTCACCGACAGTGGCGACGCCGAGTTCGGCTGCCCCGGCGGCGACCGCCGCCCGGGCCACCGCAGTGGCGCCGTGCCCGTATCCGTCCGCTTTGACCACGGCCATGACCTGAGCCGGGCCGGCGTGCTCACGCAGAACCCGGACATTGTGCGCGATGGCCCCGAGGTCAACGACGGCTTCGCCGTTAACACCGGGTGCCGTTCGCGCCGCCGGGTTCACCGATGTCGTGTGCATGTCCATGTCACCGCCCTCGATTGTCCCAGACCGGCCGCGAGAGCCGTCCGCAGCGGGTCAGTGCGCGAAGTGTCCCTCGGTGAACTTGTCACCCGGCTTGATCGCGTCGAGTTTGGCCAGCACCGCCCTGAGATCTCTACTGAGCGAGTGCGCCAGGTCGGCGGAAAAACCCTCCCGCACCACGACACGTAATACCGCGACATCCTCGGCGCCGGCAGGCATGGTGTAGGCGGGCACCTGCCATCCGTAGGTCCGTAGACCAGCCGACACGTCGAAAACGGTGTAGCCGAAGTCGCCGGCGAGCCGGCAGGCCACCACCGGGATTTCACTGCCGTCGGAAATCACCTCGAAATGCTTACTGTCTCGCAGTTCATCGCCCAGCCATCGGGCGGTGGCCGACAGCGTCTGCATAACCTGGCTGTAGCCGGCCCGGCCCAGCCGCAGGAAGTTGTAGTACTGACCCACGACCTGATTACCGGGCCGGGAGAAGTTCAGCGTGAACGTCGGCATGTCCCCGCCCAGATAGTTGACCTTGAACACCAATTCCTCGGGCAGCGCATCGGCGTTGCGCCAGACCACGAAGCCGATCCCCGGATAGGTCAGGCCATACTTGTGGCCACTGACATTGATCGACACCACCCGGGGCAACCGGAAGTCCCAAACGACATGCGGGTGCAGGAACGGGACCACGAATCCACCACTCGCGGCGTCCACATGAACCGGGATGTCGAGCCCCTTCTCGCTCTCGACCCTGTCCAGCGCCGCGCAGATCTCGGCGATCGGTTCCAGTTCACCGGTGTAGGTGGTGCCCAGAATCCCCACCACCCCGATGGTGTCCTCGTCGACGGCGTCGACCACCTGCTCGGGGGTGATGACGTAGCGGCCATCCTGCATCGGCAGGTAGCGCGGCTCAACCTCGAAATATCGGCAGAACTTCTCCCACACCACCTGGACGTTGGAGCCCATCACCAGGTTGGGGGTGCGCGTCTTCCACGCGTCCTTCTTCTTCGCGGAAACCCGCTGCTTCCACCGCCATTTCAGGGCCAGACCGCCCAGCATGACCGCTTCCGAGGAACCGATTGTGGACACCCCCACCGCGCTGTCGGCATCGTCGTCACGAAGATTCTCGGCGTGAAAAAGGTCGGCAACCATTGATACGCAGCGGGATTCGATGGCAGCGGTAGCCGGGTACTCATCCTTGTCGATCATGTTCTTGTCGAACGTCTCGGCCATCAACTGCTCGGCCTCGGGGTCCATCCAGGTGGTGACGAAGGTGGCCAGGTTCAGCCGCGAGCTGCCGTCGAGCATCAGCTCGTCGTGAATGAACCGGTACGCCGCGGCCGGCTCCATGGGCTCGTCGGGAAGCCGCAGGGACGGAATCGGATCGGTGGACAACCGCCCGGTGTAGGCCGGGGAGATCGAGGGTGACCGGTACTT
>CAZGPT010000295.1:0-2001 GCA_964527015.1 uncultured Mycobacterium sp. | reverse complement strand
AGGGCTGCCGACGGAAGCTAGGTCCCGGGAATGCCGCACGCCTACATCTTTACACCGCCGTCGGGGTGGCCCGCCGCTGACTTAGAGTCAGAACGATGACAGCACAGCCCGATGCCCACTCCAGGGTCGCGGTGGTCACCGGCGCCAGCTCCGGAATCGGCGAGGCGACGGCCAGGACTCTCGCCGCCCTCGGCTTTCATGTCGTCGTGGTGGCCCGCCGGACCGACCGGATCCGCCGCCTGGCCGAGGAGATCGGCGGAACCGCGGTCACCGCCGACGTGACCGACGACGCGGCGGTGCGGTCGCTGACGGCCCAACTGGGGCGGGTGGACGTACTGGTGAACAACGCCGGCGGGGCCAAAGGCCTGCAGCCGGTGGCCGAGGCCGACTTCGACGACTGGCGCTGGATGTGGGAAACCAACGTGATGGGCACCTTGCGGGTGACCCGCGCGTTGCTACCGAAGCTGATCGCCTCCGGTGACGGCCTGATCGTCACGGTCACCTCGATCGCGGCACTGGAGGTCTACGACGGCGGGTCCGGCTACACCGCCGCCAAACACGCCCAGGGGGCGCTGCACCGCACATTGCGCGGTGAGCTGCTGGGAAAGCCGGTACGCCTCACCGAGATCGCACCGGGTGCGGTGCAGACCGAGTTCTCGCTGACCCGGTTCGGCGGCGACGAGGAGCGGGCCGAGGCGGTCTACAGCGGGATCACCCCGCTGGCGGCCCACGATGTCGCGGAGGTGATCGGGTTCGTCGCCTCCCGGCCCGCACACGTCAATATCGACCAGATCGTCATCCGGCCGCGCGACCAGGCCAGCGCCGGCCGGTTCAACCGCCGACCCTGACCGGCCCGCCGCTACAGCGCGCAGCCCACCAGGACCGGTTCCGGAACGAGCCACACCCCGAAAACGTCATGCACCCCGGCCCGCACGGTGCGGGCCAGTGCCAGCACATCGGCGGTCGTGGCACCGCCGCGGTTGGTCAGCGCCAGCGCGTGTTTGCCCGACAGCCGGCACGGCCCGGCACCGGGGAACCCCTTGCCGAAGCCGGCCCGCTCCACCAGCCAGCCGGCCGCGAGTTTGATTCCGTCGACGGCCGGATAGTGCGGGACGGGCATGTCCCAGCCACGCCGGATTCGGTCGAACTGTTCGGCCGCAACCACCGGGTTGGTGAAGAACGAACCCACACTCCAGGTGTCGTGATCGGCCGCGTCAAGCACCATTCCCTTGGCCGCCCGCAACGCCAGGACCGCGGCCCGAACCCGGGCCGGTTCGGCACGCCCGCCGACCGGAACATCCAGGGCCGCGGCGAGTTCGCCATAGCGCAGCGGCGCCGAACGTCCGGCCGGATCGAGGGTGAACTCGACCTCAAGCACCGTCGCCTCCGCTGACCCCTTCAGGATGCTGTGCCGGTATCCGAATCCGAGTTGCGGCGCCGGCACCCAGCGCACCCCGCCGGTCGCCCGGTCGAGCAGCTTCACCCGGGTCATCCGGTCCGCCACCTCCACGCCGTAGGCGCCGACGTTCTGCACCGGGGTGGCGCCGGCCGATCCGGGTATTCCCGAAAGGCATTCCAGCCCACCAAGATCGGCCTCGACCGATCTGCTGACGACGGCCTCCCAGTCGGCTCCGGCCCCGGCGCGCAGCAGGGGGGGATCCACCGTGATCTCGGTGTTGGCCAATCGCACCACGGTGAGATCGGTCTGGTCGTCGGCGATCACCACATTGGAGCCGCCGCCGAGCACCAGCGCCGGCCGCCCGGTGCGGTCCAGAGCACCCAGGGTGGTGACGATCTGATCGGTGCTGGCACAGGTGATCACCCGTCGCGCGACCGGACCGACCCGCATCGTCGTCAACGACGCCAACGGGACGTCCGCGGTGATCTCGGCTCCGCCGAATTCCCGGTCGGATCCGCCACCGGATTCCATGGGTAGGGCCACGTTCGGTAACGGTAGCCTCGTCTGCTATGCCCCGTTCGTTCGACATGGCCACCGAATAC
>CAZGPT010000294.1:0-2035 GCA_964527015.1 uncultured Mycobacterium sp. | reverse complement strand
GAGCCTCGCTGAGCATCCGCTCCATTTCAGCCTGTTCGGCGGCGGTGGGCCGGATCTCCGCCCGAGTCGCCCGATCCAGTCCCATGGTGGCGGTGCGCATGTCGGAGTGCCCGATGAAGGCCGCGATGTTGGGCCCCAATGCGCGAGCCTCCAGGGCGGAGACGTATTCGTCGGCACCTTTCCACGTCTTGGCCGCATCGACGGCGCCGATGACATGTTCCCGGGGGATCGCCTCCACCCGGCCGAACAGGTCGCCGGCGTCAACCCCGCCGACATGAACGGTCGACAGCGAGCAGGACCCGATCAGCACCGTCGTCACCCCGTGCCGCACCGATTCGGGCAGTCCGGGGCCGTTCAGGACCTCGACGTCATAGTGGGTGTGGATGTCGACGAATCCCGGCAGCACCCACTTGCCGGTCCCGTCGATGATCTCGGCGCACCCGGTCTCCTCCAGTGCGTGCGGGGTCACCGCAGCGATATGTCCGTCCCGGATCCCGATATTCCGCACCGACGAGGGGGCACCGGTTCCGTCGAACCAGCGGGCGTTGCGGATGATCGTGTCGTAGCTCACTTCCCCAGGAAACCGCCCGGTTAGGCGGGTGTCAACCACGTTCGCCCGCCGCGGGCCGGCTCATCCGGCGACACGGACCGCAGTGCCGAGCCGGACCGGTAGCTCTGCCCACCCGCGCAGCACCCGGGTGTCACGACGGCAGCCCGCACCGGCCAGGAACGCATCAGGGAAGTGCGTGAAGAACTGCCGCAACCCAACCTCTCCCTCGAGTCGGGCCAGGGCGGCACCCAGGCAGAAGTGCCGGCCCCCGGAGAACGCGAGGTGCCGTCCCGCGTTCTCGCGAAGCACGTCGAAGCGGTCCGGGTCGGCGAATACCCGGGGATCACGGTTCGCCGCGGCCAGGCAGATGATCACGACCTCGCCGCGGCGAATCGCTGTTCCGGCGACCTCGGTGTCGGACCGGGCGACCCGCGCGGTGAGCTGCACCGGCGAGTCCAGCCGCAGCACCTCCTCGACGGCGTTTGGCCACAGCGACGGATTCTTGGCCAGGATCGCGAGTTGGTCCGGTGCGTTCAGTAAGAGGCGAATCCCGTTGCCCAGCAGGTTGACCGTCGTTTCGAAACCTGCTGCCAGCACCAGCCCGGCGATGGCGCGCAACTCGGCCGGGTCCAGCCGCACCCCGTCCTGCGACACCTCGATCAGCTGGCTCATGAGGTCCGAACCAGGATTTTCTCGCAGCGTGGCCAGGTGTTCGGCCAGCCACACGTTGAACCCCTCCAGCCCGCGCTGAACGCTCATGTACTGAGGCCAGGACAAGCCGAAGTCCAGGCTGGGTGCGGCCAGCTCGCCGAACTCCAGAACCCGGGACCGCTCGGATGCCGGCACGCCGAGGATCTCGCCGATAATCGCGACCGGCAGCTGGGAGCAGTACCGGTCGACGATATCGACGACGGCCGGATCGCCCGACAACCCGGACAGCAGGGATGTCGCGGTCTCCTCGACGCCCTCCCGCAGCCCCGCCACCGCCCGCGGTGTGAAGACGGCGGACACCGTTTTGCGGTAGCGGGTGTGCTCGGGCGGCTCGACGGCCAGCAGCGACGGCGGCCGCAGCGGGTGCAGTGACTCCACCCGGGTGCGCCGCTCGGCCCACCGCAGCGGGGCCGGCAGGCTGGCCCCGAGAACGATGACCCGGAAGTCCTCTGAGCGCAGCAACTCGTGCGCCACCGCGTGATCCACGGCCAGGTAGCTCAGCCGCCCGCGAACCAGCGGGCCGCGGCGGCGTAACTCCTCGTAGAACGGATACGGGTCGGCCCGGACCGCCGGGTCGGCGATCAGCCTGGCCTGGGGGTCGCCGCGGCGTGCGGACCACTTCGCGGCCGACCGCACCACCCCGTGGAGGGCCAGCCAGTTCAGGCGATCCTTCATCACGATCTCCCTAAACCTCCGGTGTCCAGCTCACCGGCATCCGCTTGATGCCGTGGATGAAAGACGACAGCAGCATGGCCGGCTCCTCGGTCGCGGTGA
>CAZGPT010000293.1:0-2056 GCA_964527015.1 uncultured Mycobacterium sp. | reverse complement strand
CCGGCGGTGATCTCGGTGGTGCTGGCCGGGGCCTGCCTGGGCTTCCTGCCGCACAATTTTCATCCGGCGAAGATCTTCATGGGCGATTCCGGATCCATGCTGATCGGCCTGATGCTCGCGGCGGCGTCCACCACGGCGGCCGGACCCATTTCGCAGAGCGCCTACGGCGCCCGCGACGTGTTCGCGCTGTTGTCGCCGTTCCTACTGGTGGTCGCGGTGGTTTTCGTACCCGCGCTGGACATGCTGCTGGCGATCGTCCGACGCACCCGGGCCGGTCGCAGCCCGTTCAGTCCGGACAAGATGCACCTGCACCATCGGCTGCTGCAGATCGGGCACTCGCACCGCCGCGCGGTGCTGCTCATCTACCTATGGGTAGGGCTGGTCGCCCTCGGTGCGGCCAGCACGATTTTCTTCGATCCGCGGTACACCGGCGCGGTGATGCTTGCGGCTGTCGCGGTGGCGATCGTGGTCACCGTCATCCCGCTGCTGCGCGGCCAGAACATGCCTGATGACGACGAGCTCACGGCCCTGTACGACAGCCTTTACGACGGCAAGTAGTAGGCCGGTTTGGCCTGGTTTGACATGTGGTACCGTGCCGATGCGCGCCCGTTCGGGCCGACCTTCGGACTGACGTGATTGTGGGTGGATGTGTGACGACACCAGCGCCTGAAGCGCCGTTGGTGTTTCCGTCCGTTGCCTTCCGGCCGATGCTGCTCCTGACGATCTGCGGCGTCTTCTCGGTGCTCGCGATCGGGCTGTCGGCTTGGGCCGGTTATGTGATGTTCGGGGTGTTCTTCAGCGTCGGCCTGGGTTTGGGCCTGACCAACGCACTGCTGGTGCGGCGTTCGGTCGCCTCGATCACTGCGGAAGATCATCCGCTGAAGAAGAAGATGGCCGTGAACTCGGCCACCCGGCTGCTCATCATCACGACGATCGGTCTCAGTATCGCGTTCGTCTTCCGCCCGCTGGGTCTGGGTGTCGTTTTCGGACTGGCGTTGTTCCAGATCGTGCTCGTGCTGGCCACCGCGCTGCCGGTGTGGAAGAAGATCCGGACCGGTGAGGCCGACGAATACGCCCCGGATGGGACCCCTCCGACGGATTCTTCTCGCAATACCGCCTCAACCGCCGACAATATGTTCAAGGATTGAGCACCATGACCGAACGCATCCTCGCTGTGGGCTCGATCGAGGTCGGCCACCACACCACGGCCACGTGGCTGGGTATGACGGTGAACACCGATACGGTGCTGTCGACCGCGATCGCCGCGGTGATCACCCTGGCTCTGGCGTTCTTCCTGCGTGCCAAAGTCACCTCGACCGGTGTGCCCAGCGGGGTCCAGCTGTTCTGGGAAGCCATCACCACCCAAATGCGCAGCCAGATCGAGTCGGCCATCGGTATGAAGGTGGCCCCGTTCGCCCTGCCGATGGCGGTGACGCTGTTCGTCTTCATCCTCGTCGCGAACTGGATCGCCGTGCTGCCCGTGCAGTACGGCACTGCCGACGGCGCCTCGCACGAGGTGCTCAAAGCGCCCGCGGCGGATATCAACTTCGCGCTGGCGCTCGCCCTGTTCGTGTTCATCAGCTACCACGCGGCCGGTATCTGGCGTCGCGGGCTGATCGGACACCCGATCAAGGTGCTCAAAGGTCACGTGTCATTCCTGATGCCGATCAACATCGTCGAAGAACTCGCCAAGCCGATCTCACTGTCCCTGCGTCTTTTCGGCAATATCTTCGCCGGCGGCATCATGATCGCGCTGATCGCGCTGTTCCCGCCCTACATAATGTGGGCGCCCAATGCGATCTGGAAGTCCTTCGACCTGTTCGTCGGCCTGATCCAGGCGTTCATCTTCTCGCTGTTGACGATCCTGTACTTCAGCCAGGCGATGGAACTGGAAGAGGAGCACCACTAGAACCCGCTCACGACGAGACCCCGAGCAGCGGGACCATCCCGCGTGTTCGACCCCGAACTACCCATAGCCCTGGTAGTAGACCTACCAGCAACCAAGGAGGATAAGTAATGGCAGACCCACAAATCATGGCCGGCGCTCTGATCGGCG
>CAZGPT010000292.1:0-2057 GCA_964527015.1 uncultured Mycobacterium sp. | reverse complement strand
CTGCTGCATTTGCGGCAATTAGGTTGTAGCACAGGAACTCTGCAGGACTTCGGCCCGGATTTCGGGGTCTCCTACATCCTCGACGGCCTTGCGGCGATGGGACAGAAATGATGACCCGACGCGGACGGTCCGCGGTTGTGCTCGCTATGACGGTCACGCTGGCCACGGCCGGATGTGCAAGCAGCGGACTGGCCAGCCTGCCACTGCCACATCCGGGAACGGGACCGGGTGGCTACAACCTGACCGTGGTGTTCGAGAACGCGCTCAACGTGCCGGCCTTCGCCAAGGTGCGGCTGGTCGGAGCCGATGTCGGCCAACTGGAGGACCTGGTGGCTCGCGACTACACCGCGGTGGCCACGCTGCGCATCAATGACGGTGTCCGCCTTCCGGTCGGAACCACCGCCGAACTGCGGTCGGCGACCCCGCTCGGTGATGTGTTCATCGCGGTCAAACCCCCGGCCAAGGCTGCCGCCAACGCGCCGGTGCTCAAAGACGGGGACACCATCGGAATCCAGGACACGGCCGCGGCTGCGACCGTCGAGAACCTCCTAACCGGCGCGGCGGTCCTCGTCAACGGCGGTGCGGTGAAGAACCTGACCGATATCATCAACGGTGCCGGGAAAGCGGCCGGAGATAACGGCGGCAGGAACTTCCGCCAGCTGGTCGCCAACACCAATCAGTTGCTCGCAACGATGGACCGGCGTACCGATCAGATCTCGGACTCGCTGACCGCACTATCCGGTCTTTCCAGCCGGATCGACGCCAAGAACGCAGTCATCGATGAACTCATGACCGCCGCGGCCCCGGCCACCGACACGTTGGCCCAGCAGACCACGCAGATCACCGACCTGGTCCTCGAAGCCGGCAGCACCACCGAGGTGCTCAGCAGGTTGCCGTCCATCGGCGGCACCGATACCAGCGGGCGCAGCGTGATCGCCGATCTCAACACGATCTCCAGCGCGTTCAACGATGTCGCCGTGGATCCCGACACCAGCATGGTTGCGCTGAACCAGCTGCTGCCGCCGCTGGTGAAAGCCACAGCAGGCACTTCGATCGCCCTGCGCGGCAGCATCGACCGGCTCATCCTCGGCCACATCCCGGATATCGGCTTCCCGGGGGACCCGGGTTTCCACGGGCCGAAATGGTCCACCTGGAACCAGCTGGTCGGCTCGTTCAAGTACACCCTGTTCCGGCTGCAGGAACGCATCGTGGGGCGGGGGCCCAGCGTGCCGCAGGTGCCGGTCGTCCCGGGTGTGCAACACGGGCAGTGGGATGTCGACGGGCCTGCTCCCGGGCCGACCGCCCCCGGTGAGTTCGTCAACCCGCCGGAGGGGCAGTCCGCACCGACCGGGCCGGCTCCGGAGCCGGCGCCGTGATCGGCACCGTCGCCGACGGGGTCGTCGGCGCCGTCAAGTTCGGGCACCGGCACAAGACCTGGCTGTCGGCGATCGCATTGTTGCTCACCCTCGTTGTCGGGCTGTCCTATCTGATGCTCGGGGCATTGCGCTGGAATCCGCTGCGGTCGGTCTACCGGGTGACGGTCGAACTGCCCGCATCCGGCGGTCTGCTGCCGAATCAGGACGTCACCCTGCGTGGGGTGCCGATCGGCAAGGTGGAGACACTGTCCATCGTCCCGGAGGGGGTCAACGCCGAGGTCAGACTGGACTCATCGGTCAAACTGTCGACGTCCAGCACGGCGAGGGTGGCCGGGCTGTCGGCGGCGGGGGAGCAGTACATCGACTTCGACGGCGGTAACGGCGAGGCGCCGTTCCTGTCCAACGGCAGCAGTTTTGCGCTGGGCCGCACCGAGGTGCCGGTCACGATGGCCGAGCTGCTCGCCCATTCCGACGGAATGCTCAAACAGGTCGACACCGACAAGTTGGAGCTCATCAAATCCGAACTCGGTACCAGCAAGGACGGCCCGGAGAAGCTGAGCGATATCGTCGAGGGCGGTACGTTCCTGCTCTCCACGCTGGACGGAGTCCTGCCGGAAACCACCAGTCTGCTCAACACCAGCCGGATCACCCTGCAGTTGGTGGCGGACAAGGACGCCGGGA
>CAZGPT010000291.1:0-2063 GCA_964527015.1 uncultured Mycobacterium sp. | reverse complement strand
CGCTGCGCTCGCCTTCGCCCTTCCCGTCGCTGCGCTCGCCTGGTGCCGTCGTTCGCGCGGTGACCTCCAAATCCGGCGGGAGGGTCTGCGGCAGGATCGTCAGCGAGTGATAGCGGGTGGCGGTGAACGGGTCGGGCAGACCGTGCAGGACGCCGACATCGCTGTGGAAAACCGAACTGGTTTTACCGTGCCGCAGCTCGGGCGCGCGGTCCACGGTGGCCCCGAACGCCACACCGATCGCCTGATGGCCCAGACATACACCCAGCAACGGGGTCTTCGCGGCCGCGCAGGCGTGGACCAGTCCGATCGAGGCCCCCGCGCGCTCAGGGGTGCCCGGTCCCGGACTCAGCAGCACGCCGCCGAACTCCTCGGCCGCGGTAACGATGTCAGCGGCACCGGCCAGCCGCTGGTCGTCGTTACGCCACACCTCCGCCTCGACCCCGAGCTGCCCGAGGTATTGGACCAGGTTGAACACGAAACTGTCGTAATTGTCGACGACCAGGATCCGCACGCCTGAAAGGCTACCCGGCCAGGTGGGCTAGTCTCATGGTCGATCCGGCTCTCGTCCCACCGACGAACGTCTGCGAAGGTAGCCATGCCCAAGTCCAAGGTCCGCAAGAAGAACGACTTCACCATCAACCCGGTGAGCCGCACTCCGGTGAAGGTCAAAGCCGGCCCATCCAGCGTCTGGTTCGTCGTGCTGTTCATCGGCCTGATGCTGTTCGGTCTGATCTGGCTGCTGGTGTTCCAGCTGGCGGCCTCCGGCTACGACACCCCGGCGGCGCTGCAGTGGATGTCCGATCTGGGTCCCTGGAATTACGCCATCGCCTTCGGGTTCATGATCTTCGGGCTGCTGCTGACCATGCGGTGGCGGTGAGCCCAATCACACGTGTGTGATTCATCCCCACTGTGGATAGTGCCTGTGGATAACTATGCCCCGTACTGAGTGGGGGCCACCGATGGCCGGTATCGCCGGGGTCGCACTGGCCGGCATCCTGATGGCAGTCGGGTCGGCGACATTCGCCGCTGACCCGGCCGGGCGGATGCTCACCGGTATAGCCGCGATCGGTCTGCTGGTGTTCGCGGCCGGATCCTGGCGGTCCAGTCCACGGTTGACGATCACCCCCGACGGGCTGTTGTACCGGGGTTGGATGCGCACGATGACACTGCGCCGGGCCGATATCGACCTGATCCGCATCACCGAGTTCCGGCGCTGGGGCCGTCAGGTCCGCCTGCTGGAAATCGACACCGTCAACGGCGGGTTGTTCGTGCTCAGCCGGTGGGATCTCGGCGGGGATCCACTCGACGCACTCGACGTGCTGACCGAAGCCGGTTACGCCGGACAGCGCTGACCGCTCGGTGACACCTGACGCGGCGTCAACAGCGCCGTCAGGCGATGGTGACCGACTCGATCACCACGTCGTCGGACGGCCGGTCGTTGCGATCGGTTGCCGTCCCGGCGATCGCATCGACGACTTTCTGTGATTCCGGGTCAACCACCTCACCGAAGATGGTGTGCCGGCGGTTGAGGTGCGGGGTCTTGCCGACGGTGACGAAGAATTGCGAGCCGTTGGTTCCCGGACCGGCGTTGGCCATCGCCAACAGATAGGGCTTGTCGAACTGCAACTCGGGATGGAATTCGTCGGCGAATTTGTACCCGGGGCCGCCGCGGCCGGTGCCGGTCGGGTCTCCGCCCTGGATCATGAACCCGTCAATGACCCGGTGGAACACGGTGCCGTCATAGAACGGTCCCGAACTTCCGCCGGAGGCGTTTTGCGTCGAGTAATCCTTCGTTCCCTGTGCCAGACCGACGAAGTTGGCGACGGTCTTGGGGGCATGGTTGCCGAACAAGGCGATCTTGATGTCGCCACGGTTGGTGTGCAGGGTCGCGGTCGCGGTCTGGATAGGGCTTGTGGTCACGGCCCACAGTGTGCCATCACGAGGTCAGCGGTCGCCCGCAGGGGTCAGGCGGACCCGAAGGCAGGTGATCTGCCGCGCATCCGTTGCTGTGGAGCCTAGGAGATTCGAACTCCTGACATCTGCCTTGCAAAGGCAGCGCTCTA
>CAZGPT010000290.1:0-2111 GCA_964527015.1 uncultured Mycobacterium sp. | reverse complement strand
GAAACACCGCAGAACACCCGTCTTACCAAGGCCCTTCTGAGCTGACCGCACTGTGCGCCCGATGCCCGATTGCCCAATCCGGCCTCGATCGTAACCTTGCCAACTGCTAGCAGTCTTCGTTGTTGAGTGGCGACCGGCGGGGACGCAGCCCTATTGCGGGGCTAGCCACGGCTATCCAGGGTGGCACAGGGGCGCATCACGCCCTGTGGCGCGCAGACGGGGAAGCTACCCGCGGCTGCGGGAAGATGTCAGGCGGCCCGGCGGGCGGTACGTGGGCGGGCGGGCAGCGAGAGATGCTCCAGGAGCCAATCGAAGAGGTTTCGCGACGCCACGCCGTAGAATCGCCCTGCGGGCGTGCTGCCGTCTTCACGTTGCACCGCGTAGTTGTGCAAGACGGTCAATGCTTGCAACTTCCGCCCGGTCAACTGGTGGAGGGCGTGGTGCTTCAGCGACAGTTGGCCGTTGCGTCCTTCCACGCAGGAGCTGCTCCGCTGAAAGGAGTCGGCGCACTGCTGGGCTTTGTCTTCCAGATCGGCTTGAAGCTCGGGGCTGAACGTGCCCCAAAGCCCATCCGGAGAGCGAGCCCTCGCCAAAACTTCCGCCGCCAAGTTGCGCAGCCGTTGCTTCTCCTGAGCGGTGCTGGCCTTCTCCGCAGCGCGACGCAGGTAGCAGGCGGGGATCAACTCCTGCCGCAGCCATTCTTGAACTGGGAGACGGATTTGCCAAGCGGTCAACCGTGCGGCAACCATCGTCCAGAAGAAAGCAATGGTGGCCTGCATCGAGCCCAGGACGCGGCGGGCCTTGGCGAGCTTTTCCCGGGCATGGGCCGAGAGGCCCGCCTCCTCGGCCACCTGGTCGAGGGCGTCGAAATGGCCGGTCAACCGTCGCTCCACCTCCTCGGCGGTCAGCGGTTGGCCCGTTTCGAGATCGACGGGATGATAATCGTGTCCCAGCCCTTGCCGCGCGGCTCGGGCACGCTCTTGCCGCGATTGGCAAGCGCTGAGTTGCTCGACCGTCGCCACTTCCTCGGCTTCCGCCCGCTGAACTTGTTGTCGCAGCGTCTCGACCAAGGGATCTTGCGGGCATTGCTCCCGACAGGCGTCGTGCTGGGATCGCAGGTCGGCGGCCTTCTGCCGCGCTTTCTCCTGCTGCTTGTCCGCGGCAGCCGTCTGGCTCGCCAGAGCGGCGCTGGTAGCCCGCACCGTGTCGTACTGCACGTGGAACAGGTCCGGCGAGTGGTGGGCGCCCAGGTGGGTTTCCGCGTGGGCCACCAGGGCTTTGGCGGCGTCGCTGGTCACCTGGAACACGGTCACCGGCAGCCCCACGATTGCCTGGCTGAGGCACTGCTGCCAGGTTTCCGCGTCCCGTTGCGGTTGGTACTGTTCGACGAGGATGAAGTTCGACACCGGCTCGATGGCCACCAGACAGATCTGCGGATGAAAGGTCTCATCCTCGCAAAGCGTAATCTCGCGGGGCGGCATCTGCTCGGCGAGCCGTTGGTGTTCCTCCTGGCCGAAGCGGATCAGCAGAGACTCCATCTCCTCGGCCACCGCCTGTTGGGCTCCATAGGACGGGGCAATGAACTCGTCCAACCCGCTCAGGTGCAGAAACCAACTCAGGTTGCGCAGGCCACAATTGTTGGCCTGAACGAAGACCAGATGGGCGGCCGCGAAGATTCGGTGCAGGAAGTCGAGTCCTCCAGGCGTTTCCAAAAAGTGCGCCACGCTCTTGGGCCACGAACTGCTCCCGATCAAAGCCCGGTCCCGCTGGACCCAGTGGTGCAGCGTCCTCGGCGGCACACCCAACTGGCCCGCAATCTGCCGGCAGGAGGTCCAGGGCGAATCGAGAGCCTCGAACTGGGCCATCTTCTCCGCCACCCCCCGACGGGACCAAGTGGGCGATTCCGAGCGACAAGCCGAAACGGTACAATCCAACGTGGCATCCATGGTTTGGGCCTCCTTCAATGGCGGCTTCTACCAACCATTGAATGCCCAAACCTGGGTGCCAAATCAAGAAGCTAGCCCTCCTGGCGGCTGGCAAGGTTACGATCAAGGCCCACAATCACCAGTACGAGCGAAGTCCGCCATAGTCCCCTGAAGCTCCAACGGGCC
>CAZGPT010000289.1:0-2182 GCA_964527015.1 uncultured Mycobacterium sp. | reverse complement strand
CTGCAGGGGGCGGTGGACACCCGCGGCGGGTCCACCATCGAGCAGCAGTACGTCAAGAACTACAACCTGTTGATCGGCGCCGACAGCGAGGCCGAACGGCAGGCGGCAGTGGAGACCACACCGGCCAGGAAGCTACGTGAGATCCGGCTGGCGCTGGCATTGAACAAGTCATTGACCAAACCGGAAATCCTGACCCGCTACCTGAACCTGGTGTCCTTCGGCAACGGCGCCTACGGCGTCCAGGCTGCGGCGAAGACCTACTTCGGCGTCAATGCCGCCGACCTGAACTGGCAACAGTCGGCACTGCTGGCCGGGTTGGTGCAATCAACCAGTTCGCTGAACCCCTACACCAATCCCGAAGGCGCGCTGGACCGGCGAAACGTCGTGCTCGACAGCATGATCGACAACCTGCCGAATCGGGCCGACGAGCTTCGGGCCGCCCGGGATCAACCGCTCGGCATCCTGAGCAAACCCGGCTCGTTGCCGCAGGGCTGCATAGCGGCGCGGGATCGCGCGTTCTTCTGCGACTATGCCCTGCAGTACCTGGCCCGAGCGGGGATCAGCGAGCAGGCCGTCGCCCGCAACGGATACCTGATCAGGACCACCCTCGACCCGACTGTGCAGAAAAGTGTCAAGCGGGCCATCGACGCAGTGGCCAGCCCCACGTTGGACAGTGTGGCCAGCGTGATGAGTGTGATTCGGCCCGGAAAGGATGCGCACCGGGTTCTGGCAATGGGCGACAACCGCGGATACGGCCTCAAACTGAACGCCGGGCAGACCGTTCAGCCCCAGCCCTTCACCCTCGTGGGGGACGGTGCGGGGTCCATCTTCAAGATCTTCACCAGCGCGGCCGCCCTCGATATGGGCATGGGCATCAACGCGATGCTCGACGTCCCGCCGCTCTTCCAGGGCAAGGACCTCGGTGAAAGCGGTACGCCAGGCTGTCCGCCCATGACGTGGTGTGTGAAGAACGCAGCCGGCTACCGCAGCCCCATGAGTATGACCGATGCCCTGGCACTGTCACCCAACACCGCCTTCGCCAAGCTCATCCAGCAGGTCGGCGTGGATCGCACGGTCGATATCGCGGTGCGACTGGGTCTGCGTTCCTACGCCGAACCGGGCACCGCGCGCGCCTACGTGCCCAAGAGCGACGAAAGCCTCGCCGATTACATCAGCCGGACGAACATCGGGTCCTTCACCCTCGGTCCGTTCGAGGTGAACGCGCTGGAGCTGTCCAACGTCGCGGCGACCCTGGCCTCCGGCGGCACCTGGTGCCCACCGAGCCCCATCGAGACGGTTTTCGACCGCAACGGCGACGAGGTGCCGCTGGCGACCCCGGAGTGTGAACAGGTGGTACCCGAGGGCCTGGCCAACACCTTGACCAACGCGCTGGCCAAAGACACCACCATGGGCACCGGCGCCGCCGCTGCGGGCGCCGCGGGCTGGAGCCTGCCGATGGCGGGTAAGACCGGCACCACCGAATCGCATCGGTCCTCGGCGTTCCTCGGCTACACAAACCAACTGGCCGCCGCGAGCTACGTCTTCGACGATTCCCCCGAACCAGCCGCGCTCTGTGCGTTCCCGTTGCGCAAATGCGGCGGGAACGGGAACCTTTACGGCGGCACGTCGCCGGCGCAAACCTGGTTCATGGCGATGAACCCGATCGCCACCGATTTCGGTCCGGTGAAACTGCCGCCGACTGACCCGCGCTACCTCGACGGCGCACCCGGGGTCGCGATTCCCAGTGTCGTGGGCCTGAACCTCGATGCGGCCAGGAAACGTGTCAGCGAGGCCGGATTCGAGGTGGGCAGCAAACCGGCACCGGTCAATAGCACCGCGGCGAAGGGAACCGTGGTCGGCACCACCCCGACCGGCGAGGTGATGCCCGGCTCGATCGTCACGATCACCGTCAGCAACGGGATCGCCCCACCACCACCGGTGTACAACGCGCCCGCCCCGGCTTACGACCCGGGCAACAACGATTACAACCAGGCGCCGCCGCCACCGCCACTGGCCGATGCGCCGCCACCGGGAATGAACGTCATCAACATTCCCGGCCTGCCGCCGATCACCATCCCGGCATTCCCGCCGCCGGCGCCGCCTCCGCCACCGCCACCGCCACCGCCACCGGAGCCTCCGCCGCCGCCGCCGCCGCCACCGCCGCCGCCGCCGCCGCCGCCGC
>CAZGPT010000288.1:0-2194 GCA_964527015.1 uncultured Mycobacterium sp. | reverse complement strand
GCCAGGAGTTTGGCCCGCTCGTGCCACGGTGAACTGGGCAGTCCGGCGTAGTTGACGCTGACCACCTCGGGGCGGTCCACGAGGAACTGCGCCACCTGCCGGGCGTTGGCGACGTGCCGCTCCATCCGCAGACTCAATGTTTCCAGCCCCTGCGCGATCAGAAAGGCATTGAAGGGGGCCGCGGCCGAACCGAGGTCGCGCAGCAGTTGTACGCGGGCTTTCAGGGCATAGGCCGGTGCGCCGAGGTCGGCGAAGACCACCCCGTGGTAGCTGGGGTCCGGGGTGGTGAACCCGGGGAACCTGCCCGAGGCCGCCCAGTCGAAGGTGCCGCCGTCGACGATCACCCCGGCGATCGCGGTGCCGTGCCCACCGAGATATTTGGTGGCGGAATGCACCACGATGTCCGCACCCTGGGTCAGGGGCCGGATCAGATAGGGCGTCGCGATGGTGTTGTCGACGATCAGCGGCACCCCGTTGGCGTGGGCGACCGCCGCCACCCCGGGAGTGTCGAGGATGTCGATCTTGGGGTTGGAGATGGTTTCGCCGTAGAAGGCCTTGGTGTTCGGCCGCACCGCCGCCTGCCACGAATCCAGGTCGTCGGGATCGGCGACGAACGTGGTTTCGATACCCAGCTTGGGCAGGGTGTGGTGCAGCAGGTTGTAGGTGCCGCCGTACAGCCGCGGGCTGGACACGATGTGGTCGCCGGCCGCCGCCAGGTTCAGGATCGCGATGGTCTCGGCGGCCTGGCCGGAGGCCAGGAACAACCCGGCGACCCCGCCCTCGAGTGCGGCGATGCGCTGCTCGACCACGTCGGTGGTGGGGTTCATCAGCCGGGTGTAGATGTTGCCCGGCTCGGCCAGCCCGAACAGAGCCGCGGCGTGATCGGTGTCGTTGAAGGTGTAGGACGTGGTCTGGTAGATCGGCAGTGCACGGGCGCGGGTATCGCTGTCGGGTGTCTGACCGGCGTGAATCTGTTTGGTCTCGAAGGACCAATCGCCGAGGGTGGTCATGGGGTGGGGGCTCCTAGGAAATCACTGGGCTGGGCGCGCTTCGTCAAGCGGGGTCAGCAACAGCGACAGCGGCTCATGAGGGGGCTCCGCATCAGGTTTCCCTGTCTACTCGGGGGGCCCTTCATGGCGGACCCGCGCTTGCCGTGCAGCCACCTTCGACTGCTCAACCTGGTCATCACCCAGGGCACCCCACCGCGGTTGGAGGGTTGCCGGCCAGCAAGCCGGGGCTTCACGCTGGCGCTCATGACCGATCCTCAGGGTATCGCACATGCCCGTCGAGGGGCCAGCGGTCCCACGGTAGGCCGGCTGGGCGGTAGCGCATGATAGGGACTAGCAAGAACCAGCAGGGACCGACGGGGACCGATCACGAACCAATCCTGCGACCGATACCGCACAGTCTTACCCGAAACCGACGCCGGGAGAGCAGCACATGAGTGCCGAACAGCCGACCATCATCTACACGCTGACAGACGAGGCGCCCCTGCTGGCGACGTCTGCCTTTCTGCCGATCATCAGAACCTTCGTCGAGCCAGCGGGCATCGACGTCCAGGACAGCGATATTTCGGTGGCGGCGCGCATCCTGGCCGAGTTCGGTGACTACCTGCGCGAGGAGCAGCGGGTGCCGGACAACCTGGCCGAACTGGGCCGGCTGACCCAGGACCCCGACACCAACATCATCAAGCTGCCCAATATCAGCGCCTCAGTGCCCCAGTTGCTGGATGCGATCACCGAACTGCAGGCCAAGGGCTACAACCTGCCGGATTACCCCGGGGATCCCAAGACCGACGAGGAGAACGATCTTCGCGCCCGCTACGCCAAGTGCCTCGGCAGTGCGGTCAACCCGGTTCTGCGTGAAGGTAACTCCGACCGGCGCGCCCCGAAAGCGGTCAAAGAGTATGCGCGCAAGCATCCGCACAGCATGGGCGCGTGGTCGATGGCGTCACGCACCCATGTGGCGCATATGCGGCACGGCGACTTCTATCACGGCGAGAAGTCGATGACGCTCGACCGCGCTCGCAAGGTGAGGATGGAACTGGTGACCGCGAGTGGTGAGACCCTCGTGCTCAAGTCGGAGGTGAAGCTGGACGACGGCGACATCATCGACAGCATGTTCATGAGCCGCAAGGCGCTGTGCGACTTCTACGAGGAGCAGATGCAGGACGCCTACAAAACCGGCGTCATGT
>CAZGPT010000287.1:0-2242 GCA_964527015.1 uncultured Mycobacterium sp. | reverse complement strand
GCAGTTCAGCCATGGAGACGTTGGTGTCCAGCGCCCGGATGAAGACGTTTTCGGCAGGCGTGCCATCGGCTCGGGCGAGATCCGGCGGCAGGTCACCGAGGTTGGAGCAGGAAACCGGCAGATCTTCGGAGTAGGCGAACAGCAGATCGGCAATACCTTTGACCGCCACCCGGGGCAGCCACGGAATGAGCGGGAGGATTTCCATGGTCGGGTCGGGCTCCCGTTTGGCCCTCTCCCGTGCATCGCGTACGGCGGTGCGGGCCTCGGCGAGGTCGGCGGTGACCTTGGTCGGGTCAACGGTAGCGTTCGCGAATGCCATCGCCAGCGCACGATCGTCATCGAGGCTTTCGCGTAGGTTGATCGCGATGAGCAGGGTCACCGCCCCATCGACGGCGCGCCGTCGATCGAGGCGTTCGGCGATCTTGGCCGCAAAGCCGGCCAGCAGCGAATAGCTGTTGCCACCGAGGGCTTCGGCCCGGGCGTCCCAGTCGGCGGTATCGACGTAGATCGCGACCGACGGGATGACGACATGCCGGTTGTCCGCGGGGCCGGATTGCGCGGCCCGAGCCCGGGCGAAGTCCGCGCGCTTGGCGCGCAACGTGCTCGCAGCCTTGACCGCGGTCCGGGCGGTCAGCGGCAGATCGCGAACGGCCCGGCGAAGGTCGGCGGCGGCTATCCTGCGCCGAGTCCGGGAGCCGGGCTGCTCGTAGCCGGGGTTGCGGATATTCCCGGTGATCGCCTCGAAGACGGCCATCAGCCCACCGACACCGTCGCCGATGACGTGTGAGGCGACGATGCTGACCGCGGTGGCACCGTCGTCCAACGGCTGGACGGCGAGATAACAGGCCGGCCCGCGCTCCGGGTCGATCGGCAGATTGCCCAGTTCGTCGGCCCAGTTCATCAGTTCCGCGCGCGGGCGGACCCCCTCGGCTTGCCGGATCGGCGGGGGCGGTCCGGCCGGCCGCACCCAGCGAGGCCTGCCGAACGGCAGGGGTGAGCGCTCGATCAGCCGGCTCGCCAGCGACGCGTAGAGGTTGTGGTGGAACCGGTTGAGACCGTCCTGATCGAGGGGATGCTCATAGACCCAGACAATTTGGATGAGCTGGTTTCGCCCGGTCACGCGGAGAAGTTCCAGGGCGGTGTGGTCGAGGAACGCCAGTCGATGCTCGTCAGGCTGTTCGCGCTCGGTGGGCCGAAACAGCTTTCCGCGGGGGTGGTCGTTATAGGTCAATTCGATTGCCCCTCAGAAGATCTCACCGGAGAGGCCGAACTCGCCGAGGGTATCGGCTATCACCCGATGCAGTTCGGCCGCCGAGTTTTCCAGCCCGGGTTGCCAGCTGATGACCGTGATCGTCATCTTGTTGGCGATCTGCCCGGAGGTCACCGTCATGATGCCGCGCCGCTTTTCCAGATTCTCTGCCGTTACGTGCCGGTCCACGCCGCGGAAGGACAGGTACTCGGCCGGTGTGCCGTCCACACTCGTCGCCGCGGGTGGCATGGCGCCCATGTTGGAGCAGGAAACCGGCAGTTCGGTGGAAAATCCAAAAGCGGCGTCGGCCACCCGGGCGATCCCACTCTTGGGTAGAAACGGAACCAGCGGGAGCAGGTCCATCATCTCGTCGGGGACCTCGCGCGCCCTCTTCAGTCCTTCACGAATGGCGGTGCGCGGACCGGTCAGATCGAAGGTGACCTGGCTGGGATCGAAGCTGACGCTGGCGATCGACACCACGTTGCCACCGGTGTCCTCGAAGTCGGCACGGTCGCTGACCGGAAACTTCAGCGTCACCAGTGTGTCCGGCCCGTGGGCTCTTCCGAGCCGCTGCGCGAGCTTGCCGGCGAGCCCGGCGACCAACGAAAAACTGTTACCACCAAGCTTTTCCGCGCAGGCATGCCACTGTTCGGCATCGATGAAGACCGATGCGGACGGCATCCGCACAGTCCGTCGGCCGGCTGAGTCGGTGGACTCGGGAGTGCCCGGTCGCGCGAGCTCACCGCGACGCTGGGCGGCCACCCTGACTGCCCGTCGAATGGTCCGGCCGATATCCGGGAGGTCCCGTCCGATCTGGCGGAGGTCCTCGCGTACCGCGCGCCACCGGGTACGTGATCCCGCCGGTGGGTAGCCAAGATCGCGGGTGGCCCCGGTGCTGGCCTGAGCACAGGCCAGCACGCTGCCGGCGCCGTCGGCCACACAGTGCGAGATCACCAGGCTCACCGCGGTCGAGCCGTCGGTGAACGGCTGGAC
>CAZGPT010000286.1:0-2262 GCA_964527015.1 uncultured Mycobacterium sp. | reverse complement strand
GCGCACCGAAGCGCGCCACCATGATTCCCGCCGGAATCTGCAACAGGATGTAGGGGTAGTAGAAACTCGACGACAGCCCGCCGAATCCTGCTTCGTTGAGCGAGAGGTCGACGACCAGACCCTCGCGCATCACGCTGGGGAAGGTCTGCAGCACCATCTGGAACAGGACGAACAGCGCTGCCGTGCCGAAGACCACCGCACCGAGCCGACCCGTCAGAATGCCGCGCCCGACTCCGGTTCCCACTCACCGAGGGTAGCGCCGGGCGCGAGATCCGGCTCGTCGGAACCGGCCACCCCGCGGCCGTGCGGGGCAGAAGCCGATGAGCTGGATCGGGCAACGGCACGCTCAGTTGTCCCGCGATCATGGACGGCGCCGCGTTGTGAGCCGACGTCGTCGCACAGACGTGTCGGCCTCCGCTGCTATAGATGGGGCAACACAAGAAATGGGGGAGTTATGGCAGGCAATTCGCCGGTGAAGATCGTCAACGACCAGCTGGTGCTGGGTCCGGTGACGGTGGTTTTTCAACGGACGCTAAGGATTCCGGAGACGGGTTTGCATCCGCTGCCGCCCGGTTTGGGGCGGTTTCCGCTGAGGCGGGTGTCGGATTACCCCGACACTGCGCCGGCGGAGTGGCTGGCTCGGGGCGGGGTGATGCTGCCGATCTACCAGCGCGAGGCGATGTGGCTGTCATTCAGTGCCTCCGAGCCTGCGGCTCTGCAGGTGGGGGCGGGCAAGGTGTGCGCGGTGAGCGGTTTGCCGTGGATCGAGCACCTGGTCAAGGACCCGCAGAACTACGTGGCGCTGCCGAAGCAGCCATGGCTGGACGGTATCAACGCAGGTGACGGTTTCATCCGGCAATTCGTCGCGGTACCGCTGGGCTCCGGTGCCACCGTCGAAGGGCAGGTCACCGGCGAAGAGACCCACGGCGGGGTGCAACTGCGGGCCGTTGGTCTTACCGAGGAGGCGCTGGGGGCATGGCGTGTGGAGCAGCAAGCCCGAATGGTGTGCAGTGACGCGATGGTGATGGCGGCGCCACCGCCTAGTCTGGGGCCACCGGCCATGGGGTTGGGAGCCGGCGGACGGATGCGCCAGGAGGTCTACACCGACGACCGTCCGCTCATCGACTACGAACAGAGAGATGCCCGGCGGGTCTTTGTCCATCTGTGCTCCGCGGCGCAGTGGACGGCGATCACCGGCGAGGTGCCGCCTCCGACGCCGGTGGACCGCGACGCCTACGTGAGCCACGGCTTGCCGTGGTTTGACTACTACGACGCCGAGGCGCACGATCTGGTGGCTGCGGAGACCCTCGCGAAGGTGAAGACCGTCGGGGAAAAGCTTGGCAGCAAGGAGGATCCGTTCGTTCCGGTCGACCCGAAGACCGTGATCGCACTCGGCGATCTCAACTCCGACACCGTTTCCGATGGAACGTGGTAACCGCCACACCTGATTCCGAAACGGCGGCCGGTTCGCACTGCTCACCGGCCGATCAGCGCAGCACACCCACCAATATGGCGACTGCCACTCCGGCCCGGCAGGTCCAGGCGAGGGTGCGGATCCAGTTCGTGGCGATCAGCCGATCGAGGGTCGCGGATTCGAAGTGCGCGTTGAGTCGCTCATGCAACGGAGCCGAGACGAGCACCGTGGTGCCGATCGCGACCGC
The DNA here is from genome assembly GCA_964527015.1 of uncultured Mycobacterium sp. Lineage (GTDB taxonomy): Bacteria > Actinomycetota > Actinomycetes > Mycobacteriales > Mycobacteriaceae > Mycobacterium. The sequence goes on along the minus strand of CAZGPT010000286.1, from coordinate 601 downwards.
CTCGGCAGCGGCGCCCGCCCAAGGCAACCACCAGCTCAGCCCGGCGGGCGGAGCGATGAGGAAGGCCAGGACGCAGAGGCCCTCGACGGCCATCAGCGGGCCGACCACCCACGAGATGCGCAGACGGTGCGCGGTTTCGAAGCTGCTGAACAGCGGACCGGCTGCGAAACGCATCAGCGGGTAGTGCACCACCTGCACCATCCAGATCACCCCGAACATCCCCACTGAGGCGAGCACCTGTGCGATGGCGGCGATGTCGGCGACGCCGGGGCTCACATCGTCACCTCGGCCACCACGGCGAAGTGATCGCTGGCCCACACGCCGTCGGCTGCCTCGGTGCCGGCCAGGAAGCATCGGTGCACGTGTCCGGCGCCGAGCCGGCGCGGGGTGGACACCATTACGTAGTCCAGGCGGCGATGGGGGTGAATGGCCCGCCGCGGAACCAACGGGTTGGCCGCCGACCAGGTGTGGCCCGGGCCGGTGTTGCCCGCCGCGGTCCAAGCGTCGACCAGGGTGAAGTTCGCCACCGCCCCGGCGGACAGGCCGGTGGCGCGGCGGTACTCGTCGGACTCCGGGGTGCAGTTGAGGTCCCCGGCGAGAA
>CAZGPT010000285.1:0-2275 GCA_964527015.1 uncultured Mycobacterium sp. | reverse complement strand
CTACGCACAAAACGGGGCCGCGCAGGCCGCAGCACAACTCGGCGGGACCGGCAACTCCGTCCGCTCCGCCAACGGCGCTGTCAACGCGGCATCACAGATCGGCGGCGATTACAACAGCGTGACGTCCGGCGGGGCTGGTGGCGTGGACGGCTACTTCACCGTCGCGTTCAGCGCCCTGAGCAACGGGCGGGGTGCTCTCGAGCAGAACACGGTGCTGGCCGGGCCGGGCCCACTGGCGGTCGCCGGGTCAATCGGGCAATACGCCGCGAACAGCGTTCAGAGCGGACCTGGAATCAACATCAACCGGTCGTCCGCGATAGCGTCCCCCCGCCGGTCCCCGGCAGCCGTCCGGTCTGCGGCGATCGCCGCGAATAACCGAGCGAAAACGACCCGGGCGGTCGGCGCTGGGGCGTCGGGCCGCGGTTGAGACGCCGACGAGGGGCTGCGGTAACCGCGACCGGCGATCACCTCGCCGGGTCCCACTCGCACCCCGGCTAGTGTTGGGTTCATGCAGCGGATCATCGGCACCGAGGTGGAATACGGCATCTCGTCGCCGTCGGATCCGGCCGCCAATCCCATTCTGACCTCGACTCAGGCCGTGCTGGCGTACGCGGCGGCGGCTGGAATTCAGCGCGCCAAACGCACCCGATGGGACTACGAGGTGGAGTCACCACTGCGGGACGCCCGCGGCTTCGACCTGAGCCGTCCGTCCGGGCCGCCGCCGGTGGTCGATGCCGACGAGGTCGGGGCGGCCAACATGATCCTGACCAATGGGGCCCGGCTCTACGTCGACCATGCCCACCCGGAGTACTCCGCACCCGAGGTCACCGACCCACTCGATGCGGTGATCTGGGACAAGGCCGGCGAACGGGTGATGGAGGCTGCCGCGCGCCACGTGGCCAGCGTCCCCGGTGCGGCCAAGCTTCAGCTGTACAAGAACAATGTCGACGGTAAGGGCGCCTCCTACGGCACCCACGAGAACTACCTTATGAACCGCCAAACCCCGTTCTCCGCCGTCATCGCGGGATTGACCCCCTTCATGGTGTCGCGCCAAGTCGTGACCGGATCCGGCCGGGTCGGCATCGGCCCGTCCGGCGACGACCCTGGTTTTCAGCTCTCTCAGCGCGCCGATTACATCGAGGTCGAAGTGGGCCTGGAGACGACGCTGAAGCGGGGAATAATCAACACCCGCGACGAGCCACACGCCGACGCCGACAAATACCGGCGTCTGCACGTGATCATCGGTGACGCGAACCTGGCCGAAACCTCGACCTATTTGAAGGTGGGCACCACCTCCCTGGTGCTCGACCTCATCGAGGAAGGGATCGACCTCAGCGACCTGATCCTGGCCCGACCGGTCCATGCCGTCCACGTCATCAGCCGCGATCCAACCTTGCGGGCCACCGTGGCACTTGCCGACGGACGCGAATTCACCGCCCTGGCTTTGCAACGGATCTACCTCGAACGAGTGGCCCGGCTGGTGGAGAGCCGAGATCCCGATCCGCGGGCGACCGACGTCATCGAGACCTGGGCTCATATTCTAGATCTGCTGGAGCGCGACCCCATGGAGTGCTCGGAATTACTGGACTGGCCGGCCAAGTTGCGGCTGCTCGAAGGGTTCCGGCAGCGCGAAAACCTCGGCTGGTCGGCACCACGGCTGCAACTGGTCGACCTGCAGTACTCCGACGTGCGGCTGGACAAAGGGCTGTATAACCGACTGGTCGCCCGCGGGTCGATGAAACGCCTGGTGACCGAACAACAGGTGCTCGACGCCGTGGACAACCCGCCCAGCGATACCCGCGCCTACTTCCGTGGAGAGTGCCTACGTCGTTTCGGTGCCGATATCGCCGCAGCGAGTTGGGACTCCGTCATCTTCGACCTCGGCGGGGATTCGCTGGTGCGGATACCCACCCTGGAGCCGCTGCGCGGCAGCAAGGCTCACGTCGGTGCGCTGCTGGACTCGGTGGAAAGTGCTGCCGAGCTAGTGGAACAGCTCACTACTTGAGCCGCTACACCGATCAGCCCGGGGTGGTCGAACGCCGGACGGTACTGTAGGACCCGGCGGCCCTGCTTGACCACCACGGGGCCACCGATGAGATCAGGAGGCAGCGATGGCTCAGGAACAGACCAAGCGCGGCGGAGGCGGCGGCGAGGATGACGATCTTGCCGGCGACGGAGCCGGTGGGCAGGAGCGTCGCGAAAAGCTTGCTGCCGAGACTGACGACCTGCTGGACGAGATCGACGATGTGCTCGAGGAGAATGCCGAGGACTTCGT
>CAZGPT010000284.1:0-2316 GCA_964527015.1 uncultured Mycobacterium sp. | reverse complement strand
ATCTCGTAGAAGTCGAAATCCTGCAGGCGCAGCCCGTTCCGGGCCAGCAGCCTGGGCACCGCGTAGGTGGGGGCCATCAGCAGGCCGTCCGGGCCGTTGACATAGTCGACCGCCGCGGTCTCGGCGTCGACGAAATAGGCCAGCGGCGCCAACCCGCGCTCCTCGGCCCAGGCCTCGCTGGACAGCAGCACCACCGACGCGCCGTCGGTCAACGGCGTCGAGTTACCGGCGGTCATGCTGGCGTCACCACCCCTGACCCCGAACACCGGCCGCAGCGTGGCCAGCTTCTCCACGGTGGCATCGGCGCGCAGGTTGCTGTCGCGGTACAGCCCGAGGAACCCGGTGATCAGGTCGTCGAAGAATCCCCGGTCGTAGGCGGCGGCCATATTGCGGTGGCTGGCCGCGGCCAAGGCGTCCTGGTCGACCCGTTTGATGCCCATCTGCCTGGCGGTGATCGCCGCATGATCGCCCATCGACAGCCCGGTGCGGGGTTCACCGTTGGTCGGGATCTCCACCCCGAGGGCCGCGGGCAGTCCGCCGACCAGCTTGAGCCGGTCCAGGTTGGAGGTCGACCGGCGCAGCGCCAGCAGAGAGCGGCGCAGCGAATCGCCTAACTCGATCGGCGCATCGGAGGTGGTGTCCACACCACCGGCGGCCGCCACCTCGTATCGGCCCGCGGCGATGCCGTCGGCGGCGGCGATGGTCGCCTGCAGACCGGTCCCACAGGCCTGCTGCATGTCGAATGCCGTGGTGTACGGGGAGAGCGCGGTACCCAGCACGCATTCCCGCATCAGGTTGAAGTCCCGGCTGTGCTTGAGCACGGCGCCGCCGATGACGGCGCCGAGCCGTTCGTCGGCGAGCCCGAAACGGTCCACCAGACCGCTCAGGGCGGCGGTGAACATGTCCTGGTTGGAGGCTTCGGCGTAGGCGCCGTCGGAGCGGGCGAACGGAATGCGGTTGCCACCGAGGACGGCGACCTTACGGGGGCTCTGGGCGGACACGTCAACCTCCGCGGTAACAGGGCAGTGGACAGGGCCGGACCTATCCTACGCACGGTTCTTACTTTGGAGTAAGTTCGAGACACCGACGACGCGAACGCTCCCGCGAAAGGCGCTCCAGTGGCTTCCGACCTCCTGTCCCAGGTGATCAATTCCGCGCCGGGATCATTCCTGGCCAAGCAGTTCGGACTGCCGGCGCCCGAACCGCTGCGGCGCTACCGGCCCGGGCAGCCGGCACTGGCCGGTTCGCTGCTGATCGCCAGCCCGGCGGGTGCGAGCGGCCGGCTCGCCGAGCCGGTGCGGGCCGCCCTCGCCGACGACTACGACATCGTCGGCAACAACCTCGGCGGGCGCTGGGCCGACACCTTCGGCGGACTGGTTTTCGACGCCACCGGGATCACCGACCCGGCCGGGTTGCGCGGGCTGCACGAGTTCTTCACCCCGGTACTGCGCAACCTCGGCCCCTGCGCCCGGGTGGCGGTCCTGGGCAGCACTCCGGAGCAGGTCACCGATACCGGTGAGCACATCTGCCAGCGGGCCCTGGAGGGATTCACCCGCTCGCTGGCCAAGGAACTGCGGCGCGGTGCGACCGCGACGCTGGTCTACGTGTCCCCCGAGGCCGAAACGGCCGCGACGGGCTGCGAGTCAACGCTGCGGTTTGTCCTGTCGGCGAAGTCGGCTTACGTCGACGGGCAGGTCTTCCGGATCGGCCCGGAGGCCGCCGAAGCCCCCGCGGACTGGGACAAACCGCTGGCCGGCCGGGTCGGCATCGTTACCGGTGCGGCCCGCGGAATCGGTGCGACCATCGCCGAGGTGTTCGCCCGCGACGGCGCCCGGGTGGTGGCGATCGACATTGAGGATTCGGCACAGGCTCTCGCCGAGACGGCTGCGCGGGTGGGGGGCACCGCCCTGACCCTCGATGTCACCGCGGACGACGCCGTCGACCGCATCACCGCGCACCTGGGTGAGCACTTCGCCGATGTCAACGGGGGCCGAGCCGACATCCTGGTCAACAATGCCGGGATCACCCGCGACAAACTGCTGGCGAATATGGATGACGCCCGGTGGGACTCGGTGATCGCGGTGAACCTGCTCGCGCCGCTTCGACTTACCGAGGGTCTGACGGCCAACGGCACTATCGGTGCCGGCGGCCGGGTGATCGGGTTGTCGTCGATGGCGGGCATCGCCGGTAACCGGGGCCAGACCAACTACGCGACCACCAAAGCCGGGATGATCGGTGTCACCGAGGCGTTGGCCCCGTCGCTGGCCGCCAAGGGCATCACCATCAACGCGGTCGCCCCCGGGTTCATCGAGACCG
>CAZGPT010000283.1:0-2318 GCA_964527015.1 uncultured Mycobacterium sp. | reverse complement strand
TCGGCCGCGGTACGCAGCGACAGGCCGGCCTCGGGCAGCAGGTCGGGCAGAGCGTGGCGGCCGAAGGCGGTTAAGGCGACGGTGCCGCCGGTGGAGTACCGCCGACCCCAATCGGGGACTGACTCGCGGCGCCCGGACCATTGGACTGCCCCGGTCATGTCGAGTATCTCCATGATCCGGCCGATATCCCGGGCCGGCGAGTCGCCGGACAGGTAGTACTCGGCGGCGCGGCCGGTGAACTGGCTGTTCACCACGCTGCGGTTCAGCTCGACGATATCGTCGAAATCCGCTTGGGCGTCCGGGGACAGCAACGCGGCCAGCCAGTGCACGACCCCTTCGTCGAGCAGGTTGTGCAGGTCGCCGTAGAACGAGTGCCCGGCACCCATCTCAGACAGCACACCGAACTCGACCGCGGTCTGGAACAACGCGGTGGCCTGTTCGACGGGTGACTTCTTCGCCCACGCCTTGACCGGCACCAGGCGTTTGTTGACGTGGCGCACCGCCCCCGATTCCAGGGCCAGTTCGACCAGGTAGGTCAGCTGGGACAGCTCCGCAGTAGACCGGGTCGTGAAAGTCTTCTCGCCGATCTTCTCGTCGAGCGCGTCGCCGGTGTCGAGCAGGTCGACCAGGGCACGCCCGTCGGCCAGTTTGAGATTGCCCTTCGCCGTCAGCGCCGCGCCGGTTCCGCCGAGATAATCGCGCAACTTCTGCACCTTTTCCGGTAGCACCGCCCGGGCAACCGCGGCCGCCACATCGGCCTCCGGCGGCGGGATGTATAGGAACGGCAGTTCGATTGCCGCCGGTGGCTCGAATAACCGGTCGGTGGCGGCCTGGCGCTGGCCCAGCGGAAGCGCGTTGTGCTCCTCGACTCGTCGCCGGATCGCGGCTTCCAGTTCCTCCTGGGTCATCCGATCGGCGCCCGTGATCCCGGCGAACAGCGACTTGGCCATGCCGAAGTTGGCCGGGTCGGCCATCCGAACCGCCATGGTGTCGGCCAGGCCGACCGCCGTGCGCATCATGGCCCGGGCCCGCTCGGAACCTCCGTGCAGGCGTCCGGTGGCGCCCAGGAAGAACACGAACTCTGCGACCGCTTCGCACACCTCCCACGACTCCTCGGCGGGCATGCTCAGCTTGCGCGGGCACCAGCCGAGCAGGAACTCGCGAAGGTCGTCGTCGTCCAGGGTCTCCAGCGGCGCGGATTCGCGCCAGTTCAGGAACATCTCGGCATGGCTGGCGAAGGCGGCCGTATCCGGCGCGTCGCGCTCGTCGAGCCAGTCGGTGAACTCCTCGATCAATTCAGCCGTCACGTTGTCAGTCTCCCGCACCAACACCCGCGACTGGAATCAGCACCCCCGGGCACGGGACAGTCGTCATCGTGCCGCCCGTGGCCACGATTGCGGAGCAGCCGACGCAGTCGGACATTATCGGCGCGCAATGTCTGCAGCTCGCCGGGAAACCACTGCTCCACGACTTGCATTCTGCCTGAGGGGAATTCGCTGAATCAGAGTCTCGTGAGCGTGGCGGCGATGTCCTCGGACAACAGGTAGAGGTTCAGGTTCGTCGAGTCCTCGGCATCGAATGGGTCGAACCCGAACCGCTGCCACCAGCTCAAAGCCGACGGATTGAGTGCAGTGACCACGGCAGCTTGACATGCTGCTTCGACGTTCAGCTCGGCTGCTGTCGCCAGGATGTGTGTGACCATGTGGGTACCCAGCCCCAGCCCGGTCACGCGGGTGTCGGTGGCTAGCCGGCCTGTGAGGAGCGCGGGAACCTGCAGTGGGGCGCCCTTCGCCAAGGGCGTGGGACTTGCTGACCGATCCACCGAGGTCATCGACAACGTCGTGTAGCAGACGACCCGGTAGCTGGCGTCGGCGATCACCCACACCGCTGCGGTGTTACCACGTCGGTTCTGGCCGGCGTAGCGGCGCAGCCAATCGTCTAGGGATAATTCGCCCGACGTGAATTCGTCGCGCCGGTGTCTCTCCGGGTCGAGCAGGGCCGGTCGGTAGAACTGCACTTCAGTCCAACCAGGTGAACTTCGCTGACCGCTTCAACGTGGCCGCCAGCCGCTCGTTGACCCGCGCCGGATGGTTCAGTGCTTCGGTGAACACGGCCGCCGCGTCGGGGGACAGGTGAATGGCCTGCCGCTCGGCGAGCAGGTTGTCGGCGGCCTGGCTGGCGGCCTGCAGCACGAACGCCGACACGCTCAGGTGCGCCTCGGCGGCAGCCTCCTCCAGCCGCCGCTTGGAGGTTGCGTCGACGCGCAGCTGCAGGCGATCGTCTTTCATCGAAGTCATGTACTTACAATGGCAGTACGG
>CAZGPT010000282.1:0-2344 GCA_964527015.1 uncultured Mycobacterium sp. | reverse complement strand
CCGGGCCGACGTCGCGGGCGGCCTGGATGCCGGCGTAGAAGCGGGAGAGGTCCTGGGCCGCAGCCGCGGCCACCTCGTCGTGGCTCACCGCGACAGCACCCTGGACCATCGCGGGTAGGCCGTCGCGGGCGCGGATCTGCGGGGCCGGGTAGCCGATCCAGCCGATGGTCGCCACTGTCTCGCGGGATCGGCCAGGCAGCCAAGCGAGCTGGCGGGAGGCCAACTGGCGCAGGCCGATCGCCTCGGTGACCATGCCGTCCACGCTGTCGGCCACGGTGGTGTTCATTCCGGGCACGCTGACCGAGACGTGGGTGGCGGTGTCGGGATTGCCGGCGGCGAACGCCGCACGTAGCCGTTGCCCGCTGGTGTCCAGCAGCATCAGCCGGATATCCGGGTGTGCAGCCAGCACCCGGTCCAGAGCCTGCAGGTCAGCCAGGTCCGCGGAACCGGCGGCCTGTGCGCGCACCAGTTCCTCGGCCAGCCGACGGCGCAGGTAGTGATCCTTGCTCGCGGTGTGCGCGTCGCCGACGGGCATGCCCGGGTGATTGCCGATGGCGGGGTCGCGGTCATAGAGCTGGTCGCGCTCGACGTGGGACAGCCGCTGCCACAGCTCGCGGAACGTCCTGGGGTCATCCGGCAGCGGCCGGCTCAGCGCATCCGAGGGACCCGAGGACGCGACAGCGTCCTCAGACGAACCCAGGGCCGCGGCCAGCTGGGAGTCCAGCGAGTTCGCCCGCTCGACAATCGAATCCAGCCGGTGCTGCAGCGCCGGAACGCCCTCCCGGGACTCCCACGGCCTGGCCATGACCCAGTTGGCCACCGGGTCGATCTCGCACCCGGACACCGCGGCGTCGACGGTCAACCTCCGAAGCTCGGCCTGAATACCCTCGATACCTAAGGCGGCCCGGCCCGCAGCCTCGGACACCGCAGCCGCCTGCCGCCCGGACACCTCAAGCTCGGCCCGGGTACGCGCGATCGCCGCACGCGCCGCCGTCGCCGCCTCGCCCTCCCACGACCCGAAACCCGGCAACGCCGCCAACCCGTCGGCCGCAGAACCCAACGCCGCAGCCCGATCACCCGCCGCGTCAGCCACCGCACGGACCGCGTCGGCGTTCCACCGCGAGATATCAGCGACGCTCAGCGTCACGGCGCCCCGAGCGCCGAAGCGCGGGACTGCTCACTGTCCCAAAACGATGCCGCACACCCGTGCAGATCGTCGGCATGAGAAGCCAGCCGCAAGAGCATCGGGGCACCGGAAACATCCCACTGCTGAACAACCACGCTCAGCGCAGAACCCGAAAGCCCGTGCCACCCAGCACCCGCCGACGCGCACCGCCCCTCGACACCGGCCAGCGAGGAGGCCAGCTCCTCGCCGATGTCCGTGACTGCGACCCCCGCGGCGGTCAGGTCCGCGACGCACACCTCAAGCGACACCGCCCATGGATAACAGCGGAGCGCAAACCCCGCCAGTCACCCCCTACTTAGCCGAGTCGAACTTGCCCATCGCCTCATCCAGGCGCTGCAGGGCCTGGCCGTACTCGGCGAAGTTGCCGCTGCGCTGCGCCTCCTGAACCCCGGCCATCGCCGAGTCCAACTCCGAGAGCGCGGCCGCCTTCGCCGGCGACAGGGTCATCTCGCCGGGCGGCACCGCCGCCGGTGGCGCATCCGGTTTGGCCGGCACCGCAGAGGGTGTCAGCGCGGCGGCCACTTCATCGGCGTCCGGCTGTCCCGGGCCGACGGCTGGGGCCGGGCCGGTGGCCGTCGCCCCGGCACCGGCGCCGAAGATGCCGTCCAAGGCCTGCGACACGGTAGGCCCGTAGCCCACCTTGTCGTTGTACATCATCGCCACCCGGATCAGGCGCGGGTAGGTCGAGGCGGCGTCGGAGGTCCCCGGCGAGGCGTACACCGGCGCCACGTACAACAGTCCGCCCTGGCCCACCGGCAGGGTCAGCAGGTTGCCCCAGCGGATGCGGTTCTGGTTGTCCCGGCCGATCACGCCGAGGTCCTGGCTGACCGCAGTGTCGGTGCTGATCGCGTTGAACGCGAGCTTGGGACCGTTGACCTGACCGGGGATGGTCAGCACGGTGATCCGGCCGTAGGTGTCGGGATCCGAGCTGGCGCTGACATAGGCCGCCAGGAAGTCCCGTCGGAACCGGTTCATCGCGGTGGTCAACTGGAAGGACGCCGAATTGTCATTCTTGGCAAGGTTTTTCGCCACGATGTAATACGGCGGCTGGAAGCTCGACGCCGTCGGGTTCGGGTCCAACGGCACATCCCAGAAGTCCGAGGTGGAGAAGAACGTCACCGGATCGTCCACGTGGTACTTGGCCAGCAGCGCCCGCTG
>CAZGPT010000281.1:0-2355 GCA_964527015.1 uncultured Mycobacterium sp. | reverse complement strand
GGAGGCGGACATCACCGGCATGACCATGCCGATCACCAAGCACAACATCCTGGTCAGAGACGGTGACGATATCGCGCGGTCAATCGCCGAGGCGTTCCACATCGCCGCCAGCGGACGCCCTGGCGCGGTTCTGGTGGACCTTCCCAAGGATGTGCTGCAGGCCCAGTGCACGTTCTCCTGGCCGCCGCAACTGGAACTGCCCGGCTACAAGCCGAATACCAGGCCGCATGGCCGTCAGATCAAAGAAGCCGCGAAGTTGATCACCACGGCGCGTAAACCGGTGCTCTATGTCGGCGGCGGGGTGATCCGCGGCGACGCCTGCGAGGAACTGCAGGAACTGGCCGAACTGACCGGTATTCCGGTGGTCACCACCCTGATGGCGCGAGGGGCCTTCCCCGACAGCCACATCCAGAACCTCCGGATGCCCGGGATGCACGGCACGGTGGCCGCGGTGGCGGCCCTGCAGAAGAGCGATCTGCTGATCACCCTGGGTGCCCGCTTCGACGACCGGGTGACCGGAAAGCTGGACTCCTTCGCCCCGGAGGCAAAGGTGATCCACGCCGATATCGACCCGGCCGAGATCGGCAAGAACCGGCACCCCGACGTGCCGATCGTCGGCGATATCAAGGCCGTCATCCGTGATCTGATCGACGCGCTGCGACGCAAACCGGCCGGCCCGGAGCGGATCGGCAACGAGGGCATCGGTGACACCGATCTGGCCGGCTGGTGGTCCTATCTCAACGGCCTGCGGGAGACCTACCCGCTGAGTTGGGCACCGCAACACGACGGCAGCCTCAGCCCCGAATACGTCATCTCCGAGTTGGGAAAGATCGCCGGACCGGACGCCATCTACGTTGCCGGGGTCGGCCAGCACCAGATGTGGGCGGCGCAGTTCATCTCGTACGAGAAGCCGCGCACCTGGCTCAACTCCGGCGGGCTCGGCACCATGGGATACGCCGTCCCAGCGGCGATGGGCGCCAAGATGGCCTGCCCGGATACCGAGGTGTGGGCCATCGACGGCGACGGCTGTTTCCAGATGACCAACCAGGAACTGGCGACCTGCGCGGTCGAGGGGGTGCCGATCAAGGTTGCGCTGATCAACAACGGCAACCTGGGCATGGTGCGGCAGTGGCAGACGCTGTTCTACGGCGAGCGCTACAGCCAGACCGACCTGGCCACCCACAGTCGCCGCATCCCCGACTTCGTCAAACTGGCCGAGGCACTGGGGTGCGTCGGATTGCGCTGCGAGCGCGAGGAGGACGTCGCCGACGTCATCAACCAGGCGCGGGCGATCAACGACCGGCCGGTGGTGATCGACTTCATCGTCGGCGCCGACGCGCAGGTGTGGCCGATGGTGGCCGCCGGCACCGGCAACGACGAGATCATGGCGGCGCGCAATATCCGTCCACTGTTCGACGAGGACAACGAAGAGGGGCGGGCCTGATGGGCGCCAGCGTTTCCAATGCCGTCACACATACACTTTCGGTCCTCGTCGAGGACAAGCCCGGCGTTCTGGCCCGCGTCGCCGCGCTGTTCTCCCGCCGGGGGTTCAATATCGAGTCGCTGGCCGTCGGTGCCACCGAACACAAGAACATGTCGCGGATGACCATCGTGGTCACCGCTGAGGAGACCCCGCTCGAGCAGATCACCAAACAACTCAACAAGCTCATCAACGTCATCAAGATTTACGAGCACGAGGACGACGACATGGTGGCGCGCGAGTTGGTGCTGATCAAGGTGCGCACCGACACCGCCACCCGCAGCCAGGTGATCGAAGCGGCAAACCTGTTCCGCGCCAAGATCATCGACGTGTCCAACGAGTCGCTCACCATCGAGGCCACCGGCACGCGGGAGAAACTCGATGCCCTGCTGCGGGTGCTGGAGCCGTACGGGATTCGCGAGACGGTTCAGTCAGGTGTGGTAGCACTGTCGCGCGGACCGCGCGGCATGACGAACTCGAAATAAAACGAAACAACAGAAGGAAAATTTCACTGTGTCTAATTCCGGGGCAATCGAGATGTTCTACGACGACGACGCCGACCTGTCGATCATCCAGGGCCGCAAGGTCGGTGTGATCGGCTACGGCAGCCAGGGCCACGCGCACTCGCTGAGCCTGCGTGATTCCGGTGTTCAGGTGAAGGTGGGCCTGAAGGAGGGCTCGAAGTCCCGGGAGAAGGTCACCGAGCAGGGCCTGGAGGTCGGCACCCCGGCCGAGGTGGCCGCGTGGGCCGACGTGATCATGCTGCTGGCGCCGGATACCGCGCAGGCCACGATATTCGCGAACGACATCGAACCCAACCTGAAGGCCGGCGACGCGCTGTTCTTCGGCCACGGCCTCAACATCCACTTCGGCCT
>CAZGPT010000280.1:0-2414 GCA_964527015.1 uncultured Mycobacterium sp. | reverse complement strand
TCTGAGCTGCAGATTTTTCCGGTGTGTCGGCGTCGATTCCCGACCCAGCTGCGATATAATACGTGAAGTGTTTGCCAGCGGATTGGGGGTGCGGCGGTGACGGTGATGACCACCCAGGCGCCCCTGGCGCTAATCCCGACCGGCGCTACCGAGATCAGTGCCGCGGCCGCGATGATCGAGGACGAGCACGGGGGCCGGGTCTTCGTACACGGGCACCTGTCCTTCGCCTGGGACGCCACCGACACCGCCGGGCGCCGGTTCGCGGCGGTGTCGCTGATCCGGATCAAGGCGGCCACCCAGACACAGGTAGCGGCAGCGTTCGCCACCTCCCCGTTGACCGTGTGGCGTTGGGGGCAGGCGCTGTCGGCGGCGGGGGTAGGCGCACTGGTCCCGCACCGCAAGGGGCCGCGGCGCGCCTCCAAACTCACCCCCGAGGTGAACGCCACCATCGTGGTGCTGCGCGAGCAGGGTCTGTCGCTACGGGCGATCGGCGAGCGGGTCGCAGTCTCGGAGGCCACCGTCCGCAGAGCACTGTCCGAGACCGAGACCGAGACCGAGACCGAGACCGAGACCGAGACCGATGATCCGATCGCGGTTTCCGACGAGGTCCAGGCCGAAACCGAATATCCGGCAACGGGTTCCGACGCCGACGCCGAGACCGGTACGGGGATGCAACCCGAGCCGGTGGCCGAGCCGGTGGCCGAGCCGGTGCTGGAGGCCACCCCTGGGCTTGGGCAGTTGCCGGTACTGGCGGATCCGGTCGCGCGCGGCGCCGAGCGCGGCTTGGCGGCGTTCGGGCTGATTCCCTACGCGCCGCCGGTGTTCACACCGTGCGGGCGGGCACCGCTGGCCGGGCTGTTCTTGGCGCTGCCCGCGCTGGCCGCGACCGGGCTGCTCGACTGCGCGCACACTGTCTACGGCGAGTTGCCTAACGGGTTCTACTCGCTGGACACGATGTTGTGCGAGAGCGTGTTCCGCGCACTGCTCGGTGAGGCCCGCGCTGAAGGCTCCGCCCGGATCGACCCGCCCGCGCTGGGCCGGGTGCTGGGGTTGGACCGGGCCCCGGAAGTCAAAACGATCCGCCGCAAAATCAAATGCCTGGCCCAGGCGGGCAAGGCCGGTGACTGGATCGCCGCGATGGCCGCCCGCCACGTCCAGGACCGCCCTGAGCAGTCCGCGGTGCTCTACGTCGACGGACATGTACGCGCCTATCAGGGCACCCGCAAGATCGCGAAAACCCATGTGCCCCGCTTGAAGTTCCCCGCCCCGGCCACCGTGGAAACCTGGGTCGCCGACGCCGCCGGAGATCCACTGCTGGTGGTGCTCGCCGAACCAGGCGCCTCCCTGGCCTCCGAGCTGCGCCGGTTGATCCCCCAGATGCGCGCCATGGTCGGCGACCAGCGCCGGGTGCTGGTCGGATTCGACCGCGGCGGCTGGTCCCCAACGTTGTTCGCCGACCTGCACACCGCCGGGTTCGACACCCTAACCTGGCGCAAAGGCCCGGTCGCCGACATCGACGAGCACGAGTTCAGCGATCACACCCACACCGACGATCACGGCCGCACCCACACCTGGGAACTCGCCGACACCCCGGTCAGCCTCGACATCGCCGACGGGCCCCGCAAAGGCCAGACATTCGGCATGCGCCAGATCAGCCTGTACAACAACGCACGCACCCGCCAAATGCACATCCTGACCACCCGCACCGACCTGACCCCCGGTGAGATCCGCTACCGGATGGGATCACGCTGGCGCCAGGAAAACCACTACCGCTACGCCCGCATGCATTTCGATTTCGACTCCCATGACAGCTACCAGGCCAGCGACGACGACCCGACCCGGATGGTGCCCAACCCGGCTAAGAAGCTCGCCTACCAGCACGTCGAAAAAGCCAGACGGGCAATGCATTCAGCTGAAACCGCCAGCGACAACGCACTGCTGGCCGCGCACTCGCCGCAACCGGGAACCTCAGTGCTGCTGACCAACGCGATGATCAACACCATCAACGCCGACACCCACACCGCCCAAACCACTCTCGACGCAGCGATCACCGCGCATCAAGCGATCCCGGCCCGGCTACCGCTGGCCCAGGTCCACCCCAGCCAGCAAGTCCTGGACACCGAAACCAAACTGATCCACCACGCTATCCGCATCGCGGCGTTCAACACCGCGCAAAACCTCGCCCGCGCTATCGTCACCGCCACCGGCTACACCCGCGCCGACGACGAAGCCCACACCCTGATCCGCACCGCCCTGGCCGGATCCGGCGACATCATCCCCGAAGGCGACACTCTGCACATCCGACTCGACCCGCTACCCGCACCACGGCACACCGCCGCCATCGACGAGCTCTGCGCGGCCCTCAACGACACCAACACCATCTACCCCGGCACCAACCTGACCCTGCGCTACAG
>CAZGPT010000279.1:0-2443 GCA_964527015.1 uncultured Mycobacterium sp. | reverse complement strand
GTGAGCATGTGCCGCGGTCGTCACCAATTCGCCGGTAGGTAGTCCTTCAGGAACACCCCGTACAAGTCCACACCTGACTCGCCCTGCACGATCGGGTCATAGACCCTGGCGGCCCCGTCGGCGAGGTCCAATGGGGCGTGGAATCCCTCCTCGGCGAGGCGGACCTTTGTCGGGTGCGGCCGTTCATCGGTGATCCACCCGGTGTCGACGCTGGTCATCAGGATCGCGTCGGTCTCGAACATCTCTCCCGCGCTGGTGCGGGTCAGCATGTTGAGGGCGGCTTTGGCCATGTTGGTGTGCGGGTGGCCCGGCCCCTTGTAGCGGCGGGAGAACACCCCCTCCATCGCCGATACGTTGACCACGTAGGTACGGCGGGCGGCTGAGCTGGCCAGCGCCGCACGTAATCGGCTGATCAAGAGGAACGGCGCGGTCGTGTTGGCCAGTTGCACCTCCAGCATCTCCAGCGGCTCGACTTCGTGGACGTGCTGGGTCCAGCTGTTGACGTGATGCTCGTCGGGAACCAGTCCGCCGGCGTCGATGGCGGTTCCGGCGGCGAGCCGCTGCAGGGAGCTGGACCCCGCAGCCAGCGCAGCCGACGTCAAGGCATCCGCCTGGGAGGCCGCCGCCGCCAGGATCGGGTGGCTCGCCACCGACGCGGCCAGTGCCTGTGGGTGTGCGTCGTTGGTATGGCCAAAGGTCAACAGCTCCGGAAGCGGGCCCTCGGGCAGCGGCGCGAGTTCGGCTTCGGCCAGCGGAGCGTAGGCGCCCGGGGATCGGCGCACCGTCTGAGCGGCGTTGTTGATCAGAATGTCCAGTGGGCCGGCCCCGGCGACGGCATCCGCGAGGCCGACCACCTGAGCCGGGTCGCGCAGGTCGATACCGACGACCCGGAGTCGGTGTAGCCAGTCGGGCGCATCCGGCAGGCCGGCGAAGCGCCGTACCGCGTCCCTCGGGAAGCGTGTGGTGATGGTCGTGTGCGCGCCGTCACGCAACAGCCGCAAAGCGATATGCATGCCGATCTTCGCGCGGCCGCCGGTGAGCAGCGCACGCTTGCCGGTCAGATCTGTGCGCGCCTGGCGTTTGGTGTGGCTGAGCAGTGCGCAGTCCGGACACAGCTGGTGGTAGAAAGCATCGACTCGGGTGTAGTGCGTCTTGCAGATGTAGCAGGCTCGCGAGCGCAGCAGAATTCCGGCACTTGGCGCGGTCGTCGAGGTGGACAGCGGGATGCCGCGGGTCTCATCATCGATGCGATCGGGGGCACCGGTGGCGGTCGCGGCAACGACCGCACGGTCGGCGTCGGCGATCTCCGCGCGCTTCTCGGCCCGGCGGGCTTTCTTGGCCGACTTGAACATGTGCGCGGTCGCCCGCCGGACGGCGATGAAATCTGGATGCTTCTCGTCGAGCTGGTGCAGCTCGGCGAGCACCGCCAGCGTCACCTCCAGTCGCTGCGGGTCGATACCCGCGCCCCGGTCAGAACTCACAGCGCACTGTAACTTCCGGATAGGCTGCGGTGCTTGTGACCGATTGGACGACGACCGCCGCCCGCCCCGATCCGCTGCGGCTTCGCCTTGACACCTATCCGGTGGTCGACGAGATCGCGGCCCGCTACGGCGACATGGACGCCAACGCACACCTGAACAACCTGGCTCTGGAGGCGCTGCACGAGAACGCCCGCGCCACGATGAACCGCGGGTTACTGCCGGATGCCTACCGCGCGGGCGGGCGGCGGCTGCGACTGGTGACCGCGCAGAACACCGTGAACTTCCTAGCCGAGGCGCACTGGCCGGTTCTGATCAGCACCGGCGCGGGGGTGGGGCGAATCGGGCGCACCTCTTATACGGCCTCGACCGGCTTGTTCATCGACGGAACCTGTATCGGGGTGTGCGACACCGTGCTGGTGCTGGTCGGCGAGGAGGGCCCGTCGCCCATTTCCGACGAGTTCCGCGCCGCGCTGGCTACCGCCCGACTCCGCGCGCCGAAATCGACATGACGGCTGCGTGCGGGCTGCCGGCCACAGCCCTGGTGTTGATTTCGGCGGCCGGTTACAGCGCGTTGAGCTCCTCGACGACGTCCGAGACGGACTTCTTGGCGTCCCCGAACAACATCGAGGTGCCGGCTCCGAAGAACAGCGGGTTCTCGATACCGGCGTAACCCGATGACATCGACCGCTTCAGCACGATCACCGACCGGGACTGGTCGACATTGAGGATCGGCATCCCGAAGATCGGGCTGGACGGGTCGGTACGGGCTGCCGGGTTGGTGACATCGTTGGCGCCGATCACCAGCGTCACATCGGTGCGGGCGAATTCGCCGTTGATATCGTCCATTTCCTTCATCGCGTCGTACTCGACATCGGCCTCGGCCAGCAGCACGTTCATATGGCCGGGCATCCGGCCGGCCACCGGGTGGATGGCGAACTTGACCTCGACGCCCTTCTCCTCCA
>CAZGPT010000278.1:0-2451 GCA_964527015.1 uncultured Mycobacterium sp. | reverse complement strand
TCGAACCGTATACCGGTATCGATACATCGTTATCGGTCTCATGGTCACGCTGTGCATCGCAGGTGGCATCTTCGGCATGAGCCTGGGCCAGCACGTCACCCAGAGTGGCTTCTACGACGAGGGCAGCCAGTCGGTGAAGGCCTCGCTGCTCGCCGACGCCGCCTACGGCCGCGACACCTCCGGACACATCATCGCGATCTACACCGCTCCGGACGGCAAGACCGTCGACGACCCGGCGTTCACCAAGAAAATCCTTGACAACCTCGACAAGGCACAACAGGACCACCCGGACGAGATACTGCGGTCGATCGGGTACTTCCGCAACCCCGAGGTGCTGTCGACCATGGCCGATGCCGACAAGAAGCATGCCTTCATGTCTATCCAGCTCAAAGGCGATAACGACGACACCATCCTGAACAACTACAAGAAGGTCGCCAGCAGCTTCAACATCGACGGCGTGGACGTCAAGCAGGCCGGCCTGCAACCACTGGCCAACGAGTTGACCGGCACCATCGGCGAGGACCAGAAGCGCGCCGAGGTGGCCGCCATCCCCTTGGTCGCCGTCCTGCTGTTCTTCGTCTTCGGCGGCGTGGTGGCAGCCAGCCTCCCGGCCATCATCGGCGGCCTCTCGATTCTGGGCTCTCTGGGCATCATGCGCCTGGCCGCCGATTTCACCCCGGTGCACTTCTTCGCCCAACCCGTGGTGACCCTGATCGGCCTGGGGATCGCCATCGACTACGGCCTGTTCATCGTCAGCCGTTTCCGTGAGGAGCTCGCCGAGGGCTACGACACCGAGACCGCGGTACGACGCACCGTGATGACCTCCGGTCGGACCGTCGTCTTCTCCGCCGTCATCATCGTGGCGTCCTCTCTACCGCTGCTGCTGTTCCCGCAGGGATTCCTGAAGTCCATCACCTACGCCATCATCGCCTCGGTGATGATGGCCGCGATCCTGTCGATCACCGTGCTGGCGGCGATTTTGGCCATCCTGGGCCCCAACGTCGATGCCCTCGGGGTGCGCACCCTGCTCCGGGTGCCGTTCCTGCGCAACTGGTCGGTATCCCGCAAGATCATCGACTGGTTCGCTGATCGGACCCAGAAGACCAAGACCCGCGAAGAGGTCGAGAGCGGGTTCTGGGGCAAGCTGGTCAACCGGGTGATGAAGCGGCCCGTCCTGTTCGCCGGGCCGATCCTCGTATTCATGATCCTGCTCATCATTCCGCTGGGCCATCTCTCGCTCGGCGGCATCAGCGAAAAGTACCTGCCACCGGACAACTCGGTCCGGGTGGCGCAGGAGGAGTTCGACAAGATCTTCCCCGGGTTCCGCACCGAGCCGATCACGCTGGTCATCAAGAGTGACGACGACCAACCGGTCACCGATCAGCAGGTCGCCGAGATTCGCAGCAAGGCGATGAATATCAGCGGCTTCACCGACCCGGACAACAACCCCGAGGCGATGTGGAAGGAACGTCCCTACCTGGATGGCGCATCCAAGGACCCCTCGGTACGGGTGATCCAGAACGGTCTGGTGAACCGTAACGACGCGGCCCGCAAGATCGGCGATCTTCGCTCCATCACCCCCGCCAAGGGTCTCTCGCTGTACGTGGGTGGAACGCCTGCGCTGGAACAGGACAGCATCCACAGCTTGTTCGCCAAACTCCCGTTGATGGTGCTGCTCCTCATCACGACCACGACGGTCCTGATGTTCCTGGCATTCGGGTCGCTGGTGCTGCCGATCAAGGCGGCCTTGATGAGCGCGCTGACACTCGGATCGACCATGGGTGTGCTCACCTGGATGTTCGTCGACGGCCATGGTTCCGGGCTGATGAACTACACCCCGCAGCCCCTGATGGCGCCGATGATCGGCTTGATCATCGCGGTGATCTACGGGCTGTCGACGGATTACGAGGTGTTCCTGGTGTCCCGGATGGTGGAGGCCCGCGAACAGGGAATGTCGACCACCGAGGCCATCCGGATCGGTACCGCCACGACGGGCCGGCTCATCACAGCCGCCGCGCTGGTTCTGGCCGTGGTGGCCGGAGCATTCGTGTTCTCCGATCTGGTGATGATGAAGTACTTGGCGTTCGGCCTGCTCATAGCCCTGCTACTGGACGCCACCGTGGTGCGCATGTTCCTGGTGCCCGCGATCATGAAGTTGCTCGGCGACGATTGCTGGTGGGCGCCGAAGTGGATGAAGCGGCTGCAGCACAAGATCGGTATGGGCGAGACGACGCTGCCCGATGAACGCAAACGCCTTTCCGGCCCGGAGCCGGCCCCCGCACTGGTCAGCGCCGCCGCAGGGGCGACCGTGGGTGCCCGGCGGCCAGCGGAAACTCCCGACCGGGGGAAACCACCGGATCGCCAGCGAGCTGCCGACGAGATGCCGGTCGCTGCTACCGAGCCGGTGAGCGCACCGTCCGGCGAGGCGCCCACCACCCGGTTCGCCGCCGC
>CAZGPT010000277.1:0-2452 GCA_964527015.1 uncultured Mycobacterium sp. | reverse complement strand
CCGGCACGTGGTGCGGGGCGTGGGTGGCACCGGGGGCGTAGTACATGAAGAAGGGATGCCATCTGATGCAGAATCAGCCATCTATGGAGCACTATAGGGTGCTGTAGCGCTCGTATGAGCCTCGCGGAGTGGGCGGAATCCCAGGGCATCGCCCGGGTCACTGCGTACCGGTGGTTCCGAGAGGGGAAGCTCCCCGTGCCCGCCCGCAAGGTGGGTGGGCTGATCCTGGTGGATCCCCCGGCGGCGGACCGGCCCTCCGCTGAGACCGTGGTGTACGCACGGGTATCGTCGGCCGATCAGAAGTCCGACCTCGACCGCCAGGTCGCGCGGGTGACGGTCTGGGCCACCGGTCAGGGACTTCCGGTGGATCGTGTGGTGACTGAGGTCGGCTCCGCACTCAACGGCCGGCGTAAGAAGTTTCTGGCGCTGCTGCGAGACCCCGCGGTGGGGACCATCGTGGTGGAGCACCGGGACCGTTTCGCGCGCTTCGCGGTGGACTACATCGAAGCGGCCTTGTCAGCCCAGGGACGCAGACTGGTGGTCGTGGATAACGCCGAAGTCGACGACGATCTGGTACGCGACATGACCGAGATCCTGACGTCGTTCTGCGCACGGCTGTATGGGAAACGAGCTGCAGCCAATCGGGCCGCCCGGATGATGGCCGCGGCGGAGCCGCTGTGATCGTCGAGATGCGGACCCGCGCCCAGGCGGCCAAAGTCGTCCAAGCCACCGGCGGTGTTCAGCTCCCGGGCCGTCCCCGCCCCGATGGGACGGTGCCGCTTTCTCGGTGGGTTGATGTTGGGGCTGACTTCGAGCCCCACCGAGCCGCGGTGGAGGCAGTCTCGACGTTGTTCTCCCTGTACTCCGGCGACGCCGCCAGCTACGCCAGAGACGGCGAGCTAGGGACGCCGCTACCTACGGGGTGGTCGACCACCGCGGCGAAGTTCGAGCTGCAGTGGCCGAATGATCCTGAACGCCGCTCGGCGATCCGCGCCCACTTCGGTGCGCGCCGCAAAGCGTTCAACTGGGCGCTGGGACAGGTGAAAGCCGATATCGACGCCCGCAAACTCAACCCCGACCATCCGTCGGTGGCGTGGGAACTCGGCGCGCTGCGCAAGGAGTGGAACCGGGCCAAAGACCAGGTAGCCCCCTCGTGGTCGGAAAACAGCAAGGAGTGCTACTCCACCGGGATCGCCGACGCGGTGACCGCGCTGAACAACTGGAAATCCAGCAAGGCGGGAACCCGCAAAGGACGACGTGTCGGTTTCCCGCGGTTCAAGTCGAGGCGCAAAGACCGCCCCAGGGTGCGGTTCACCACCGGAACGATGAAGTTCGACAACGACCGCAGAATCGTCGTGGTCCCGGTCATCGGAGCGTTGCGCACCATGGAGAACACCCGCCGCGTTCAGCGACATCTCGCTTGCGGGCGCGCCCGGATCTTGAACATGACCCTCTCCGAGCAGTGGGGAAGACTGTTCGTGTCCGTCAACTACTCCGTACGCAGCCCCCACTGCGCCGCGGCGCCGAAGAATCCGGCGGTTCGCGCGGGTGTGGACCTCGGCCTACGCACCCTGGCGACGGTGGCCACAGTTGACACCGATACCGGTGACGAGACCATCATCGAGTATGCAAACCCGGCCCCACTGCGCGCGTCTCTTGGTGAGCGCCGCCGGACCGGTCGACAACTTTCCCGCCGGATCCCCGGCTCAAGAGGGTGGAAGTCAGCGAAAGCCAAGCTGACCCGTCTCGACCGCCGGTGTGTGCACCAGCGGCGGGAAGCCACTCACCAGCTCACCACCGAGTTGGCGAGTGAGTACGGCCACGTTGTGATCGAGGACCTCGACGTGGCCGCCATGAAACGGAGCATGGGGCGGCGAGCTTTCCGCCGCTCGGTCTCCGACGCCGCGATGGGTCTGGTCAAACCACAGTTGGTCTACAAAACCGCCCGTCACGGCACAACCCTCACGGTGGCGGATCGCTGGTTCCCTTCCAGTCAGATCCATCACGGGTGCTTTCAGTCCGACGGTTCGCCGTGCCGGCTGGAAAGCAAGCGGGATTCGGGGAAGATCAAGATGGACAAAGTCCTTCGCTGCCCGATCACCAGTGAAGACGTGGACCGCGACATCAACGCGGCCCGCAACCTCCGCGACTGGCCGGACCTGCCAGTCGACGCCCAGTCAGGGCGTCGCCCCCGCACGTCAGCAGTTCCGGGGACAGCCCCGGAGACGGCGGCTCAGACAGTCGGCATGTCCGACCGCCTGAGGAGTTCGCGTAAGACCACCCGTAAAACGGCGGCCGCGAGCAGTGAGGGCAAAACCAACGCGACGCGCGAACGCATCGCCGAGGAACCTCGCAAGAGGAGCGCCTGATGATCACCAAAGATCACTCAGACGTAACGGCTTGTCGGGCATCAGCGCCTTCTGCTGACGGACCCAGGTGATCGCATGGTCGG
>CAZGPT010000276.1:0-2476 GCA_964527015.1 uncultured Mycobacterium sp. | reverse complement strand
TAGTTGGGCAGCGCCACTTTGATGAATGATAGCATCGCTAAGTGCGTTTGTGAACTGGGGTTAGGAGCACACGTTGGTGTTGGGGTTCCAGCAGGGGCCAAAAAAGACGATCCTCCGCGTTTTTGCAGAAGTCCTGGAAGACTACACACGGAGGATCGTCAGGATGACGTTGAAGCAGATTGCGAGGCTTGGGAGGAAGTTGGTGGCGTTTCTGGGGTTGTTCGCTGGTTGTTTCGGCCGGCGGGAGGCGCGGGAGCTGTTGCGTGTCTATATCCAGGGGCAGTTATCGGATCTGGATCACAAGACGGCTGAAGGCATCGCTCTTCGGTTCGGCAAGGCTCCCCGGACACTACAACGTTTTCTCGAATCCATCAAGTGGGATGAGGAGAAATTCCACGACCGTTGCCAACAGATCGTGGCCCGAGATCACGGTCACCCGGAGGCGATCGGCGTGGTGGACGAGTCCGGGGTGGCCAAGAGCGGTAACGGCACGGTGGGCGTGGGGCGGCAATGGAACGGCAACCGGGGTAAAGTGGACAATTGCGTGGTGGGAGTGCACCTGAGCTATGCGGCGCCGGGATTCCAATGTCTGCTGGGCAGCGGCCTGTACCTGCCGAAAGATTGGGCCAACGACCTGGTGCGCCGAAAAAAAACTACGTTCCCGACGAGGTGGAGTTTCGCACGAAGCCGCAGATCGCCCTGGCTCTCATCGATCGCGCGTTGGGCAATGGGGTTGCCGTGGCGGCCTGGACGTTCGACGAGCTGTACGGTCGCGACGGCAAGTTCCTGGACGGTCTCCAGCAACGCCGGCAGAGGTTCGTGGCCGAAGTTCCCGTCGACTTCCATGGCTGGGTGCAGAAGCCCGAAATCCTCCATTCCGGGCCGAAAAACAGCAACAAACGAGGGCGACACAAACAGTATCCACGGTTGCCACGAGGCCGTCCGGCCTGCGAAGTCCGCAATTTGGTGAAATACTCGCCCCGGTTTCAGGAGCAGTCGTGGCAGCGATACCGCATCAAGGACACCGACAGGGGCCCGGAGGTCTGGGAAGTGAAGTGGGCCGTGTTCTGGCGGAAAAGCGAAGGGGCTTTGCCAGGCCGGCGACACTGCCTGATCGCGGCCCGCAACGTTCTCAGCAAGGAAGTGAAATACTTCGTAGCCAACTGTGTGCCGGGCGAAAAGGGAGTCACGTTGCGATGGCTGCTGCGGGTGGCCTTCGGTCGCTGGTCGGTGGAACGTTGCTTCCATGTAGCCAAGGACGAACTGGGCATGGACCACTACCAGGTGCGCGGCTGGCGTTGTCTGCATCGGCATTTCTACCTCACGCAGGCGAGTCACTTGTTCTGCGCTCGGGTGCGTCAAGAATACGACAACCCGGGCAGCGAACAACCCGATCGCTTGACCGTGGAACAAGTCCGCAGCGCCACGAATACATGGCTGTCGGCCGCCGACCTGAAGCCCGCCAAACGAAAAGAGCGATACGAAAAGGAACTGAACGACCAACGCTACCACCAGCGACGCCACAAGCAATCGCGGAAGTCCCATACGAAAACCAGGATTGCCCGATTGAACCGATTGGGGATCGACGTCAGCAAGATCAAATCGTGCATCACCTGACGCCGACTACACGACTCACAGCCTTTGCTGCCCTGGACTTATGACAACGAGACACATCAAAGTGGCGCTGCCCAACTAAGCAATGCTTAGAAATGATTGCACGGTAACCGTCACTCATTCGGGACGGTTCCTGAGCAGTGAGTGTGCAATCATTTCGCAACCCCGCTTAGGGACGCGGGGTGATGATCCCCCTTTCTTTTTCCGTCAAGCCGCCTTCAGGCGGCGGGGTGTCGGGGATGAGGCTGATATTCAAGACGGCCCCTTGAACGGGGCCTGGCGGAAAAGGGGACGATTATTGCGGCTTCCTTTCCCGCAGGCGTAAACGCCTGGGCTACGGAAAAGCGGCTAGCGTCATCTACCCAGCACTTCCGCGATCCGCTCTCGCGTTACCGGGTGGATTACGCCGTGCTCGCAGATCAGGGCGGCGATCAGCTCGGCGGAGGTTACGTCGAAGGCCGGGTTGTAGACGTTGATCCCCTCGGGAGCCGTCTGCCGGCCGAAGCCGTGGGTGATCTCCCCCGGGTCGCGCTGTTCGATGGGGATCTCCGCGCCGCTTGTGAGCGAGAGGTCGAAAGTGCTGCTGGGCGCGGCCACGTAGAAGGGGACGTTGTGGGCGCGGGCCAACAGCGCCACGCCGTAGGTGCCGATCTTGTTGGCCACGTCGCCGTTGGCCGCGATCCGGTCGGCCCCGGTGACCACCGCCTGGACGCGGCCTTCCCGCATCACCACCGCCGCCACCGAATCGCAGATCAGGGTGACTTCGATGCCCCGCTGGTGGAGTTCCCAGGCGGTCAGCCGGGCGCCTTGCAGCAGGGGGCGGGTTTCGTCGGCGTAGACGTGCAGCCGTTTACCCGACTCG
>CAZGPT010000275.1:0-2487 GCA_964527015.1 uncultured Mycobacterium sp. | reverse complement strand
CGCTACGCGAGACCCACGGAAGGTGGCCGCCGGACCCCGCCGCCACCGACGGTGGCTTTGCACGCCGAACGGATCGGTCGAAACGGTTGGGACTCGCAGGGAAGCAGCCCGTCGTGGGTGGTTGGTTGTTGAGCCGGGGGGGCCAGGTCCCGGAAGGTTGCCCTCCACCGGTCGCGCGGCAACGATGCTCCCGTACGCAGCGATTTTTCCGGGCCTATTCATTAGCCTCGCCCTGGCGGGCCCCTCATTTGAGCCCCTCCCTGCCGCCGTTCCATTCCCCAGGAAGTCTAATTAAATATGACGTTATCTGAGCCGCCAGCCCCCCTATCTTCCAATTATTGCGTCCATTTGCGGTCGTTCTCTCGGCTGAGGCCGCCATATTTAATTGGACTTTCCGGGCCGTTTCTGCTATCCTGATGGCTGCGGGCGCGCGGTGGCGGCCCGCCATCCTGCTGCGTTTACGGAGGAGGCAGTCATGGCTCAATTCGATCTGGAAAAGCAGGCCCTGGTCGGGGCCGGTGGTCTTCTGTCCGTCCCCGGCGGGGACGAAATCACCCGCAAGCTGTCGATGCTGATCGAAGGCGAGTGCGAGGGGCTGGGGCCGATTCAGGCCGCCCGGAAGTTCGGCTTCAGCAAGCAACGCTACTTTCAGTTGCGGACGGCGTTCGCCGCACAAGGCGCGCAGGCATTGCAAAGCCAGAAGCGCGGACCGAAGACCAACTATCGACGCACGGCGGAAGTGGTTCGTCAGGTGATTCGGCATCGCTTCCTTGATGCGGACGCCACGCCGGAGGTGATCGCCCAGAAGCTCTGCCAAAGCGGCTGGCAGATCAGCATTCGTAGCGTGCAGCGGGTCATTGAAGAGTACGGCCTTCAAAAAAAAACTCTACCAGTATCGACCGATCACTGATTGGAAGATCGAGACCCAGCGGACCAAGAAACGCACCCGAGCCGAGCCCTGCGATCCGCTCAGCCTCCAGCGCGGCGTGCGGCAACTCCTGGCCGATAAAGTCTCCGGCAACCTCGTGGGCCTGTGGCTGTTGATCCCCGAGCACCTGCGGCTGGGCACTTGGGACTTGCTCTGCGGCTGGAGCGGCCAGACGACCGAGCGCGTCGAGCCACGTCTGGCGCTGCAGATGGTCCACGAGTCGGCGCTCTGCTCCACGGGCCTGCGGCAACAGCGATCGCTCAGCCAGCGGGGCTTCGAGTTGGCCAACGGGCTTCCCTTCGTGGCCAGCGACGTGGCCATTCACTCCCTGCTGGCCGAGCACACCGTGGCGGAATCGCAGCGACTGCAAGTTGCCCTGGGACACATCCGCCGTGCCTCGGGGGATTATGCCGGAAAACTGCTGGCCATCGACCCTCATCGCACGCCCAGCTTCAGCAAGCGACAGATGCGCCGCTTCCGCGAGGACCAGCGATCCCGGCCGTACAAAGTCGCCCAGACCTTCTTCGTCCTCGATCCCGACACCCACCAGCCGGTTTGCTTCACCACGGCCACCTCGTCACGAACCGCAACCACGGCAGCCATCGAACTGCTGGAACTGGCGGCGGAAATCCTGGTTCCGCAGCACAAGCAAGTTCTGGTTCTCGCCGACATGGAACATTACACAACGGAGCTATTCGACCACGTCCGGCGCAATACGCCCTTCGATATCCTGGTGCCGATGAAGAACGATCGCTCGCTGCGGCGGCAACTGCTTGCCCTTGATCCCCAACGGTTCACGCGGCGTTGGGCCGGCTTTGCCACGACCAAGCAACCCTACCAGATGTCACATGGCGCGGAAGAATCTTACTTCCAGTTTGCCCAGCGGACCGGAGAGACGCCGCGTGAGTATCGCTTTGGGGCGTTTCTCTCCACCACCGATCGGGATGAAGTCGAAACGCTCACGCTGGATTATCCCAAGCGCTGGCACGTCGAGGAGTTCTTCAACGCCCATCAAGCCCTGGGCTGGAACCGTGCGGGGACCTTGAACCTCAACATCCGTTACGGCCAGATGACGACGGCTTTGATCGCACAGGCCTTGCTCCACCAGTTACGCCGTCGCCTGGGCGGACCTTACTCCGGCTGGGATGCCGGTCACATGGCCAAGTCGCTCCTCGGGGGCCTGGAGGGCGATCTGCGCGTCCGCGACGACACGATCGTCGTCACTTACTACAACGCCCCCGCCGCCGGACAACTCCGACAGCACTACGAGGGCCTTCCCCACCGCCTGGAAAGCGAGCACATCGACCCGCATATCCCTTGGCTGTACGGTTTTAAGCTCGACTTCCGCTTCCGCTGACCGTCAGACCGCAAAGTCCAATCAACCAGGCCGGAAAAATCGCTGCAACGGGGAGCGCGCGGCTGGCCTGTGAAGCAAGCCCCAGAATTGGGGGTGCATCCCATCATTCAAGCCCCGCAGGGGCGACAGCATGTAGCCTGGGGCGCAAGCCCTGTCAGTTATACACAAATACATATCCTGTGCGGGAGATTTTGTGATGATT
>CAZGPT010000274.1:0-2560 GCA_964527015.1 uncultured Mycobacterium sp. | reverse complement strand
GGCACCGATGAGGCGGTCAATTCGGGCTGGGTGACCGCGGTCGCGCCGGCGACGAAAGCATCGACAATCACGTTGGTGCCGAGGTAGGTCGCATCCGCGGCGAATGAGGCGATCAGGTCCCGGATGACGGAGAAGGGATTGGGCGATTCGCTTGGTGCCGGGGCGATTGCATTGAGGAAGTTCTCATCGAGCATGCCGAGGGCATCGCCGCTGCCCGCCGACAGCTGGACTGCCGGGATCTGGACGTCGGCGCGGGTCGGGACGACGGGATTGGCCACCACGACAGCCGAGGCCGCCAGTGCGACCCCCGTCGTCAAAATCGGACCGAATGCGCCCCGCACGAAGAACCACCCGCCTCTCGTCCTCGGACGATTTGATCCTAGCTGAGAATGAACTGAGAAGAAAGTCGAAATCCCCAGTTTGGAGTATTTCTTACCTCAGGGAAACTTAGCGCCCTGATGCCGCCGAGCCCCTCCCCGAACAGCGCGAAGAGGGGCGTCCGGCCTGCCGAATAGCGCTAGTTCGCGAGGCGCCCCGATGAAGCGGCCTTCTTGGACATCCGGGGGGCCGACCTCTTCGGTGTGCCCACGGTGGCACGCTCACTCACGCCTGCCTGAGCGCTGTTGCGCGCAGCAGCGCCGCTCGGGGCGCTACTCGGGGCTTCGACGGCTTCCACCGCCGCCGCGACGCCCTCGTTCTTGACCTCGGGCTGGCTCACCTCGACAGCCGCCTCGGTCGTCGCGTCCGACTCAGCGGCACCACCCGGCTCTTCGATCTCGACAGGCACCTCGACCGATAGCGACTCCGTGACCGCCGTCTTCGGAGCGGTCGGCGCATCATCCGACACCGCCGCCGGTACCGACTGGACCGCGGCCGCCGGCGCGGGCACGGTAGCCGCCGCCGTCTCGGCGACGGTGGTCCCGAACGGATCGAACGGGTCGTTCGTGATGCCGCCGTCCTCAAAGAATTTCTGGCCACCGAGGCGTTGCAGTTCACTGGTCAAGACCGACCGCAGGCTCGGGATGGTGACGGTATCTACGCCCTCCACATCCTCGACTATGCCCAGACCCAGCCCCAGCCTCACTACGTCACCGAGGGTGCCGTCGGCGCCGAGAAAGCCGTTGATCGCGTCGTTCCACGCCGCCTCGAACTGCCCGGCGCCGAGATCGGCGATCACCTGGCCCGCCGTGGTCACCACGGAGTTCACCAGGTAGGTGAGGCCGCCGACCACTGCATTGACCACTCCCGAGGCCACGAACGGCAGAGTACTGGTGATGACGGTCTGAATATTCTCGATGACGTTATCGAGGACATACCCCACGGCGGAGAGCGCTACGTCGATGCCCGCTTGCAAAGGGCCGACGATCTGGGTGACCAGGGTGTTCAACGCGGCCTCCGGGTCGCCGCCGATCAGCTCGCCCGCGGCGGTGACAAGTGCTGCGGGGGTGTTGAAGACCGAATCGGACGCTCCGACACCGAGATTCAGGACGCCTTCACCGACGGCGTAGAGGTACCCGGACAGGTTGTTCACCAGACCGGACAGCGGACCGGTGGACAATTGATTGACCAGATCCGGCACGATGCCGATGTTCAGCGGCGCATAGAGGAACTCCACCCCGTAGAAGTCATCCGGCCAGATCAGATCGTTGGGCACGAACTCTTGGCTGAGGATGAAGTAATTGATCCCGCCGATCGTCTCGCCCAGGACGGCCAGCGGGTTGACCAGCGCCGACAGCTCCACCGCTGCGGCGACGCGCTGCGGCGAGGACAGCAGGTCGGGCTGGACGATCGGTGCGACAGCGACCGCTGCGGCCCCCATTACGGCGACGCCGGCAGCCATCTGGGAGCGAAGCGAGACATTCATATCGGATTTCCTTCCGAGGGGTACGGCCGGGGGATACACGCGAATGCGACAATCGTACCTGAGAGAAACCTGAAACGTTCCCGGCTGACCGGGTGTTTTCGACGGATTCCAAATTGTGAACCTAAGACCGCCCGGCAAAGCCTTGTTGCGATCTTAGTCCTGCTCAGCAGCGCCATAGGGTTGTCCGGCTATCTTCGGCGAGTGCAAGGCGCACGAGCGAGCGATCCAACTCAACCTGAGAGTATCCCACAACAAAGCGCCCCTCCTTCCGAGGAAGGAGGGGCGGCCTTGTTGCTACAAATGTCGGACTACTCCGCGCTGCTCGCAGCCGCGGCCCGCTTGACGGCCCCACGGCTTGCCCGCTTCGGGGTGTCCTTGGCGACGCCGGCGCTGGCACTGGCCGCAGGCGCGGTCCGCCCGACGGCAGCAGGCGCCTTGACCTCGGCCGGAGCCTCAACCGCAGCCGGAGCCTCAACCTCGGCGACCTCAACCGCAGCCGGAGCCTCAACCTCGGCGACCTCAACCGCAGCCGGAGCCGGAGCCTCAACCGCAGCAGCGGCAGGAGCCTCAACCTCGGCCACCTCCACCGCAGCCGGAGCCTCAACCGCGGCGGCGGCCGGGGCCTCTGCTGCCGCGGCAGTGACCACGGGGGTGGCCAGCGCTCCGGCAATGGCTTTGACGCCGCCCTGGACCACG
>CAZGPT010000273.1:0-2592 GCA_964527015.1 uncultured Mycobacterium sp. | reverse complement strand
ACCGTCAGCAGCCAGTCGACGTAGCGGTATCCCTCGTTGAACGAGGCGCCCGCGGCTTGGACGTAGGTGCCCTTCCCGCCGATCGCGTCGGTCACGAAGGCGTGCCGGAACGAATCGAAGATGCGGAAGTAGTGGTAGGCGGCGATACCGGTGACGATCGCCGAGATCACCAGGGCCTGCCGGTAACGGGGCAATACCCGGCGCTGGGATGCCAGCAGGAAAATCGTGGTGAACAGCTGCGCTGCTATCACCAGGGATAAGAAGTTGTAGACCGTGTCGAATTGGCCTTGGGACAGTTCCGCGGGGATCATTTTCCACCTTTCGCTCGCGGCAGTGGCCTTGCGCTGGACCACCGTCCTACAGCTTGAAGTAAAACACCGCTGGAGACACGCGATTTCGAAAATTTGTGACACGTCATGAATTGATCACCACGAGGGAGACCACCCGGAGCAACAGTTAGCGCAGGAAGGTGGGGGTTTGGCACACTCTGTGAAATGAGTTCCACCGATCACCGCGAGATGGCCAAGCTGGATCGGGTGCCGCTACCCGCCGAGGCCGCCCGGATCGTCGTCACCGGCTGGCAGCTCACCCGTACCATGGCGCGAGTTCTGACCAAACTACCCACCAAAGGCCCGATCCAGGACAAGGTCATCCGGGAAATCCCGCAGACCTTCGCCGACCTCGGTCCCACCTACGTCAAGTTCGGCCAGATCATCGCCTCCTCCCCCGGAGCGTTCGGGGAGGAGATGTCGAGGGAGTTCCGCGGCCTTCTCGACGCGGTGCCCCCGGCCGATACCGCGGACGTGCACGCACTGGTCCGCAAAGAACTCGGCGGCGACCCGGCGGAGCTGTTCGCCCGGTTCGAGGAAGAACCGTTCGCCTCGGCCTCGATCGCCCAGGTGCACTTCGCCACCCTGCACAGCGGCGAGGACGTCGTCGTCAAGATTCAGCGCCCGGGAATCCGGCGGCGGGTGGCCGCGGACCTGCAGATCCTCAAACGCTTCGCACAGGTGGTGGAGTTGGCCAAGCTGGGCCGGCGGCTCTCTGCCCAGGACGTCGTCGCCGACTTCGCCGACAACCTGGCCGAGGAACTGGACTTTCGCATCGAGGCCCAGTCGATGGAGGCCTGGGTGTCCGGTCTGCACGGCTCGCCACTGGGCCGCAATATCACCGTGCCGCAGGTGCACTGGGAGCTCACCAGCGAGCGGGTGCTCACCATGCAGCGGGTGCACGGGGTGCGCATCGACGACGTGCCGACGATCCGGACGAAGGGGTTCGACGGCACCGAACTGGTCAAGGCCCTGTTGTTCGCCACCTTCGAGGGCGGGCTGCGGCACGGGTTGTTCCACGGCGACCTGCACGCCGGCAACCTGCTGGTCGACGATGACGGCCGGATCGTGTTCCTGGACTTCGGCATCATGGGCCGCATCGACCCGCGCACCCGGTGGCTGCTGCGCGAACTGGTCTACGCGCTGCTGGTCAAGAAGGACCACGCCGCGGCCGGCAAGATCCTGGTGATCATGGGCGCGGTGGGCACCGTCAAACCGGAGGCGCAGGCCGCCGAGGACCTCAAGTCCTTCGCCGCGCCGTTGACCATGAAGTCCCTGGGCGATATGTCCTACGGCGAGATCGGCAAGCAGCTGTCCACCCTGGCCGACGCCTACGACGTCAAGCTGCCACGGGAACTGGTGCTGATCGGCAAGCAGTTCCTCTACGTCGAGCGTTATATGAAGCTGCTGGCACCGCGCTGGCAGATGATGAGCGACCCCGAACTCACCGGCTATTTCGCCAACTTCATGGTGGAGGTCAGCCGGGAACACCAGAAGGACGTCGAGGCCTGACCATGGACATCCGCTCCGGGTACGCCCACACCTCCTCCGATATCGAGATCCACTACGAGGACCTCGGTAACCCGGAGGGGCCGCCGGTGCTGCTGATCATGGGCCTGGGCGCGCAGTTGGTGCTGTGGCACAACGAGTTCTGCCAGAAGCTTCTCGACCGGGGCTACCGGGTGATTCGGTTCGATAACCGCGATGTCGGGCTGTCCTCCAAGCTGCACGGCCAGCGCCAGCACGGGGCGCTGATCCCGCGGCTGCTGCGCTCGTTCGCCGGCCTGTCGAGCCCGTCGGTGTACCGGCTGGAGGATATGGCCGACGACGCCGCGGCACTGCTGGATCATCTCGGTATCGACCGCGCCCACATCGTCGGGGCCTCGATGGGCGGGATGATCGCCCAGATCTTCGCGGCGCAGCACCCGCGGCGCACCGCCGGGCTGGGCATCATCTTCTCCTCGAACAACTCCGCGCTACTGCCCCCGCCGGCACCCAAGGCGCTGCTGTCGCTGCTCAAAGGACCGTCGCCGGACTCCCCGCAGGAGGTGATCGTGGCGAACTCGGTGCGGGTCTCCAAGATCATCGGCAGCCCCGGCTACCCGAAGTCCGAGGAGCAGCTGCGCACCGATGCGATCGAGGCCTATGAGCGGGCCTACTACCCGCAGGGCATCGCCCGGCATTTCGACGCCATCATGGGCAGCGGCAGCCTGACCCGCTACGACCGGCAGATCGGCGCGCCGACGGTGGTCATCCACGGCCG
>CAZGPT010000272.1:0-2605 GCA_964527015.1 uncultured Mycobacterium sp. | reverse complement strand
GAGCCTACGAACCCCCGGCGATCCAGGCCTTGGCATCATCGATCCCGCCGGCCGGGAAACTCCGGATCTCCGCGGAGACGAAATGCGACGCCAGGTGCTCGGCGGCGTCACCGAGGTGGGAGTCGGTGACCACGGCCACCTTCTTGACGTGCTTCTGGTGGTCGCGCACGAAGCGCAGGTGGGTGACCAGCGCCCCGAAACTGTCCCAGCCCGGGAAGCGCGGGGCGTCGATGATGAGTCCCGCGAGGTCGCCATGCTGTTCGATCTGCTGGTCGACGGCCGTCGCAAGGGCAGCGAAGTCGCTTTTCTCCAGCGCCGATTCCGGGCGCACGGTCAGGACGGCGGTGGTCGGATCGAGGTGGTAGTCAATCATGGTTCCACTGTGCCATTCGCGGAGCCATCCGCGGAGCCATCTGCGGAGTCATCCGCGTTGCCGTGTGTGCCCGCCGGCCGCCTACAGCGTGGCCTCCCAGGCCAGCAACCGGCGGGCCAGTTCGGGGCCGGCGTCCTCCTGGATGAAGTGCCCGGCCCGGATTCGGGCATGCGGTTGACCGGTGGCGCCCGGAATGTGGGCGATCAGCGGGGCGTCGGCTTTCCCCAGGATGGGGTCGCGGTCGCCGAATACGCACAGCGTGGGTTTGGTCCAGCGGCCCAGCGCCTCCCAGGCGGCGCGGTTGGCCGGGATGGCCGGATCGTTCGGCGAGGTGGGAACCAGTTGCGGGAAGGCCCGGGCGCCGGCCTGGTAGCGCTTATCCGGAAACGGCGCGTCGTAGCCGGCCCGTACCGCCCGCGACAGCGGATTCACCGTGCCGACGCCCACCAGACGCCCGGCCGGAAGTAGCGGCGAATACTTCGCGAAACCACGCCAGATCTTGAACGCCGGGGGCGCGGGTCGGTCGCCGGTGGGAAGAAAACCGTTGGCGATGAACATTTTTGCGAACCGGTCGGAGTGTTCGGCCGCGAGCCGCAGGCCGATCAGCGAGCCCCAGTCCTGCACGACGACGGTGATATCGCGCAACCCGAGCGCCGTCAGCCAGGACGCCACCCACTCGACATGGCGCTGATAGGTGTAGTCCTGCATCCGGGTCGGCTTGTCGGATCTGCCGAAACCAATCAGGTCCGGGGCCAGCACGCGATGCCCGGCATCCACCAGTGGGCTGATCATGTTGCGGTACAGGTAACTCCAGGTGGGCTCGCCATGCAGCAGCACCACCGGGGTGCCGTCGCGGGGCCCCTCGTCGAGGTAGTGCATACGCAGCGGCGCCGAGCCGTCAGCGGTGACGTCGAGATAGTTCGGACCGAAGGGGTAGCCCTCCAGTCCGGTGAACCGGTCATCGGGGGTGCGTAGGAAGTCCATGACTCGATTAAACAGGGGTGCTGAACTAAACAGGGGGCTGAACTAAACAGTGGTGCCGGCTTCGGCCTTCTTGGGACGGACCCAGATATCGCCCGGCAGTTGGCCGGGCAGGCCGGCCTCGGCGGCGATGAACACCGGATCGCGTCCGGCACTGACCTGGTTCTGGTAGTCGCGCAGGGCGGCAAAAGCCCACCGGCCCAGCAAGACGATCGCCACCAGGTTCACCATTGCCATCAGGCCCATCGAGATGTCGGCCAGCCCCCACACCGCGTCGAGTCTGGCCAACGCGCCGATGCCGATGGCGATGAGCACCAGCACCCGGAAGACGTTGATGGCCCGATACTTTGCGCCCAGGAAGAACAGGTTGATCTCGGCGTAGACGTAGTTGCCGAGCACCGAGGAGAACGCGAACACGAACACCAGCACCGTCATCAGCCAGGTGGTCCAGGTGCCCAGGCTGGCGGCAACCGCGGCCTGGGTCAGCGAGGCTCCGGCCATCTTGGTGGGGGTACTGGGGTCATAGATCTCCGGGCCGGATACCAGGATGAGGAATGCCGTGGCAGAACAGATGACGATGGTGTCGACGAACACTCCCAGCGACTGGATCAGGCCCTGTTTGACCGGGTGCGTCACGGTGGCGGTCGCGGCGACGTTGGGGGCGCTGCCCATCCCGGCCTCATTGGAGAACAGACCGCGCTTGACGCCGTTGAGCATCGCAGCGGCGATCCCGCCGGTGAAGCCCCCGGCCATCTCGGTGATACCGAACGCGCCGCCGATGATCTGACCGAGCACCTGCGGCACGGCGCTGATGTTCAGCGCGACGATCACCAGGGTGAGGCCCACATAGGCCAGCGCCATCAGCGGCAGCACCACCTCGGCCACCTTGGCCACCCGGCGCACACCGCCGAACAGCACCGGCGCCGCCAGAATCAGCAGACCGATCGTGGTGTAGCGCTGTTCGATCTCGTAGGTCTGGTTCAGCACATCGGCAATGGCGTTGGCCTGCACCATGTTGAAGGCGAAGCCGAAGGTGAATACCAGCAGGACGGCGAAGAGCATCCCGGCCGGCCGCGAACCGAGGCCGCGCTCGATGTAGAAGGCGGGGCCACCGCGGAAGCTGCCGTCAGCGGAACGGACCTTGAAGATCTGGCCGAGCGTCGCCTCGATCAGGGCGGTGGCCATCCCGATCAGCGCCACCACCCACATCCAGAAGATGGCCCCCGGCCCGCCGACCGTCAGCGCGATCGC
>CAZGPT010000271.1:0-2618 GCA_964527015.1 uncultured Mycobacterium sp. | reverse complement strand
TGCGCTACCAAGCTGCGCCACAGCCCGCGGCGCTGCCGGGATCGCCGGCAGCAGGACGAAATGCTACCCCAGCGACGCGACCCGTCGAACCGGGGCGCTCACAGGTTCAGCAGCCGATACAGCCCGATCAACCCGACCACGACGATCACCAGTCGCAGCGCGGCCGGTGACAACCGCCGCCCGTAGCGCGCACCCAGCCAACCCCCCAGCAGTGAACCGATGGCGATCAGGCCGGCCGCGGCCCAGCTGATCCGATCGAAGGCAACCAGCGTGTAGCTGACCGCCGCAACGATATTGACCAACGTCGCGAGCAGGTTCTTCGCCGCATTCATCCGTTGGATGTCTTCGGGCAGCAGGGCGCCCATCACCCCGATCAGCAGGATTCCCTGGGCCGCGGTGAAGTAGCCGCCATAGACGCCCACGGCGAAGGTGCCGAGCACCAACGCCGCCATCCGCACGAGCGAGACATGGTCGGCGCCGCGTCCGGCTGTCTCGGCCCGAACCCGCGCATATGACTGGATCCGGGGACCCACCAGAACCAGCACCAACGCCAGCGCCAGCAGCACCGGCACAACTTGTACGAACACCCTTTCCGGCAGGTGCAGAAGAAGGAACGCCCCGATCACCGCGCCGATCACCGACGCCGGAATCTGCCAGCGCAGCCGCGGCCATTGACCGGCCAGTTCGGCGCGATAACCCCAGGTTCCCGACACACCGCCGGCCACCAGGCCGACCGCGTTCGACATCGTGGCCGTCACCGGCGGGAAGCCCATCGTCACCAAAGTCGGGAAAGTGATCAGCGTGCCCGATCCGACCAGCGCGTTGATGGCCCCTGCCCCGACCCCGGCCAGCACGATCACGATCATCTGGACGACCGACACCCCGAAACCCTAACCGGGTTCCCTGGAATGCCGGCTTTGCTGATCCCGTACGGTTTTCAAGGTCTTCTCGATGGCTTCGCGATCCGAACCGACAGGGGTATGAGCGACATGTGGAATCTGGACATCCCGAGCGAGAGCGAATTGCGGTTGCTGGCGGGTATCCACGCACCCGCGGTGGTGTCGATCTACCTACCGACGACACCCATCAGCAGAGACGCCGAGGCCGATGCGACCGCGCTGCACAACCTCGTCACCGAAGCCATGACCAAGGTGCGCGAGCTAAGTGAACTCCCCCGGGGCGACGAAGAGAAGATCGAGGAGCAGTTGCTCGACCTGGTCGACGACGACGAGTTCTGGGCACACCAGTCACACGGCCTGGGCGTGATCACCACGGCCGACGGACAGTGGACATTCCGGCTACCGCACCGCCCGCCCGCCCAGGCGCATGTGGACGACAAGGCGCATCTGCTCCAGCTCGCCTCCGCGACCGCGGTCCGGGACGCGCACGTTCTGTGTCTGTCCGAGGGTGCAGTACGGCTGATCGACGTGGCCACCGACCTCCCGCCGAAGCAGGTCCGGGTGGCCGATCTCCCCACCGATGCCGCGAGTGCGGTCGGCAAGTCCTCGATCAATGACCGCTCACCGTCGGGCCGGCTGGTGGGCTCCGAGGGCAAGCGGGTGCGAATCCGCCAGTACGCCAGGGCCGTTGACGATGCGCTGATGCCCATGCTGCGCGGCGATGAACGCCCGCTGGTGCTGATAGCCACCCAACCGATCAACTCGATCTTCCGCCAGGTGTGCAGTGCTCCGACCCTGCTTGCAGAGGGTGTAGAGGCCAGTCCGGACAAATGGAGCCTCACCGAGGTCGCCGAAGCAGTCCGGCCGGTGCTCGTCAACCACCTCGCGGAAACCGATGGTGCCCTTGCCGATTTGGTGGACGAACGGCGCGGACAACGGCGTGCCAGTACAGACTTGTCCGATATCGCCAAGGCGGCCACCAACAGCGCGATCGCCACGTTGATCCTCGGCCGCGACTATGACGCGCGCGGCATCATCGGTGACGACGGCTCGCTGACTCTGGAAACGGACGGACCCGTTCTGGCCGAGGAATTGGCCCGGCTGGTGGTGAGCCACGGCGGTCGGGTCATCGCGCTGCCGTCCGACCGACTGCCCGGTGGGGCGCCTATCACCGCCTTGCTGCGCTACGCCCAGTAACCCAGAAACGCCACCGGCCTGCGCCGTAGGCTGGAGCCCCATGAGCACTCCGAAACCGATCCCCTCCGCCGACGACGCCATCGCGCAGCTCGACATGCCGCTGCTCGAGGCCATGATGACCCAGCGGGCCGTGCGCCGGGTGCGGCCCGACCCGGTGGACGACGCCGTCGTGCTGAAGTGCATCGAACTGGCTTTGCGAGCCCCCACCGGATCAAACGGGCAGAACTGGGAGTTCCTCGTCGTCAAGGATCAACGGGTGAAGGACCAGCTGG
Organism: uncultured Mycobacterium sp.; assembly: GCA_964527015.1. Lineage (GTDB taxonomy): Bacteria > Actinomycetota > Actinomycetes > Mycobacteriales > Mycobacteriaceae > Mycobacterium. Next base: position 250 of record CAZGPT010000271.1, on the reverse strand, counting down.
CCAAGCGATATCGGCAGGCGTGGCTGCCCTACAGTGCGATCGGCAAACGGGTCTCGGCCGGCGATGAGTCGATGACCAAGATCCTGCGGGCGGTGCAGTGGCAGGTCGACCATTTCAGCGAGATCCCGGTTCTCGTCGTGCCGTGCCTGCGCGGGATGCGTGCGCCGTATCTGCCGTCGCCGTTCGTGGGCGAGTCCTCGTTCTTCGGGTCCATCTACCCCAGCGTGCAGAACCTGCTGCTGGCCGCCCG
>CAZGPT010000270.1:0-2643 GCA_964527015.1 uncultured Mycobacterium sp. | reverse complement strand
TCCGCTCCAGCCCTCCGGACCATTTTCCCAGGTCGCTCCGCTCCAGCCCTCCGGAACCCTCCTGCGGATCGCCACCGCCGGCTCCGTCGATGACGGCAAGTCCACCCTGATCGGCCGGCTGCTGTACGACTCCAAGGCCGTCATGGAGGACCAGCTGGCGGCCGTGGAACGCACCTCGCGGGAGCGCGGCAACGACTACACCGACCTGGCGCTCGTGACCGACGGGCTGCGCTCGGAACGCGAGCAGGGCATCACCATCGACGTGGCCTACCGCTACTTCGCCACGGCCAGGCGCAAGTTCATCATCGCCGACACCCCCGGGCACATCCAGTACACGCGCAACATGGTCACCGGCGCCTCTACCGCGCATCTGGTCATCGTGCTCGTCGACGCGCGCAACGGCCTGCTCGAACAGTCCCGCCGGCACGCGTTCCTCGCCTCTCTGCTCGGGGTCCAGCACATCGTGCTGGCGGTCAACAAGATGGATCTGATCGGCTGGGACCGTGAGCGCTTCGAGTGGATCCGGGACGAATTCCACGCCTTCGCCACCCGGTTGGACATCCATGACGTGACCACCATCCCGATGTCGGCGCTGGACGGCGACAACGTGGTGACCAAGTCCGCTCGCACCCCCTGGTACGAGGGGCCCCCGTTGTTGAGCCATCTCGAAGGCGTCTACGTCGCCGGTGATCGCAACCTCGTCGACGCCCGCTTCCCCGTCCAGTACGTCATCCGTCCGCAGATCCGTGAACATGCCGATCACCGCAGCTATGCCGGTACGGTCGCCAGCGGCATCGTGCGCCCCGGCGATGAGGTGGTGGTGCTGCCCGGCGGCAAGACCAGCCGCATCGCCGCGATCGAGGGGCCCCAGGGTACGGTGGCCGAGGCCTTTCCGCCGATGGCGGTCTCCGTCACGCTGGCCGACGATATCGACGTCTCCCGCGGTGACATGCTGGTCCGGCCGCAGAACCAGCCGGAGGTCACCACCGAGTTCGACGCCACAGTGTGCTGGATGGCCGACACCGCGGTGCTCGAACCGGGGCGCGACTACGTCATCAAACACACCACCCGAACCACCCGGGCCCGGGTCACCGCGCTGGATTACCGCCTGGACGTCAACACCCTGCACCGCGACAAGGCCGCCACCGCTCTGAAGATCAACGAGCTCGGCCGGGTGACCCTGCGGACCCAGGTGCCGCTGCTACTTGACGAGTACACCCGCAACCCGGCCACCGGGTCGTTCATCCTGATCGACCCGGAGACCAACGTCACCATCGCGGCCGGGATGGTGCGCGACACCGTGCCGGTGGCCAGCCGCGGCTCCACGCCGAACACCGTGCGGCACCAGTCCCTGGTCGACGACCGGCTGACCAAGGGACGCACCGTCTGGTTCACCGGCCTGTCCGGTTCGGGAAAGTCCTCGATCGCCGTCCTGGCCGAGCAGATGCTGCTCGAACACGGCAGCCCCGCCTACATCCTCGACGGTGACAATCTGCGCCACGGCCTCAATGCCGACCTGGGTTTCTCCATGGCCGACCGCGCCGAGAATCTGCGCCGGCTGGCCCACGTCGCCACCCTGATGGCCGATGCCGGGCTGACGGTCCTGGTACCGGCGATCAGTCCGCTGGAGGAGCACCGCGCCCGTGCGCGCGAGGTACACGCCGATGCGGGTATCGAGTTCCTGGAGGTGTTCGTCGACACGCCGCTGTCGGACTGCGAGCGCCGTGACCCCAAGGGGCTCTACGCCAAGGCCCGCCGGGGTGAGATCACCCATTTCACCGGTATCGACAGCCCGTATCAGCGGCCGAAGAATCCCGACCTGAGGCTGACGCCGGAGCGCGGTCCGGCCGGACTCGCCCGGCAGGTGATCGAGCTGCTGGAGTTCCGGTCGTGAACGATCACGAGCTCGCGGCCCGGCTGGCTGACGATGCCGGGCGGTTGCTGCTCGCGGTGCGCGACGAACTCGCCGACGCCCCTCCGGCGGAGCGCAAAGCCGAGGGCGACAGGCGCTCGCACGAGTTCCTGATGTCAGAGTTGGCCCGCGCCAGGCCGGGCGACGCGGTGCTGTCGGAAGAAGGCGCCGACGACCGGGTCCGGCTGCACTCGCCACGGGTGTGGATCGTCGACCCGCTCGACGGGACCCGCGAGTTCGCCGAACCCGGACGGGATGACTGGGCGGTGCACGTCGCGCTGTGGTCGGGCGGCGATCTGGTCGCCGGGGCGGTCGCGCTGCCCGCCCGCGGTATCACCCTGGCCACCCCGACTGTTCCGGCGCTACCCGCACCGCCGCCGACACCGCGGATCGTGGTCTCCCGCACCCGGCCCCCGGCCGTGGCGGTCCGGGTAGGTGATGCGGTGGGCGCAGAGCTGATCGCGATGGGTTCGGCCGGCGCGAAGGTCGCCGCGGTGGTGCAGGGCCGCGCTGAGATCTATGTGCATGCCGGCGGTCAGTACGAATGGGACTCGGCCGCGCCGGTGGCGGTGGCCCGGGCGGCCGGACTGCACACCTCGCGCATCGACGGCACACCGCTGCGCTACAACCAGCCCGACCCGCTCCTGCCCGATCTGCTTGTCTGCCGGCCCCGGTACGCGGAGGCGGTGCTCGACGCACTGCGTTGACTGGTGCTCGACGCACTGCGTTGA
>CAZGPT010000269.1:0-2671 GCA_964527015.1 uncultured Mycobacterium sp. | reverse complement strand
TGGCGATCCTGTCCTACACGGTGTGGCTGGGACCGTTCGGCGGCCACGAGACCGGGATGCTGTGGCATTACCTCGGCGGGGCCCGGGCAGCGGCCCGGTACACCCGGCGCCACGGCCATCGGCCGAAGAATGACTACGGGTCGTCGTTATTCGACGTCTCGGCCGCCGATGGTCTGCGCTGGGCCGCCGGTACCGGTGCGCTGCTGGCCGCTTTCCCCCGCTACCACCCACGATGGGCGTGGTGGTTGCTATCGGTACCCGGTGTGCGGGAGTTGCTGGTGAGCAACCTGGTGCTGGTGCTCGCCAAAGATTGACACCTGTTCTCGCGCGGTGCGGATCGGTAGTGTGACGCCTATGACGCAGACCGCCTATCAGACCGAATTCGACAAGCTGTTCATCGGTGGCAGGTGGGTCGAGCCGTCGACCTCCGATGTCATCGAGGTGCGCTCCCCGGCCACCGGCGAGTACGTCGGCAAAGTCCCGCTGGCGGCGGCCGCCGATGTGGATGCGGCCTGCGCGGCCGCCCGAAGGGCCTTCGACGAGGGCCCCTGGCCGCGGATGACGCCGCAGGAGCGCCAGGCCGTGATCGCCAATGCGGTCAAGCTGATCGAGGATCGCGCGGACCTGTTCAAATTTCTGCTCAAATCCGAGACCGGCCAGCCGGCGATGATCGTCGACATGGTGCAGTACGGCGCCGCGGTGTCCGGGCTGCAGTACTACTCCACCGCCGCGGACAAGTTCACCTGGACCGATGTCCGGGACGGGATCTACGGGCAGACCCTGGTGCTGCGCGAACCGATCGGCGTGGTGGGGGCGGTGGCCGCGTGGAATGTGCCGATGTTCCTGGCCTGCAACAAGCTCGGGCCGGCCCTGCTGGCCGGCTGCACCATGGTGCTCAAACCGGCCGCGGAGACACCGCTGAGCGTCAACGCTCTCGCCGAGGTGTTCGCCGAGGCCGGGTTGCCCGAGGGGGTGCTGTCGGTGGTGCCCGGGGGTGCCGAGACCGGGCGGGCGCTGACCGCCAATCCCGATGTGGACAAGTACACCTTCACCGGCAGTTCGGAGGTGGGCAGGGAAGTCGGCCGGCTGGCCGCCGAGAAGCTCAAGCCCTGCACCCTGGAACTGGGCGGCAAGTCCGCGGCCATCATCCTTGAGGACGCCGAACTGGACTCCACCCTGGGCATGCTGCTGTTCTCCGGGCTGCTGAACAGCGGGCAGGCCTGCATTGCGCAGACCCGCATCCTGGCACCGCGGTCGCGCTACGAGGAGATCGTCGGCAAGATCGGCGCGGCCGTCGCCGCGATGCCGGTCGGCATGCCGGATGATCCGGGTGCGGTGATAGGCCCGCTGATCAGCGAAAAGCAGCGCGAGCGCGTCGAAGCCTACATCAAGGAGGGTCAGCGGGAGGGCGCCCGACTGGTCACCGGCGGCGGCCGGCCGGAGGGCCTGGACCGCGGTTACTTCGTCGAGCCGACGGTGTTCGCCGATGTCGACAACTCCATGACAATCGCCCAGGAGGAGATCTTCGGCCCGGTGCTGGCGGTCATCCCGTATGACACCGAGCAGGACGCGGTGCGGATCGCCAACGAATCGGCCTACGGACTGGCCGGCAGCGTGTGGACCACCGACTTCGACAAGGCCATCGAGATCGCCTCGAAGATCCGCACCGGCACCTACGCGGTGAACATGTACGCCTTCGATCCGGGTGCGCCGTTCGGCGGCTACAAGAACTCCGGGGTTGGCCGGGAGAACGGGCCCGAGGGCATCGAGGCCTATGTCGAACTCAAGAGCGTGCTGCTGCCGTTCGGCTACACCCCGAAAGCCTGATCCGCCCCCCTTCCGCGCGGTCGGGCGCCAGGGGGAGGGGGTCAGTTCAGAAGACCACCCGGACGATCATCTCGGCGACGGCGGCCGGTTTGTCCACCCCGTCGATCTCGACGATGTGCTTGACGGTCACGTTGACCGTCGCGTCGTCGACCCGGACGGCATCGGCCAATTCGGATCGGACCCTGATGCGGCTGTCGACCGGGACCGCCGAGAGGAACCGGACCTTGTTGAGGCCGTAGTTGATGGCCAGTTTGGCGTTCTCGACGCGGAAGTTGCCCTTGCTCAGCGCCGGGATCAACGACAGAGTGAGAAATCCGTGCGCGATGGGGGTTCGATACGGGCTTTCCGCCTGGGCCCGCTCGACGTCGACGTGGATCCACTGATGGTCGCCGGTGACCTCGGCGAAGTCGTTGATGCGCTGCTGGTCGATAGTCAGCCAGTCGCTGACCCCGAGTTCCCGGCCCAGCAGGGCCTGCGCCCCGTCGATGGACGTGATCACCACCATGGTTCGCCTCCGGTTCCGCTGCTGCCCGCTGCCGCCCGCTTTCTATGGCGTGGATCATACAAGCGGCCCGAATCACTGTGTGATCAAGCTGTAACGCACCCCACGCTCGTTCGCTTTGCCCTCGAAGCGGACCGCCTCTATGGTGATAACCATAGTTATGGAGTCGTCGACGTCGCAGGACGGAGGTTTCCGATGTGGATCGTCGAGTTGAATATCGCCGGGGTCCGGATCAACCGGCGCGCCGATAGACGTCGCCACCTGCTGGGGCCGGGGTTCCTCGCACCGCGGGCGGCGCTGCGTCCGTCCGGCGCGGCGTGAGGTGACCGCCCGGGGATCAAC
>CAZGPT010000268.1:1301-2682 GCA_964527015.1 uncultured Mycobacterium sp. | reverse complement strand
AAAATATTGCGGTGCCGATCAGCACCCCGGGAACCGATCCTGCTGAGATCCAGCCGACCAGTTTCCAATGCACGGTCCCGGCGCGAATATGCACCCACGCGCCGACGGGTTTCGTCGCCGCCGCGGCGACCAGATCCGAGGAGATCGCCGCCGCGGGCGGCACACCGAAGACCAACACCAGCATGGGGGTGACGATGACCGCGCCGCCCATGCCGGTGAGTCCAACCAGAAGCCCGGCGAGCAATCCACCCAAGGCCAGGACCAGATTGATGTCGCCGACGGACACTGTTCTCTCGCCTCTGTCGTTCCTGGCCGGGTTCGGTCGCGCGCGGGGACGGGCTAAGCCCTCGCGCGGGCCGCCCTCGCGGTGGAGCGCTGCCCGGCTGAGCCGGTCCGGTCGGCCGCAGCGGCCGGAACCTCCGCAACGACCGCGCGGGGCCGTTCGCGCAGGCTCCGGACGCCGGTTCGGTTGCGCGGCCGCTCACGCGGAGCATCCACGACGGTACGGGGAACGGTGATCGGCGCGATATCGGCGATCGACCCCGCCACCTCGGTGCGGGCCGGTACCGCCGCCGCCGGCGGCGGGGCCGCAGCGCTCCGGGCGGCCAGCGCCCCGCCCGCCGATGGCACGTTCTCCTCCGTCAGCGGCGACAGTCGAGGCAGCCCGAGGAACCGCAGTTCGGCGTCGACCCAGTTGTAGGCGATGCCATACAGTTGACCGCCGTAGGCGCTGGTGGCCGCGATGAAGTCGAACGGATCTTGGACCACCGCAGCCAGGTAATCGACCGTCGCCTCGACGAGCGGTTGCACACCCTGGAAGTAGTTGATGTTGATCTGGGCGGCAACCGGGCCGCCGAGCAGTGGAATGAAGTTGATCAGATAGGACACCCCACCCACCACGTACTGCACGTACGGGGTGATGGCCTCATAGATGTCCTGACCGATACCGGTCAACTGCACCGCCTCGATATGCACCGTCGGCACCGCAAGGTCGACCGGCGCCGCCCGCGACGTTTCGGGGCCCGGCGTCGCCAGCGCCACCAACCCGGCGGTCGCCGCAGCGGCCACCGGCATCAGCCCTCTTGCGGAGGTCACTCGGCAGCGGCCCGGCCCACACGGACCGGCTTGCCGGAGCTACGGCCTTCCCCGCGGGCGGCACGGGTCGGCCGATCCACAACAGCATCAAGGGCGTCGAGCTTCCCGGGCGCGGCGATGTCCCCGACGACCGGCTCCACCAGGGGCGCAGCGATCTCCGACACTGCGTCGGCCTCGACCTGAGATGCCGTCATCGGCGTCTCGGCCGGCTCCGGCACCGCCACGAACTCGACTGCAGACTCAGCCTCGACCACAGCCTCGACCTCGGCTGCAGACACGGCCTCGG
>CAZGPT010000268.1:0-1201 GCA_964527015.1 uncultured Mycobacterium sp. | reverse complement strand
ACGACCTCGCCGGCACCGAACTCCGCAGCGACGTCCTCGACGACGGTGGCGGCGGCAGGGGGCGCCGTCCGGCCGATGGTGGCCAGGCCCGCCATCGGCGACACCGAAGCGGCCCGCGGCGGGATCGGCGGCAGAGGGGGGAAGCCGAAGAACGCGAGTTCCGATGCCACGAAGTTGTAGGCCAAGCCGTAGAGCTGGTTCAGATAGCTGGTGGTTTCGCCGATCAGATTGAACGGGTCCTGCACCACCGCAGCCAGGAAATCGACCGTCTCCTGGACCGCCGGCTGGAAAGTGTCGAAGTAGATGATCTCGATCTGCTCACTCAGGCCACCGCCGATGAACGGGATCAGGCTGACGCCGTACTGGACTACCTCGACGCCGTACTGCACCCAGGCCGAGATCGCCTCGTAGATGTCCTGACCGATACCGGCCAGTTGAACCTCGTGGACCTGGACCACCGGGATCTGGGCCGAGGCGACGGTCACAGCCGGCGGGGCGACCACGGCGGGAGCCAGGGCGACCGCACCCGCGGTGGCCATGGCGACGGCGGGGACCAGTAGCGGACGATAGGAATGGCTCACGGTTGACTCCTCAGTGACTCCTCAGCAAGTCGATGCCGAGGAATCTTAGCCGAACCTGAGCGCAGTGCCTCAGCGCGTCGAACCGGCACCCGCCTTCGCCGTGGAGCGCCCCTGCTTGGCGCTGGTGCCCACCGCACCGCGGGCCGCCCTGGCCGTGCTGCGCGCCTCGGCATTGCTGGTGGGAGCGCTGACCTCGACGGCGGTCTGTTGCGCCGGTGCGGTCACCGCACTCGCCGCGGCCGGTGTCGCCATCCGGGCGCTCCGGGCCATCCGGCCGGGCTGGGCACCGCTGACTTCGGCCGGCACGGACACCTCCACCGGGACCACCCCGGCCACCGCCTCAGCCGGGACCGGCTCCGCAGCAACATCAGCCGACACCACGTCAGCCGACGCCACATCAGTCGACGCCACATCAGCCGAAGCCTCTTCAGCCGCGACCGCTTCGGTGGCGGTCGCCTCGGCCGAGGCGACCTCAGCCGGAGCCTGCTCGGCCGGAGCGGCGTCGGTGGACGCGAGGGCCGGAGTCTGGGCGACGGCCGGGGTCTGCGCCAGTGCCGCGGTCGCGGCGGCGGCCCGCGGGCCGTCTCCGGTGCGGGCGGAGGCGAACGCGACCGGGACGG
>CAZGPT010000267.1:0-2712 GCA_964527015.1 uncultured Mycobacterium sp. | reverse complement strand
GGCGGCGGGTCCGGCGGCGGGCCCTGCGGCGGGAGCGTCACCGGGGCGATTGTGCCCTACGAATCTGAGCGGAGATTAAAGCGATTGCGCAGTACGCCGACGGTGTCGCGAACCGCGGCCACGGTGTCGAGGTCGAGATCGCAGATCACCAGCTCCGGGTCCGCTCCGGCGCTGTCGAGCACCGCGCCGGTCGGCGACGCCACCAGGCTGCCGCCCACCCCGGTCGGGGCCTTCGACGCCGGCCCGGGTCCCGGGTAGGCCTGACCTGCCGCGGCGACGAAACAGGCAGAATCCATCGCTCTGGCCCGGGCCAACAGGGTCCACTGGTCGAGTTTCCCCGGCCCGGCACCCCAGGAGGCGCTCACCGCGATCACAGATGCGCCGCGGTCGGCCAGTTCGGTGAAGAGATAGGGAAACCGGATGTCGTAGCACAGCGTCAACCCGACCCCGACGCCGTCCACCGTGATCACCACCGGCTCACGTCCGGGTGCCACGGTGGCGGACTCGGTGCAGCCGAATGCGTCGTACAGATGGATCTTGTCGTAACCGGCCTCCACCCCGCCGCCGGTAGCCAGCAGCGTGTTGGTGACGCGGCCGTCCGGCGCCGGGGTGAACATCCCGGCCAGCACCGTGACCCCCGCCGCCGCGGCGATCCCGCGAACGCCGTCGGCCCACCGGCCGTCCAGCGGCTCGGCGATCACGCCGAGTGGAACCCCGAGCCGGCACATGGTGGCCTCCGGGAACACCACCAGCCGGGCGCCACCGGCAGCAGCCCGGCGGGTGTAGTCCGCCACCACCTGCAGGTTCGCGGCCGGATCGGTTCCGGACAGGATCTGCGCCAGTGCGATCCGCATGCCTTTCAGGGTAGCCGCGGCAGGTGGGGAGTTCAGAGCGGTGCCACGGCGTCCCAGGGCACGGTGAGCACCCCGTCGCGCGGGCTGCGTCGCTGCGGCTGCACCGGTATCCCGTCCGCGGTCAGCAGGGTGAGCATCGCCCGCCATCGGGTTCGCGCCCCGAACACCGACTGGCCGGCGGCTACCGCCCACGCGCGGTCGGCAGCTGTTAGCAGGGCATTGATCGGCTGGCCCGGAACATTGTGGTGGATCAGGATTTTCGGCAGCCGCTCGGCGAGGTCTGAGGGTCGGGCAATGGTCCGCGGGTCGCATGCCAGGGTCAGGCTCACCGGACCCGCGTGATCGAGCAGCACCCAGCTGCCGCGCCGGCCCAGCTCATCACAGGTGCCGTCGATGATCAGCCCGTGCGGATCCAGATTCGAACGCATGGTGTTCCAGGCGTCGGCCACCGCCTCCTCGCGGTATTGACGCAGCACGTTGAATGCCCGCACGAGGACCGGCTTGCGGCCGGCCAGTTCGAAACCGCCGAGCGCAAACTCCACCGCGGGGTCGCCAACGGCACGGGCCGCCGCGACCCGCTCGGGATCGATTTCCAGACCGATGACCCGGATATCGTGGCGCACCGAGCGCAGTCGGGTCGCAAGCTCGAGCGTGGTGACCGGCCGCGCGCCGTAACCAAGGTCGACCACCACCGGTTCGTGGGCCGTCTCAAGAGCCGCCCGCACCCGGGGTGAGTGCATCATCCAGCGATCGGCGCGGCGTAGCCGGTTGGTTCCGGTGGTACCCCGCGTCGGTATCCCTACGGGGCGCTGCGGCCTACCGATGGCGGGCGACCCAGTCCGCGGTGAACTCGCCCTCCCTGCTGAAAAGGGTCTGCAGACCGTTCATCAGCAACTGTTCGATCTGCCCGCCGATGACGGGAACCCGCGCCTGACACAGCGTCTCCATCCGCATCCGGCTGCCCTGGCCGGTGTCCTGCAGCACATAGTCGCCGGTGACCTCGACCGGCGCCGGAATCCGGGCACTGTAGCGGCCGCGGGCCTCGTTGGCGACGGCGTGGAAAGGCTCGAAATGTTGTTCGCGGGTGATGACGAACTGGCCCCTGATCACCGACCGGGCGACCGCCGGGAGATCGTCGGCGGACAGAATGTGGGAGAACGCGATATCGGTACCGGTGTCATCGGTGCGGAAGTTCGCGATCTCGGTTCGGGCGGCGTTCTCCCGGTAGAAGTCCACCAGATCGTTCCAGTATTCGACGGTGGTGAAGTGCCGGTACATCGCGGCAGCCGGGATGACGACGTCGACGTCGTAGATCATGCGTCGGGACATTCAGAGGTTCTCGGCAATCCATTGCGTGGTGAACTGCCGCTCGCTGGTCAGCAGGTTCACCAACTGGGTGCCGATGAACTTCTCCATTTTGCCGCCGACCAACGGGATTCGAACCTCGACGGTCGCCTGGAAGGTCAGTACCGCCCGCTCATCGAGTGGACTCAGGAGTGCGCTGCCGTCGAGGACGACCGGCGCCCGGACTATCGAACCCGCGATACTGGCCGCCGACCCGCCGTCAGCCAGTCCGCTCCAAGTCTCCGCCCGCCGAATCTCCAAATCGCCGTGATGGAACTGATGGACGATGCCCGGTAGCCGAGTGGCCCGCAGTACCTGGGTGGTCACCACGTCGACGCCGCCGTCGTCGCCGACCCGGAAGGCTTCCAGGGTCGCGTCGTCGGCGCCGGATGCGGCCAGTCGGGCAAGCCAGTACTGCTTCTCGCGGAAGGCGGCGTAGACCTGAGCAGAAGTCCCCTCGTATTCGGTGGCCATGTCGAACGAACGGGGCATAGCAGACGAGGCTACCGTTACC
>CAZGPT010000266.1:0-2727 GCA_964527015.1 uncultured Mycobacterium sp. | reverse complement strand
TCGCCGATCTGGCCGCGGCGGTGGCCGACGGGGCGGACTGCATCGACGGAGTCGGGCAGCTCTGCGGGGACCGCGAGCACGTGTTCGGGGCCAAGGCCTCCACGACGACGATGTGGCGGCTGGTCGACGAGCGTATCGACGCCGCACACCTGCCCAAGGTTCGCGCCGCCCGCGCCGCTGCCCGGGAGGCGGCCTGGGCTGCCGGAGCAGCACCCCCGGCTGGTCAGCCGCTCTACATCGACGTCGACGCCACGCTGGTCATCGACCATTCCGACAACAAGGCCCAAGCGGCACCGACGTGGAAGAAGTCCTTCGGCCACCACCCGTTGCTGGCGTTTCTGGATCGCCCGGAGATCGCCGGCGGTGAAGCTTTGGCCGGGTTGCTACGCAAAGGCAACGCCGGGTCCAACACCGCCGACGACCACATTACGGTCCTCGACCAGGCGCTGGCCTCGCTGCCAGCCGATTGGCGTCCCAACCCCGGCGTCGAAGGCGCTCCGGCGGTGGTGGTGCGCTCGGATTCCGCCGGGGCCACCCATAAGTTCGCCCAGGCCTGCCGTGATCGCGGGGTCGGGTTCTCCTTCGGGTTTCCCGTCGATGTCCGCGTCTGGGACGCCGTGGACACCCTCAACCTCGCCGATGGCTGGTACCCGGCCATCGACGCCGGCGGCGGGATCCGTGACGGGGCGTGGGTGGCCGAGGCCACCGGACTGGTCAACCTGTCGACCTGGCCGTCCGGGACCCGGCTGGTCCTGCGTAAAGAGAGGCCCCATCCAGGTGCGCAGCTGCGGTTCACCGATATCGACGGCATGCGCATGACCGCGTTCATCACCGACACCGCCCCCGGTGCGGTGCCCGGGCAGTTGGCCGGTCTGGAACTGCGCCATCGCCAGCACGCCCGCGTCGAGGATCGTATCCGCCAGGCCAAAGCCGCCGGCCTGGCCAACCTGCCCTGCCACGATTTTCAGTCCAATGCTGCCTGGCTGGAGATCGTCCTGGCCGCCGCTGATCTGGTGGCCTGGGCCCAACTGATCGGTTTCACCGGCGCTCCCGATTTGGCCCGTTGCGAGATCGGCGCCTTCCGCTACCGGGTCCTGCACGTCGCGGCCCGCATCACCCGAGGCGCCCGCCAACTCCGGCTGCGCATCGACGCCACCTGGCGCTGGGCCGCAGAGATCGCGACCGCTTGGCAGCGCCTGCGAGCCGCCTTCCCCTGACCGCCAAACCACCCCTGACCACGACCAACCCGAAAGACCCCGGCCCCAGGAACGCCCGCCCACCCCGGCGACACGGGCGGGGCGAACACGTCCTCAGACCAAAACAGCCAGCAGACAACGGCTTTCCAGGCTCAGATCCCCCGCGAAGCACCCCTATGAAAAATCGAGGCTAGGCACCCAAGGCTTCAGCGAGCTCTCGAGGGCCACATTTCAACCGGTTTTGGTCAGGCCACGACCGAAGAGAACGTCTACCTGAGTTGGTCCAAATTCAGCGGTTACGACCTGATTAAAGATGCCGATGATCCTGAATCCCCTTGCATTGAGATAATGCGTAACATCTTCAAAGAGCGGCTGCCCAACGTAGAGCTCCACAAAGCTAAGTTCTACATAGATAAAGTCAATCTCTGCGAGCTGACCGCAGCCGTTGAATACTCCAATTTCGCCGCCCTGGACGTCGACCTTGAGCAGGATCGGGTGAGGGAGCATCGAGAAATCTACGCAATCATCGAGTCGCCTAGTTGGCACTTCAATCGCGATTGACTCGCGTACGCCAAACGCACGCTCCTGGCCTTGGCCAAGCGTCAACAGTGATGAGCTGTCGGCGCGGTCAGCTACGTGGAGCACTGCCGACCCGCCCGCGCCAGCCAAAGCTACACGCTGGAGATGGGAAAGTTCGTCTTCAGCGAACATTCGATCGAAGGTGTCTGCAGCCTGAGGAAGCGGCTCGAACGCGATTATCAGCGACTCCGGTCGCACCTCGCGAAACAGTAGGCTGAACTGGCCCTTGTTCGCTCCAGCGTCTAGGAGCGTTCTAGGCTCGCAAAAGCCGACTGCGTAGGCATGCTCAACCGATGCTGCGACTCCGTACAGTAGGACCGCTCGCGTGAAGCGTGGACGTTTTAGCAGGGCAATCGTCTTACGAAACCTTGATTCCAAGGCACCTCTCCATTCTGTCGCGTCCGAGTCTTGAATATTTGGGGCTTGGACTACCGCAGCGTGGACCGGTGCAACCGTAACAACCCTCGCCGGTCCCTAAGCTAGATCCGGTCAGCTTGTGTTGGACCATCCGCCGCGGAAGGTGACGTGTTCCCCGTGAATGAGTCCACCTTGTTTTAGAGTCCTGTGGCCCGTGGACGGGCCGGAAGGGGCGATGAGTCACATGGCTGGCCGTAAGAAGCATTCGGCGGAGGACGTGGTGCGCAAGTTGCGCCGGGCGGACGAGCTCGCCGCGGCGGGTAAGACCAACGAGGAGATCGCCGCGGAGCTGGAGGTCTCGGCGGCGACGCTGTACAACTGGCGCTGCGCCTACGGCGGGATGGACCTCAACGCCGCCCGCGAGCTCAAGGAGTTGCGCGAGCAGAACACCCGCCTCAAGCGGCTGCTGGCCGAGGCCGAGCTGGAGAAGGACTGACCCGTCCCGGTGTTTCCGGAGACTGCTCTCGTTGAATCACCCCGCCATTGTTGGCTCTTCGCACTTGATAGGGGCCTGGTGCTGTCCGACATCGTGTCG
>CAZGPT010000265.1:0-2731 GCA_964527015.1 uncultured Mycobacterium sp. | reverse complement strand
GGATTCTCCGACACCGCCTTCCGGGTCTTCATCCTGATGGCCTCGAGGCGGCTGAAGTCCGACCGGTTCTTCACCAACGACTTCCGTCCAGAGGTGTACACCCAGGTCGGCTTCGACTGGGTCAACCACACGTCGATGAAGGATGTCGTGCTGCGCCACTATCCGGAACTGGAGCCGGCACTTGAGGGTGTCGACCGGCTGTTCGCGCCGTGGCCCAAGCTGGGTGCACCCGCACCGGACAAGCCGAATCGCATCGTGCAGCTTGCCGACACCGTCCGCGCCTACATGCCCTGGGGTTGATCCGTCTATGACCGCGGAATTCCCGCACGCTTCCACCCTTGAGGGCATCCGATTCACTGCTGAGATCGGTTTGCCCAACGTTATCCAGGGGCTGTTCAACAAGAGGGAGATCCCCACCAAAGTAGCGTCCCGCATCGGCACGGACCATCTGGGCTACCAACTCGTCGAAGAGCTGGTGAGGAGCCACGGACCAGGACCGTTCTTCGTGCGCGTCGCCAAAGACGAGGCACTTCTGGTCCACCACCCCGACGATCTCAAGTTCGTCCTCGGCGGTTCCCCGGACCCGTTCGCCTCCGACCCGGAGGCGAAGCTGAAGGGGATGTCCGCCTTTCAGCCCGACGCGCTGACGATCTCCAGGGGTGACCTGTGGGCTCAGCGTCGGCAGTTCGCCGACGCCGTCCTGGAGCCGGGCAAGCCGCTGCACCGTCTTGCCAAGTCGTTCGTGAAAGTCGCGGCGGAGACCGCGGAGGAACTGGTCGGCCGCCCGGTCGACTATCACACGATCGACAAGGCGTTCCAGCGGATGACGCGTCGCGTCGTGTTCGGCGACCACGCGGCCGACGACACCCGGCTAATGGACGTCCTGGGTGAGCTGATGTCTCAGGGCAACAAGATGCCCGGTGAACCCGGCGAGCAATATCCGGAGCTGATCGAGATCATCGAGGGCCACCTGGCCAAAGCGGAGCCCGGCAGCCTGGCCGCGGAGATCGCCAAGACTCCCGCCCCTCCCGGTGGCGCTGCAGGACAGGTGATCCATTGGCTCTTCGCCATGGGAGACACGCTGGCGGCCAACACACTGCGGGCGCTGGCCGCTCTGGCCACCCACCCGGAACAGCAGGCCGAGGTGCGCACGGAGATCGCGGCGGCCGATATCGGCACCCCCAAGGGCGTCGCGTCGCTGAAATACCTGGCCGGTTGCCTTCTGGAGGCCATGCGGCTGTGGCCCACCACCGGCTTGTTCGCCCGGGTCGCGATTCGCGACGTCGAATTCCCCAGCGGTGCCGTGCTTCCCGAGGGCCATCAGGTGCTCATCTACAACGTGTTCAACCACCGCAACCGGGAGCGCATCCCCTACGCCGACCGCTTCTCCCCCGGCGAGTGGGCCACCGGCACGGCAGGCGATGACTGGTCCTACAACTTCATGAGCCATGGTCCTCAGGGCTGCCCCGGCTACGGCCTGTCGGTGTTTTTAGGCCAGGCGGTGATGGCGAACCTGATCAGCGCCGGAACGTTGTCGGCCAGCGGAGCACGCCTTGACCCCGCGAAGTCGCTGCCGCACAGCCTCGACTTGTTCGGGTTCAAAATCGAGGTCACCCGGACAACATCAGCCTGAACGCTGAGTATTACCGGTTGATCCGAAAGGTCGGTGCTTCACGACGTGTTGAGCTATCAAAGGGTATGACCACCACCAGCGAACACCTGCGGCGGGCACTCGACGGCCGTTGGCGCGATACGAAGAAGATGATCCGCGAGAAGCTGTCGCTGGAGATTTTTCAACCGCACTTCACCCCGACTAAGTCCGTCGCCCGTACCCGGGTCAATGAACAACTGCGGATCATCGCCGCCGCCGGCGCCGCCGAGGACGCTTTCCGCAAGGACCACGGCGGAACCGGCGACGCCGGTGCGGCGGTCACGAAGATCGAGATGCTGGCGATGTCGGATCTGTCGCTGATGGTCAAGGCGGGAGTGCTGTGGGGGCTGTTCGGCGGGGCGGTGGAGAACCTGGGCACCGAACGCCATCACGAGGCATACGTCCGGCCACTGATCACTCTGGATCTACTGGGCTGCTTCGCCATGACCGAGACCGGGCACGGCAGCGACGTCCAGAACCTCGAGACCACGGCCACCTATGAGTCGGAGACCGAAGAGTTCGTCATCCACTCCCCGACGCCGAGCGCCCGCAAGGACTACATCGGCGGTGCTGCCGAGAGTGCCTCGGTCGCAGCGGTCTTCGCCCAGTTGATCACCCGGGGCGAGAACCATGGCGTGCACTGCATCATGGTTCCGATCCGGGATGAACAGGGCAACGACCTGCCCGGTGTCACCATCTCGGACTGCGACTACAAAGGCGGGCTTCCGGGCGTCGACAACGGCCGGATCATGTTCGATCAGGTGCGGGTGCCGCGGGATAACCTGCTGAACAAGTTCGCCGATGTCGCTGCCGACGGGACCTACAGCTCACCCATCGAGAACGACAACCGGCGATTCTTCACGATGCTGGGAACCTTGGTCCGCGGTCGGGTCACCGTCGGCGGAAGTGCCGCCCAGGCCGCCCGGGTGGCACTTGACATTGCCGTTCGGTACGGGCTGCTGCGCACACAGTTCAAAGCTCCCGGTGAGGACCACGAGGTTCCGATCATGGACTACCTGGTGCACCAGCGCCGCCTGCTGCCCTATGTGGCGCAGTCCTACGCTCTGCAGTTCGCGCAGA
>CAZGPT010000264.1:0-2732 GCA_964527015.1 uncultured Mycobacterium sp. | reverse complement strand
TCCGCTCCGGTGGAGGCGATCACCCGGGCGGTGAAGGTCGAGGCGTTCATCCCGTGTTCGGCGGCCGAAACCCAGTAGGCGTCGATGGCCTCGACGTAGCGGGGATCCGGTTCCCCGTGCCAGCGGGTCATGAAACGTTCTGTGACGGTGGCGCATTCGTCGATCACCCGTTGCGGCACAGCGGGCCGGTGGATACCGCGGGCGGATTGTGAGACGTAGGACAACGCCATCACCGAGGCCCGGGCCAGTTGAGCGCGGGCCGTCTGATCGTCGATGTCGAGTAGCGGCCGATACCCCCAGATCGGGGCCAGCATCGCCAGACCGGCTTGCACATCCACCCGGACGTCGCCGGTGTGGATCGGCAGCGGGAACGGTTCGGCAGGTGCGAGGCCAAGTCCGAACCGGCCGTCGACCAGCAGCGCCCACACATCACCGAAGGTGACCCGGCGCCGCACCAGGTCCTCGATGTCGACGCCGCGATACCTCAGCGCTCCGCCGTCGCGATCCGGTTCGGCGATTTCGGTGGTGAAGGCCACTACACCCTCGAGGCCCGCAACGAAGTCGTCCGGTAGCACGTTCATTCAGCGGATTCTGCCATCCTCGATGGCACCCGACCCGGCGGCGTACTGTAAGTGGGTGTCTGGTCCAGAGGGCTCCGTCCCCGCCCATCGGCTGGCCGGGATGCGGCTGGAGTATGGGTCGGTGGAGAAGGACGGCAGCCGCGACCTCGACGTCGACTGGCTTGCCGAAGGATGGCTTGTGTTGTTGCACAGGTGGATCGACGATGCAGAGGCGGCCGGGATCGTCGAGCCCAACGCAATGGTGCTGGCAACCGTTGAGGCCGGCCGGCCGGCCACCCGCACCGTGTTGTGCAAGAGCGCGGACGCCGACGGAATCACTTTCTACAGTAATTACGACTCGGCCAAGGGCGCCGACCTCGCGATCACCCCGTACGCATCGGTGACCTTCCCGTGGTACGGGTTGAGCCGTCAGGTTCACGTCCGCGGCGCCGTGAGCAAGGTCAGCGCCGAGGAGACCGCGCGGTACTGGGCCCGGCGCCCGCGAGGATCGCAACTCGGCGCGTGGGCCTCGGAGCAGTCTCGCCCGATCGGTTCCCGTGCCGATCTGATGGCCGGTCTCGCCGAGGTAACCGAGCGGTTCGCCGACGATGAGCAAATCCCGGTGCCGGCGCACTGGGGTGGTTACCGCATCGCGCCCGAGGTGGTCGAATTCTGGCAGGGTCGAGAGAACCGGATTCACAATCGGATTCGCGTGAGCGAAGGCCGTGTGGAGCGGCTGCAGCCCTGAGCAGCCCTGGAGAACCCCGAGCATAGGCCCGCCGGGGATCGGTTCGACCTCCGTAGCCGACAGGTCCGTGGGTAAACGTGCGGCCAACCCCGGCGCCTTCGACCTACGATCGGGTTGTGCCTGAACGCACCCGGGGGTCAGCCGTTGGGCTGCGGGAATTGAAAAAGAAGCGCACCCGCGCGACGCTGGTGGACGTGGCGGCGCGGCTGTGTGCCCAGCAGGGCTACGAGCAGACCACCGTCGATCAGATCGCCGCCGCTTCGGAGGTGTCCCCGCGGACCTTCAGCCGCTACTTCCCGAACAAGGAAGCCGTCATCGGTGCGCTGATGGAGGAGACCTCTGAGCGGGTGGCCGCGGCACTGACCCGCCAGCCCTACGACATCACCGAGCACGAGGCGCTGGTCCGTGCCCACACCGAGGTTTTCCGTGCCGCCCAACGGGGCGAACCGGGTGCGATGTCCTTCGACCGCATCAGTGGTTTTCTGAGCATCGTCAACGCCACCCCCACGCTCAGCCTCGCGACGTTCACCTTTCGGCCCGACGGATCGACCCACGCAGCGGGTGCGGCGCTGGCCCGCAGGATGGATTTACCGGTGACCGATCCGGCCGTCCGTGTCGTCTTCGACACCTGGGCGGTGCTGATGGCGATCGCGCTGGGCAGCCCGGGCGACGAGCCGGGCGACCCGTGCTCCGTCAGCGACCGGATCGAAGAGACGTTCGCGCTCTGCACCCGTCTCTGGCAACCGTGGCGCTCCGAGGAGCGGACCCCGTCGGACAGTCCAGGGCGATAGCGACTACCTTCAACTGGAGCGCACAGTAGCGTGATCCATGACGGTCCGCCCGGCACCGTCGACCGCGCAAGAAAGGGTTGATGTGGCCGTAACCGACGACACCGCCTCCCTCCGGTATCCCGGTGGAGAGCTGGATCTGGAGATCGTCCACTCGACCGAGGGCTCCGACGGCATCGCGCTGGGTTCACTCCTGGCGAAGACCGGCTACACCACCTTCGACCAGGGGTTTGTCAACACCGCTCCGACGAAGAGCGCCATCACCTATATCGACGGCGACGCCGGAATCCTGCGCTACCGCGGCTACCCGATCGAGCAGCTCGCCGAGCGGTCAACGTTCATCGAGGTCAGCTACCTGCTGATTTACGGGGAACTGCCGACCGCGGCGGAACTCGCCGAATTCACCGCCAAGATCCAGCGGCACACCCTGTTGCATGAGGACCTCAAGCGGTTCTTCGACGGCTTCCCCCGCAACGCCCATCCGATGCCGGTGGTTTCCAGTGCCGTCAACGCGCTGAGCGCCTACTACCAGGACTCGCTGGACCCGATGGACCACGAGCAGGTCGACTTGTCGACGATCCGGTTGCTGGCCAAGCTGCCGACGATCGCCGCGTACGCCTATAAGAAGTCGGTCGG
>CAZGPT010000263.1:2163-2746 GCA_964527015.1 uncultured Mycobacterium sp. | reverse complement strand
ACCGCTCGTTCGCCACGATCGAGAAACGTAACGTTTTTCTGAGACACTACACTAGCCACTATAGAAAGCCTGGAAAAACGCAAAGTCCCGCAGGTCGACGTCCTCGTCGTCGTCCAGATCCATGCTCTGGCATTCCGTGCCCAGGGTTCCCTCCGGTCCCTCCAGGCAGCCCTCGAAGGCGGCGTGATCCTCCTCGTCCACGTCGCCGTCTCCGTCGAAGTCGGCTGCAACGCGGGTGCCTGTCCAGAACCCCGCAGTGAACACGAAGCCGCCACCGGTCGACGGCCCGTCGGGGTCGGCCTCCGGCTGACCGATGGCTCCGGCCACGTGCCACTTGTCGCCGCTGCTCCAGAGCCATCCCCCGCCGTCGATGGTGAACCAGTCCGCGTAGCAGTTCGAGCCGAAATAGACGGTTCCCGGCTCGCCGTGCTTCGCTCCCACGCCGCCGGTGACGTCGAACTGCGCCTCGTCCAGCAGTTGCCGCCAGGTGTGGACGGCGATTCTCCCACCGCCGCCGCCACCACCCCAACCGGTGGCTATGTCGCCCGACTGCCCGCCATTGGCCGAGATCAGTCCCCCGCCG
>CAZGPT010000263.1:0-2063 GCA_964527015.1 uncultured Mycobacterium sp. | reverse complement strand
CACCCGCGCCGCCGTACCCGCCACCACCACCCCGGGCGTCACCGCTCTCGCCCGCACCGGGACCCTCGGCAGGAGCGTAGCCCTTGCCGTCCGCACAGATCGCTCCGCCAACATCGATGGTCAGGTCCCCGGCCACGCTCAGATCCACCCCGGCGGTGATCGACGTGCCCGCATCAAGGTGGAGATCACTGCCGACAGTCATCAGCACCACCTCCCCGGCCGGATGGTTGAGCTGTGCTCCCAGGGACATCTCCAGACCGTCGGCCGTCACGGCCAGGGGGACATGCACGACCGCGCTCTCCGTGATGCTGAACTGCCCCGTCGCCAGGTCCGGGGCTGCGGTCAGGTCCAGCGTCGCGTCGTGGCTGGCCACGAGCTCGTCCATGGTGAGCGAGGTGACACCAAGCCACTCCACGTGAGAGAAGTTCGCAGCGCTCAAGGCGCCGAACGCTTCCGGCGCCGATACGGGCGTGACCGCTCCGTCCACTCCGTTGTTGTCGATCCGCAGGTCGCCCCACGGTTTGCTCGAAGACTTCGTATAGATGGTGCCCGCGCCGCCCGGACCGCCTTTCGCGAGCCCACCGTGGGCGGACATCTGCCCCGAGTAGCTGTCGTTGTCGAAGTAGACGGCGATCCGCCCACCAGCACCACCACCGCCGATACCGGTGGCTATGTCGCCCGACTGCCCGCCATTGGCCGAGATCAGTCCCCCGCCGGTCAGAGTTCCCACGGTGACGTAGATACTGCCGCCCGAGCCGCCGCCGCCAGAATCCACCCACTTCGTGCCGTCATCGCCATCGGACGTGAGGCTCCCATCCACGGTAAGCGTCCCGTTGACCGACAGGCGAACGGCACCACCACCGGCTCCGCCGGGACGGATGCCACCATTGCCACCACCGCTGCCCATGTCGATCGGCGCCTCCAGCGACCCATACGCCGAACCGCCGGCCTCCCCGTAGGCGCCGTCACCACCCGCGCCGCCGTACCCGCCACCACCACCCCGGGCGTCACCGCTCTCGCCCGCGCCAGGACCCTCGGCAGGAGCGTAGCCTCTTGCGTTTGTGTCGATGCGGCTGCTGGCATCGATGCTCACGTCGCCGGCGATGGTAAGGTCCAGTGTGTACAGTTGCGTGTCGGTGTTCGGCGAGTGTGTCACCACGCCACCATTGACGACCTGCAGACTGTTGAAGGGGTGCGGCCCGTTGACCGTGAGCGTGCAGCCGTCGACAACGATGTCCTGACCGTCGTAGGTGGTGTCGCCTTGTTCAATGAGCGTGTCGGTCGTGAAGGTGACGGCCGACAAAGGTGCGGTCAGGGCGGCCACGCAAACTGTGCAGACCAGGCGACGGAAACCTGCCGTTCTGTATGTCGAGACCATGGCGCCTCTCCAGGGCTTCGTCCCAAGCGGACTTGCGCAACGTTTCTGATGGGAGCACATGACACCCTCGTCAGTGGATGGTCACCGTGCCGTCGCGGGCAACGACGCGCACGCGTTTGTCGAACACCGTTGTGCCATCCTCGTCGTAATCACCGGTTTCGATTGAGATCGTCGTCCCGTGGCCGGCGGCCTCGAGAGCGGCCTGTACCGTGCACTTCGGCCCGCAGCTCAGGCCGTCGAACTGTGGGCAGAATCCGTCCAAGCCGTCGCTGCAACCGTCAGCGGCCACGTAGACGGTCACCGCGGGCTTGGTCCGGAACATGCCCCGGCCGAATGTGGCGGCGTAGAGATAGTCACCCTGCCAGAACAGCTCACTGACTGGGACGTTGACGGGACCGTCACGGCCGGTGTCGCCGAATCGCGGTGTCTTTGACCAGGTCTGGCCTTTGTCTTCCGAGGCGAACACACCGAGATCCGTCCCGATGTACACCCAATCCGGCTCCGTGGGATGCCAGCGCACCGTGCTGACGTGGACCGCCGGGAGAGTGTGTTCACCTGAGCCTTCGAGGTGGTCCCAACTGGCCCCGCCGTCGTGGGTGTACCACACGCTGTAGTCGCTGTCACCGGGCTCCAGGTAACCACCGAACGTGACCAGGACCTCCTGCGGGTTGTGCGGACAGATGGC
>CAZGPT010000262.1:0-2794 GCA_964527015.1 uncultured Mycobacterium sp. | reverse complement strand
ACCGGATCCCCGGCCACCGTCGCCGCGATCACCGGACCGTCACCGCCACCGCCGGACTGTAGAGCAGCCGTCCGGCGCAGCCGATGCGGATCAACGCCCACCACGTCCCGGGCACCACCCAGGGCGGCGGTTTCACATCGAAGCCCACCTCGACACTGGATCCGGCGGGCAGCACCGCCCCGCAGGCGGGCGGGCCCATCCACTCCCAGGTGCCCCACGGGCTGATCAGGTGCGCCTCCAGGGACAGGTCAGCGGCCGCCCCGGAGGCGACGGTGACGCTGAGCCGGGCGGAGTCGCCGCGGGCGAGGACGATGTCCGCCGGTTCGGCGGCCAGGTGGACGAGGTCGCCGGGCTCCCCGACGGTGATCATGCAGATGTCCTCGACGCTTTGATGCCAGGCCGGCGGGACGTCCCCGGACAGCGTCAGCGCGGCCCGTACCGGATAGTGGCCGGGCGCGGCGTCGTCGGGCACCCGGACGCTGACCTCGGTCTCGCGATAGGCGCGTGGCGGCAGTTCGAAGGCGCCCTCGACGTGCCGGCCGGGCACCCACATCCGCGCTGCGGCATCGGGGTCCCAACCCGGCGGGTAATGCACCCGAACCGCCCCGTTGATGGTGGTGTCGCTGCAGTCGCTGGCCACCGTGAGCCGCAGTCGCACCATCTGCCCGGGCTCGGCCACAACCGCCTCGGGATGCAGGTGCGCGACGGCCGGTAGCCCACCGAGGGGGGCCGGGCCGCGGTTGTGCAACCAGTAGCGGGCGTAAAGCGGTTGGGCGGCTTCGGCTTCCGGTGCCAGTTCCGCACCGATGGCCTCGATGACGGGCGGGGCGTCGAGGCGGGCGGCGACGGTGGCGATCTGATAGCCGTGCAGGTGTAGCGCCGGGCCGGCGGGGGCCCGGGTGTTCTCCAGTAGGTCGGTGGCGATGACGTCGGACACCGTGCCCACCGAGGAGGAGATCTCCACATCGACGGGCGCCCCGAGGGTTTCGACCAGCCGCAGGGTGACGGCCGACGGCGAAACGGGGGTCGCGCTGCCGGAGGCGGTGGGGTTCCCACGGGGTTTGAGCGCCCCGAGGGCCACCGCTCCGGCCGACTGAACGGCCGGTGAGACGTTGAGCAGCGAACCGTCGGCCGCCAGCCCGCCGCTACCGGAGGTGATCGGCACACACTGCAGCGGATGGTTGAATTCCGCACTGCGCGAGACGATGCCGACACCGCGCCAGTCACCGGACCCGGATACCAACGTGAAGTCGAAGGTGTGGCTCCAGTGCTGCAGTTGAAAGTTGGAACCATCGGGCGCGGTGCGCCGCGGCGGATCGATCCAGGTTCCCGACGGCCAGCCGGTACAGGACCGCATCAGCGAGGCATGCAGGGTGCCGTCGCGTTCCACCGCGAATCCGGGCACCCCGCGGTTGATCAGCGCGACGGACCGGCCTTCGAAGTCCCCGCACCCGGCGGGCGCGTCCTGGTCGACGACGATCTCGGCGTCGCCGAGGTCGGCCACCAGATCGTGCAGCGCACCGGGACCGGCGACGATCAGCACCGGCAGGGCCAGCACGCCGCGCAGGTCGGCGTCGGGCCGCCACACCGCATCCAACGGCGCCAAAGCGGGCACGAACACCCGCACCCGCCCACCTGCGAGTTGGCGGGTGACCTCCTCGGCGTACACCGGGTCGGCGGCGGCCAGGACCTCGGCGGTGAACGTGTTCTCCGACGGCCCGCCGAGGGCGATGCGGGTGTCCGGCAGGTTGGAGTCCACCTCCAGGTGGCCGTAGCGGGTGTGCCCGGCGGTGCTGCAGGTCGCGGTGACCCCGGCGCGCACCAGGGCGACCATCAGATCCCGGGCCGCCGGGGTGCCGGCCTCGGTGGGGGCGACGACCTCGGCGACCGACACCGCGCGGGTGTCCTCGCCGATCCGGATGCGCACGCAGGCCGACAGCCCGAACCAGCCGTGGGCCGGGTTGTCCAACGTCCAGGGGTGCTGGGCGGAATCGACCGCACGGTCCGGGGACTCGTGCATCAGGCCGAAGCCGCGCCCGATCACCGCGTCGCCGACCTCGCTGACCGGGAGCGCGCCGGGCACCGGGCACGGCCAGCGCAGCCGCACCAGCCGGTCGGCTCCGGTGAACTCGTCGATGGCGGTCTGGCAATCCACCCGGTCGACGCCGTTCCACAGCGTCAGGGTCTGGGTGTAGCGCAGAACGTCGCCGACGGCGCCGCGGATCACCAGTCGCCGGCCCAGCGGGCTGCGGTAGGCCGTCACCGTCGCACCGAAGACCGAGGAACACTCCAGCGGGCCGGTCGGCAGCAGGTGCCAGGGGCCCTCGCCGGCCTCCGGGTGGGCCGGGTACTCCTCGTAGACCGCCAGTTCGTTGCCGACCGCCCCGGGTGCGATCAGCTCCCGGCCGGAGGCGAGTTCGACCAGCGACACCACACCTCCGCCGCGGGCCGGGTCGACGCTCACAGAGTGGAACTCGTTGGCGATCGACACCCCGTCCACGGCGGTCCAGCCGGAGGGCTCCGACCCGTCCACCACGCGGTAGGTGCGCCACCCGAGCGATCCGACGTCGGAGGCGCGCCAGGACACCGAGTGCCCACCGTCCTCCACCAGCGCGGGCAGCTCCGTCCCGGCGGCGTCGAGGATTGCCGCCCGCTCACCCACCGGCTCGGACAGCCGGACGGTGACGATATCGGTTCGGTTGTGCGCCAACGGGTTCCACACCACCACCGAGGGCAGCTCGGCGTCGACGGCGGCCGAGAGCACCGACAGCGCCCCGGAACGGGCTGCCCGGCC
>CAZGPT010000261.1:0-2803 GCA_964527015.1 uncultured Mycobacterium sp. | reverse complement strand
ATCGACAAGCAGAAGGTCGGCCAGATCTCGGCGGTCATCCGCCGCCTGCGCCGCCCCGACCCCTACAAGGGCAAGGGCGTGCGGTACGCGGGCGAACAGATCCGCCGCAAGGTCGGAAAGACAGGTAAGTAGATATGGCGCAGACACAGACCGTCGACCGCACTCCGGTCGGCACCACACCATCGGCAGGCCGCCGGGTCGCGCGGCGGCGCCGGCACAATCGGTTGCGCAAGAAGGTGGTGGGCACCGCGGTACGCCCCCGCCTGGTGGTCAATCGGTCATCGCGGCATATCCACGTGCAACTGGTCGACGACTCCACCGGTATGACCGTGGCGGCGGCATCGTCCATCGAGGCCGATGTCCGCGCCGTGGAGGGTGACAAGAAGGCCCGGAGCGTACGGGTGGGCCAGCTGATCGCCGAGCGTGCGAAGGCCGCCGGTATCGAGGCCATCGTGTTCGACCGTGGCGGTAACACCTACGGCGGGCGGATCGCGGCCCTGGCCGACGCCGCCCGCGAGAACGGACTGAAATTCTGATGACGGTGGGCAGGGGCGAGGCGACCCGGGAAATGATGATGACCAACGGAAGGACCGCATGATGGCGGACCAGACTCCCACCAGCGGCGCTCCGGCGGCGGAAGCGGCACCTGCCACCGGTGGTCCGTCCGCGGGCACCCGCACCGACGAGCAGCGCGGCGGCAATCGCGGCGGTGACCGCGGTGGCCGGGGCCGGCGTGACGACCGCGGGGGCCGCGGCGGTCGCGACGGCGGCGAGAAGAGCCAGTACCTCGAGCGGGTCGTCACCATCAACCGCGTCTCCAAGGTGGTCAAGGGTGGCCGCCGGTTCAGCTTCACCGCCCTGGTGATCGTCGGTGACGGCCACGGCATGGTCGGGGTGGGCTACGGCAAGGCCAAAGAGGTTCCGGCCGCCATCGCCAAGGGTGTCGAGGAGGCGCGGAAGAACTTCTTCCGCGTCCCGATGATCGGCTCCACCGTCACCCACCCGGTTCAGGGCGAGGCTTCCGCCGGGGTGGTCATGCTGCGTCCGGCCAGCCCCGGCACCGGCGTCATCGCCGGCGGTGCGGTTCGCGCGGTGCTGGAGTGCGCCGGTGTGCACGATGTGCTGGCCAAATCGCTGGGCAGCGACAACGCGATCAACGTGGTGCACGCCACCGTTGCCGCGCTCAAGATGTTGCAGCGCCCGGAGGAGGTGGCCGCCCGCCGCGGTCTGCCGATCGAGGACGTCGCGCCGGCCGGCATGTTGCGGGCGCGCCGCGAGAGCGAAGCGGCCGTCGCGGCCGCCGCGCGTGAAGGAAGCGCATAGCCATGGCTCAGAACGAAGCGACACAGCTCAAGATCACCCAGGTGCGCGGCACCGTCGGCGCCCGCTGGAAACAGCGGGAGAGCCTGCGGACGCTGGGCCTGCGCAAGATTCGTCAGTCGGTGGTCCGCGACGACACCCCGCAGACCCGCGGGCTGATCAAGGTCGTGCATCACCTCGTGGAAGTTGAGGAAGTCTGATATGGACCCCATCAAGCTGCACGACCTGCGCCCCGCCAAGGGCGAGAAGAAGGCCAAGACCCGGGTGGGTCGCGGTGAGGGCTCCAAGGGTAAGACCGCCGGTCGCGGCACCAAGGGCACCGGTGCTCGCAAGAACGTCCCGGTGGGCTTTGAGGGTGGGCAGATGCCCATCCATATGCGACTGCCCAAGCTGAAGGGGTTTAAAAACCGGTTCCGCACCTCCTATCAGCCGGTCAACGTCGGCGATATCAACCGGCTGTTCCCGGCGGGCGGAGACGTCACCGTCGAGGACCTGGTCGAAAAGGGCGCGGTCCGGAGGAACACCCTGGTGAAGGTGCTCGGCGACGGCAAGCTGACGGTGGCGGTCAACGTGACCGCCCACAAGTTCAGCGGCAGCGCCCGCGAGGCGATCGCCGCGGCGGGCGGGTCAGCAACCGAGCTGTAGCCCCCCGCGCCCCCCCCGCGAGCAGACGTAAAAGCCCCCGCACGCCCGGCGTGTCGGGGGCTTTTGCGTCTGCTCGCGCCCGAGATGGCGACCGGTAGCCTCGGTGTCATGCTCACTTTTCTGCCCGGCCTTCCCGGTGTCCCCGATGTGCCCGGACTGATTCGGCGGGTCGATACCGCGCGACACCACGGCATCCCCGGTGATTGCATTCTCGAACTGGACCTGCAGGCCATCCCGCCGGAGACTGCCGGCTTCGATCCGCTGAAACTCCTCACCGGAGCGGGCCGGCCGATGCTGCTGCGCGACGCCATCACCGCCATCCACCGTGCCGCCGAGGACGACCGGGTCGCGGGAATGATTGCCCGGGTCCAACTTTCATCCGCACCCCCGGCGGCCGTGCAGGAACTGCGGGAGGCCATCGCCGCCTTCACCGCCGCCAAACCGTCCCTGGCGTGGGCCGAGACCTTTCCCGGCACCCTGTCCTACTACCTGGCATCGGCCTTCGGTGAGGTGTGGATGGCCCCGTCCGGGACGGTCGGGCTGATCGGCTTCGCCACCAACGCGCTGTTCCTGCGCGACGCCCTGGACAAGGCGGGGATCGAGGCCCAGTTCGTGGCCCGCGGTGAGTACAAATCGGCGGCCAACCTGTTCACCCAGGACCGCTACACCGACGCCCACCGGGAGGCCGACTCCCAGCTGGTGGACAGCCTGAAGGCCCAGGTCTGGGAGGGGATCGCCGGATCGCGCGGGCTGGAGACAGCCGCGCTCGATGCACTGGCCGATCGGGCCCCGCTGCTGCGCGACGACGCCGTCGCCGGCGGACTGGTGGACCAGATCG
>CAZGPT010000260.1:0-2831 GCA_964527015.1 uncultured Mycobacterium sp. | reverse complement strand
TTGGCCTGCTCCCCGAAAACTGAACCAGTTACAATGAGAGTCACTAGACCGGCGGCGGCGTAGCCGCCGCCGGTGGAGGAGGCTCTCGATGAAGAGAACCAGACACACGCCCGAGCAGATCATCGCCAAGTTGCGTGAGGCGGACGCGATGCTGGGGGCGGGCACCCCGATCAGCCAGGTCTGCCAGAAGCTGGAGGTCAGCGAAGCCACCTTCCACCGCTGGCGGAACCAGTACGGCGGCATGAAGGCCGGCGAAGCCAAGCGGCTCAAGGAGCTCGAGCTCGAAAACGCCCGGCTCAAGAAGCTGGTGGCGGACCTGTCGCTGGACAACGCGATGCTCAAGGAGGTGGCCCAGGGAAAATGGTGAGTCCGGCGCGCCGTCGGGAGGCGGTCGAGCGTCTGGGGGAGCAGTTCGATGCCTCGGAGCGACGGACGTGCCGGACAGTCGAGCAACCACGTTCGACGCAGCGGTATCGTCCTCGGATCAAGGACGATGAGCCGGCGCTGGTCGGGCGCATGCACGCGCTGGTGCGTGGTCATCCGCGTTACGGCTACCGTCGGATCTGGGCGTTGTTGCGGGCGGAGGGCTGGGCGGTGAATCGCAAGCGCATCTGGCGGCTGTGGAAGCGTGAGGGCTTCAAAGTGCCCCGAAAACGGCGGAAAAAGCGACGTTTGGGCAGCAGCGCCAATGGGATCGTACGCCATCGTGCCGCGTACAAGGACCACGTCTGGACATGGGATTTCATCCATGACCGCGATGAGCGGGGTCGGCCTCTGAAGTGGTTCGCCCTGGTCGATGAGTACACGCGGGAATGCTTGGCTTTGGAAGTGGAGCGCTCGATGACATCCCTGGACGTGATCGACATCTTGAGCCAGGTTCTGTTGATTCGCGGGGCACCACGGCATATCCGGAGCGACAACGGACCCGAGTTCATCGCGCATGCGATCCGACGCTACTTGGCGGCGGCCCAGGTCGGCACGCTGTACATCGAACCCGGGGCTCCGTGGGAAAACGGCTACGCGGAGAGTTTCTTCAGCCGTCTTCGGGATGAGCTGCTGAACTGCGAGCTGTTCGCTGACCTGGCTGAGGCCAAGCTGCTGGCGTCGGCATGGCAGAACGACTACAACCATCGACGACCGCACTCGTCGCTGGGCTACCGGACGCCGGCTGCGTATGCCGCGTCCCTCGGGGGCTCTGCCCCCGAACCCCCGGCTTCAAAGCCCCCCCGGAAAGCACCGGGGGAAGAGTCCGCAAGCCGGGTTCAACAAGGTCAGACTCTCATAACAACTGGTACATAAATCGGGGGCAGGTCACCCCAGTATCCAGACTTCCCCACTCGCTGTAATAAAGAATCTCATATGCCTTTGGGGCCTCAAGCTCTAAGTTCGACTTTCGCACTTTTTTGAGGCTTGGCGGATGAAGCCTTGGTAAACAAAAAAGAGCCTCCTGACCGATGCGTTGGGTGAATGAATTCCATCGCATTGAGCAAGGAGGCTCATTATGACTCTTGTATCGTCGTTCGTGGAGCTTGTCCAACAGGTTTCGTTTGTGATGACTGTGCCGACCTTTGCCAGTTTCCTGACCGTGTTGACCGGCTGGGTGTTTGCCCGCCGTCGGACAGTTACCGGCATGATCCTGGCCGCCAATGCCGTCGGGACCAAGCACCACTCAGCCTTTCATCGGGTGTTTGCGGCTGCCCGGTGGTCGCTGGACGAGTTGGGCCTGGCGGTTTTCGACCTGATTCGTCCCTGGCTGGGCGACGGTCCGGTCCTGCTGGCTCTCGACGACACTCTTTCCCGCAAGCGCGGGCTGAAAGTCTACGGCGTGTGCATGCACCACGATCCGCTGATCAGCACGCGCAAGGTGGCTTTGACCAACTGGGGCCACAGTTGGGTCGTGCTGGGTGTGATGGTCCGCTTGCCGTTCGCACCGGAACGGTCTTTCTGCCTGCCCATTCTCTTTCGCCTGTACGTCAACAAGCAGACGGCCACCCGGAAGCGGCTGGGTTATCGCACGCGGCCCGAGTTGGCGGTCGAGATGTTGAAGATTCTTTGCGAAAGCCATGCATCCAGGCGTTTCCACGTCGTTGCCGACTCGGCCTACGGCGGCAAGAGTGTCTACCTGAACCTGCCGGCCAACTGTGATTTGACCAGCCGCCTCGATCTCGACGCCCGGTTGCATGAGGCCCCACCGGTTCGCACACCCGGCACCAACGGCCGGCCGCGCCGTCGCGGGAAGCGTCTGCCCGCGCCTCGTCCGATGCTCAAGCAGCGCGGGCGTCGGCTGACCTTGAAGATCTACGGCCGCAAGGACCGCGCGCGAGTGGTGGACCGCGTGGCTTATCTGTATGCGATGCCCGAGCGTCCCGTGCGGGTGGCGGCGGTCGAGCCGCTGACCGGCGGCCGGACGGTGCAGGCCTTCTACTCGACCTGCCACGAGGCCTCGGCCGAAAACGTGCTGACCTGGTACGCGATGCGCTGGTCCATCGAGGAAGCGTTCCAGAACAGCAAGAGCCACCTGGGTTTCGAGGAGCCGCAAGGTTGGACGCGGAAAGCGGTGGAGCGGACCGCACCGACCGCGATGCTGTTGTACAGCCTGACCGTGTTGTGGTTCGCGTCCGAAGGTCATCGCCATTACCAGGCACCACTGCGTCCGTGGTATCGTTCCAAAGTGCGCGCGTCCTTCGCGGACATGCTGGCCACGCTGCGCCAGGAAAGCGTTCGCGAGCAGGTTTCGGCACTCCCCCTTGTTGGCCGGGGGAGCCGAAAGTTCGTGAAGTCGTTGATCCACGCGGTCAAACAGGCCGCATAAGTGCGAAAGTCGAACTAAG
>CAZGPT010000259.1:0-2846 GCA_964527015.1 uncultured Mycobacterium sp. | reverse complement strand
AGGACAACGCCCAGGTGGCCGCGATCGCGGCGGCGGCACTCGGCCGGCAGCGCTAGCCCAGAAATGTGTTGCGGCGCTGGCTCAGCAGGGCGAACAGCGTCTGCTGAATGGTTTCGCGTACCTGATCGGTGATCTCGAAGGTGACCATCGGGTCATCGGCGGCGAACTCGTCGTAACCGTCGGTCTCGATAGGCGCGCCGAACGCGATGTGCCACTTGGACGGCAGCGGCACCAGCCCGGCGGGACCCATCAACGGGAACAGCGGAGTGATCGGGAAGTACGGCACGCCGAGCACCCTGGCCAGGAGCTTGATGTCGGCCAGCATCGGGTAGATCTCCTCCGAGCCGACGATCGAGCACGGAATGATCGGCGCTTTGGCGCGTAGCGCCGCCGAGACGAAGCCACCCCTGCCGAAGCGCTGCAACTTGTAGCGGTCGCGGAACGGCTTGCCCAGACCCTTGTAGCCCTCGGGGAACACCGCGGTCAACTCGCCACTGGTCAGCAGCCGACTGGCATCGGCGGTGCAGGCCATGGTGTGACCGGCCTTCCTGGCCACCGGGCCCAGCACCGGCATATCGAACACCATGTCGGCGGCCAACAGCCGCAGATTCCGGTGCGCCGGGTGGTGGTCGTGCACCGCCACCGACAGCATCGGCCCGTCGAAGGGCAGCGTGCCGGCGTGGTTCGCGACCACCAGACCGGCCCCGCTGTCGGGCAGATTCTCGATACCGCTGACCTCAACGCGGAACCACTTGTCGTAGAAGAAGCGCATCGCGGGGAGCACCACAGCGTCGTTGTACTGGGAGTCGAATCCGAACTCATCCACGGAGTAGTCGCCGGTGAGCCGTTTCCGCAGGAAGTCGGCGAGTCCGGCGATACGCGCGACGAGGTCGCTCGGACCCGACTCGGTGTCGATCCGCCCGCGGTCGAATTCCCGGATGACGGCATCTATCCGCTCGGCATCAACTCCCGGCTGTGCTGCCGAGGGATGCCGACGTGAGGATCCAGCCCGCTGGGCGCTTCGCGAACCGGCGCGGGCCGGGTCGGCATGCAGCGGAATCACTTTCGCCTTGTCACCGTTCATCGCTATCCCCCCTGCCCCACGGACACTGTGCCCCACCGCCGCGCCAGGGCCAGCGCGCGACCCTCCGCTGAGAGTACCCACTCCGGGTCGATGATCGGCTTGAGACCCCGCCCCAGCACGAAGTCATCGAAGGCCTCCAGCGTCGTCCACTTCGGCTCGAAGCCCAGTTCGGTTCGCATCCGGGTGGTGTCCATCACCCGGCCGTAGCTGAGGTAGTCGAGCTGCTCGCGGGTGACCTCGCTGGTCATCCGCGCCTTACCCAGCGCGTCGACCGTCCGCAGGAGGAAGGTCGGCACCGGCAGCGACAGCCGGCCGGCCCGCCGGATCGCCTGCGACATCATCACAATGCCGTCCGCCCCGACGTTGAAGGTGCCGGAACGACCGGCCATGGACGCCCACTCCAAGGCGCCGAGTGCGTCCTGCTCGTGCAGCAGCTGCAGGCGGGCATCGCGGCCGACCAGGGTGAGCAACAAGGGACCGGACAGAAAACGCGCCAGCGCGGTGTCCATCGCCGGCCCGATCATATTGGCCAGCCGCAGGATGGTCACCGAGATGTCCGGACGGCGCCGAGCCAGACCACGGGCGTAGCCCTCGATATCGAGGCTGTCATGGCCGAACCCCTCACCCAGCGGCCGGCGACTGCTGCTGTCCTCGGTGTGCGCCACCGGGTCGTGCGGATTCGAGCCGTAGATCTCCGAAGTGGACTTCAGGATCACCCGCCGCACCCGGGGAGCCTTCTGGCACGCCGCGAACAGCTGCATGGCCCCCATGACGTTGAGTTCCTTCAGGGTCGCCCGGCCACCGGAGCGCGGGGCGTAGGACGCGGCCGCCGCATGCACCACAGTGTCGACATCGCTATTACGAATCACCTTGGCGATGAACGGGTTTCGGATATCAGCGCGGACGAATTCGGCCCGGCCCATCCGGCGCTGCAGATCCTTGCTCGGCGCGATCGCATCGACTGCGATGACCTTCTCGATCAGCGGATTCTGCGCCAACCGTGCGGTGAGGTAACCGCCGAGAAAACGGCAGGCGCCCGTGACGAGCACCACCTTGGGATGATTCGGCACGTCCGTGCCGGGGCCGCCGGTCTCCATACGTCAGAGCTTATCCGCCGTGCCGCAAACCGGCACGGCGGCGCAGATCACTTACCGAGTTTTCTGCGCTGAACCCTGGTGCGCCGGAGCAGCTTGCGATGCTTCTTCTTCGACATCCGCTTACGCCGCTTCTTGATGACTGAACCCATGAACTCCGCTATCTAAGTACCCGGCCCTGCCGGGCCTGCCTGTGTTGAGCGCTCACCTTACCCAAGCAGACGCGGCTAACGAAAACCGCGTCACGGTTCTCAGCCGGCGTCGAAGTAGGAGGTCTCCAGTAGCTCATGCACTGCTTTGGCGTGGACCCGGAACGAGCGGCCCACTCTAACCGCCGGCAGTTCGCCATTATGAACCAGGCGGTACACCGTCATCTTGCTGACCCGCATCAGCGTTGCGACCTCGGCGACGGTGAGAAATTGCGCATTCGCCGCCGGCTGACCTTCCGCGGCACCACCACCCCGGGCCGGCTTGCCGCTGGCGGAGTCCCGCGCCGATGGTCCGTTCGTAGACGTCATCGCAACCCAATCCGTCGGGCACGGCAGTGCCAGCGGCTTCCCCACCGCTGGCCCCGCCAATGCGTACACGAGGACAATAGCGTGGCTAGTGGGGTCAATGCGACGGGTGTTTGTCGATCTGCCAGAGATCTCTAAAACTACTCTGATGTA
>CAZGPT010000258.1:0-2926 GCA_964527015.1 uncultured Mycobacterium sp. | reverse complement strand
CGTTCCAGGGCGATATCGGCTCCTACCGGCAGTACCTGATCAACCACGAGGTGGGTCATGCCATCGGCTACACCACCCACGAGCCCTGCGAGCGCAACGGCGGGCTGGCGCCGATCATGATGCAGCAGACGTTCTCGACAGCGGATAACGACGCCACCCGGTTCGACCCGGAGTCGGTCAAACCGGACGGCAAGACATGCCGGTTCAACCCCTGGCCGTATCCGATCGCCTAGCCCTGATGTCCCTGCCGCCGCTGGTCGAGCCCGCCGCCGGGCTGACCCGGGAGGAGATCGCCCGCTACAGCCGGCACCTGATGATTCCGGACTTCGGCGCGGCCGGGCAGCGTCGTCTCAAAAATGCCCGGGTGCTGGTGGTCGGCGCGGGCGGCCTGGGCTCCCCGGTGCTGCTTTACCTGGCCGCCGCCGGTATCGGCACGCTGGGCATCGTCGACTTCGACGTGGTCGAGGAGTCCAATCTGCAACGCCAGATCATCCACGGTCAGTCCGATCTCGGCCGGAGCAAGGCCCGCAGCGCGCGGGACTCCATCGCCGAGCTCAACCCGCTGGTCTCCGTGCGCCTGCATGAGATACGGCTGACCTCCGACAATGCCCTCGACCTGTTCGGCCGGTATGACCTCGTCATCGACGGCACCGACAACTTCGCCACCCGCTATCTGGTGAACGACGCGGCGGTGCTGGCCGGGAAACCCTGCGTCTGGGGCTCGGTCTACCGGTTCTGCGGTCAGGTGTCGGTGTTCTGGGAGGACGCCCCGGACGGGCCGAACGGCGAGAAGCGCGGCCTGAACTACCGGGACGCGTACCCCGAGCCGCCGCCGGCGGGCCTGGTGCCGTCCTGCGCCGAGGGCGGCGTGCTGGGCATCCTCTGCGCCTCTATCGCGTCGGTGATGGGCACCGAGGCCGTGAAACTCATCACCGGGATCGGCGAGCCGCTGCTGGGCCGGCTGCTGATCTACGAGGCATTGCCGATGTCGTACCGCACCATCGGCCTGCGGAAGGATCCCGCGGCGCCGCCGATCACCGGACTCGTCGACTACGAGGCGTTCTGCGGGAACACCGTCCCCGACGAGGCGGCCGTCGTCACCCCCCGGCAGTTACGCGACATGCTCGACGCCCGGGCCGCGATCACCCTGGTCGACGTGCGGGAGCCGGCGGAGTGGGAGATCAACCACATCCCCGGCGCGGTGCTGGTCCCGATGTCGGTGATCGAGTCCGGCACGGGTCTGTCCGGGCTGCCCCGGGACACCACCCCGGTGCTGTACTGCAAGAGCGGAGCGCGCTCCGCGGCGGCGTTGGCCATCTTCGAGCGGGCCGGGTTCTCCGGTGCGGTGCACCTGCGGGGCGGGATCGTGGCGTGGGCGCAGCAATTCGATCCCGACATGGCGATCTACTGACGGCCGGTTGTCGCCCGTTGCCCGTCGCGCGCCTTACCCTGGCCATGTGATGGACGAATGCCCGCCGGAGCACGTCATGGCGGCGTTCGGGCAGAAGGGCAGCGAGCCCCAGCAGCTGGGCGGCAGCTGGGAGGGCGGTTGGCGCAGCGGCGAGATCGTGTTGTCCATGGTCGCTGACCACGCCCGGGCGGCCTGGTCGGCCAAGGTGCGCGAAACGCTGTTCGTCGACGGCCTGCGGCTGGCCCGTCCGGTGCGTTCCACCGACGGCCGCTATGTGGTGTCGGGCTGGCGGGCGGACACCTTCGTCTCCGGTGAGCCGGAGCCACGCCACGACGAGGTGGTCTCGGCCGGGGTCCGGCTACACGAGGCCACCGCCACGCTGGAGCGTCCCCGTTTCCTGACCCGGGCGCCGGTGCCGCCGTGGACCGATGTCGATGTGTTCACCGTCGCCGACCGCGCGGCCTGGGAGGACCGGCCGCTGCAGGCTCTGCCGCTGGGCGCGCCGCAACTACCGGAGTCCGAGGATCGGGAGCGTTCGGTCGAGCTCGTCACCCAGCTGGCCGGGCTGCGCAGGCCGACCAAGGCCTCCAGCCAGCTGGTGCACGGAGACCTCTACGGCACGGTGCTGTTCACCGGCACCGCCGCGCCCGGTATCACCGATATCGCCCCGTACTGGCGGCCGCCGTCCTGGGCGGCCGGGGTGGCCGTCGTCGACGCGCTGTCCTGGGGCGGTGCCGACGACGGGCTCATCGAACGATGGGAGGAGCTGCCGGAGTGGCCGCAGATGGTGTTGCGCGCCATGATGTTCCGGCTGGCTGTGCACGCCCTGCATCCGCGGTCGACGGCAGAGGCGTTCCCGGGACTGTTGCGGACCGCGGCGCTGGTGCGGATGGCGGTCTAGCCCGAACCGCGAGAGCCCGAATCGCGGGGAAATGCATGCCGAGCCGAGCTGGGACCGGTCACCGCGACCCGGTCGTCGGTGGCAAGCACCCCTTCGGCGCGAAGCAGCTCCAGTTGTCGGGAGGCCAGGTGCGGTGCGGGCCGTCCGCTCGCGGTGATCACCCGGTGCCAGGGCAGATCCGATGAGTCATGGCGCATGATCCAGCCAACGGTCCGTGGACTGGAAAGGTTTGCCGCACAGGCGATATCTCCGTAGGTGGCGACCCGGCCCGGCGGAATGGCGGCCACCAGGGCCCGTACCGACTCCACCTGTCCCTCGGTGATCGGCGGCATCTCAGCCGAGCATGCCCCGGATGATGGCGGCGGTCTGCACCGGCATGGCGTTCGGGACCATGTGTAGGCAGTCCAGGTCCACCAGGGTGAAGTCCGACCCGAGCCGATCTATCAGCCCCCCGATCAGCGCCGTGGTGATATACGGCGGCTGGACCCTGGCGGCCCGCAGCACCGTCGTAGGAGTTCCCCGGCGCGGCAGCGCGGGGTCGCGGGCCAGTTCGCTCCAATAGGACATCATGGCCGGTGGGCAGACCCGCCAGCCGTACCGGCCGTTCGGTAGTG
>CAZGPT010000257.1:0-2949 GCA_964527015.1 uncultured Mycobacterium sp. | reverse complement strand
GCGGGCCAGCATCGGATTTACGGCCGCGCGGTTGCCCGGTTAACTTCGAAGAGCCACCAAACGGGGGGAGCCCCTGAGTGGGACCCAGTTAGTGGTCCAGTCGCTGTGCAACTTGGGGTTGGTGGGTCGTGGTCCACTGTAGAGCGAACTCGGCTGGGGTTAGTTCGCCGTGGGCGCTATGGGGCCTGTTGATGTTGTAGTCGCGTCGCCAGTCTTCGATGATGACCCGGGCTTCTAGGAGTGCGTCGAAGCGCCACGCGTTGAGTAGCTCGTCGCGCAGTCGGCCGTTGAACGATTCGATCCAGGCGTTCTGCCATGGCGAGCCGGGTTCGATGAATAGCGATTCGGCGCTGTTGAATCGGCACCAGTCGTTGACGGCGCGGGCGACGAATTCGGGGCCGTTGTCGAACCGCACGTAGGCCCAGGACTCCGGACATGGCGTAGGAATTGATGCAGGGTCACTGGTGGGATTTGATGCTGTAGCGCAGGGTCAGGTTGGTGCCGGGGTA
Source organism: uncultured Mycobacterium sp. (assembly GCA_964527015.1). Taxonomy (GTDB): domain Bacteria; phylum Actinomycetota; class Actinomycetes; order Mycobacteriales; family Mycobacteriaceae; genus Mycobacterium. The sequence continues at coordinate 2,440 of CAZGPT010000257.1, read as the reverse complement.
GGCGGTGTCGGTGTCGTTGAGGGCTTGGCAGAGTTCGGCGATGGCGGCGGTGTGGCGGGGTGCGGGTAGCGGGTCGAGCCGGATGTGCAGGGTGTTGGTGGCCGGGTCGGGGATGATGTCGCCGGAGCCGGCCAGGGCGGTGCGGATCAGGGTGTGGGCTTCGTCGGCGGCGCGGCTGTAGCCGGTGTCGGTGAGGATGGTCCGCGCGAGGGTTTGCGCGGTGTTGTAGGCGGCGATCCGGATGGCGTGGTGAATCAGTTTGGTTTCGGTGTCCAGCACTTGTTGGCCGGGGTTGACCTCGGCCAGTGGCAGCCGGGCCGGTATCGCCTGGTGCGCCGCGAGGGCTGCGTCGAGTGCTGTCTGGGCGGCGTGGAGGTCGGTGTTGATGGTGTTGATCATCGTGTTGGTCAGCACGACGGTGGTTCCTGGTTTCGGTGAGTGCGCGGCCAGCAGCTCGGACTTGGCGGTGTGTTGGGCCGAATGCAGTGTCCGGCGGGCTTTGTCGACCTGGGCGTAGGCGGTCTTCTTGGCGGGGTTGGGCACCATCCGGGTCGGGTCATCGTCACCGGCCTGGTAGGTGTCGTGGGAGTCGAGGTCGAAGTGGAGGCGGGCGTAGCGGTAGTGGTTCTCCTGGCGCCAGCGCGAGCCCATCCGGTAGCGGACCTCGGCGGCAGTCAGGTCGCGGCGGGTGGTCAGGATGTGCATCTGGCGGGCCCGTGGCCGGTCGTGCAGGCTGATCTGGCGCATGATGAATACCTCGCCCTTGCGGGGGCCGTCGGTGATCTCCAACTCGACGTCGGTGTCGGCCAGTTCCCAGGTGTGGGTGCGGCCGTACTCATCGGTGTGGGTGTGTTCGGTGAACAGATTCTCGGCGATATCGGCGCTTGCGCCTTTGCGCCAGGTCAGGGTGTCGAACCCGGCGGCATCGAGGTCGGCGAACAGCGTGGGTGACCAGCCGCCGCGGTCGAACCCGACCAGCACCCGGCGATCGTCGCCGACCATCTCCCGCAGCTGTGGGATCAGCCGCCGTAGTTCGGAGGCCAGCGAAGCCCCCGGTTCGGCCATCACGACCAGCAGCGGGTCCCCGGCGGCGTCGGTGACCCAGGTTTCCACCGTGGCCGGGGCGGGGAACTTCAACCGCGGCACATGGGTTTTGGCGATCGTGCGGGTGCCCTGGTAGGCCCGCACATGGCCATCGACGTAGAACACCGCCGCCTGCTCGGGACGGGCGGCGAGGTGGCCGGCGGCCATCGCGGTGATCCAGGCGCCGGCCTTACCCGCCTGGGCGAGATGGCTGATCTTGCGGCGGATCGTCTTGACCTCCGGGGCCCGGTCCAAACCCAGTACCCGGCCCAACGCGGTCGGGTCGATGCGGGTGGAGCCTTCGGCGCGGGCCTCGCCCAGCAGTGCCCGAAACACCGCCTCGCACAACATGGTGTCCAGTGAGTAGAACCCGTTCGGGAAGTCCGGGTAGGCCTGGTGCGCGCACTGCAGCAGCCCGGTCGCGACCAGCGCGGGCACCGCCAACACCAGTCCCGCCAACGGGGCCCGGCCACACCCGGTGAACACCGGCGCCGCCGCCGCGATCAACCCGAACGCCGCCAACACCCGCTCACCGCTGCGGTCGACCGGATCGGCCAACACCGCCACCGCATCCCCGTCGGCCATTGCCGGTGTCGAGGGCCTGTGCCCACCGGGATCGGACTCGACACCGGAAACCGTTGCCGGATAATCGGTCTCGGTCTCGGTCTCGGTCTCGGTCTCGGTCTCGGTTCCGGCCGGGGAGTTCTCCGACAGTGCTCGGCGGACGCTGGCCTCCGAGACCGAGACCCGCTCACCGATCGCCCGCAGCGACAGACCCTGGGCTCGCAGGACGGCGATGCTCGACACCAGCTCGCCGGTGAGTTTGGAGGCCCGCCGCGGCCCGCTGCGCTGCGGAACCAACGCTGCGACCCCGGCCGCCGACAGTGCCTGATCCCAGCGCCACACCGTCAACGCCGAGGTGCCGAAAGCCGCCGCGACCTGGGTTTGGGTGGCCGCCTTGGTCCGCATCAACGACACCGCAGCGAATCGGCGCCCCGCGGTGTCACCGGCGCTCCAGGCGAAACACAGATTGCCGTGCACATAGACGCGGCCCCCCTCGGCATCCTCGATCATCGCCGCCGCGGCACTGATCTCGGTGGCCTCGGCCGGGATCAGCGGTAAGGGCTGCTGGGTGGTCATCACCGCCATCGTCGCACCCCACCATCCCTCCGGAAACCCTTCAGGAATTATATCGCTAAACGCGCGGGAAATCGGCCCGAACACACCTCAAATCAGCAGCTCACCGCGCCCACGCCGACCAGCCGCACCGCACCATGTCCGGAGTCCTGAACCCCAGGACTCCGGGGTCTATCGCTGATTCGGTGTAAGTGGTTCTAACCGCCCCGGCGTGGGGCAG
>CAZGPT010000256.1:0-2958 GCA_964527015.1 uncultured Mycobacterium sp. | reverse complement strand
GGTGTCCATACCGGCCATCTGCATTCGCCGCCGCAGCATCACCGCCAACATCCGGGCGATGATCTGCTCGGAGTCGGCGACCACCTTGTTCTTGCTGGCCGAGGAGTTCGCCATCACGAACCGGTAGGGCTCGGGTTCGGCTGCCACCGTGTCGACGTACACGCGGATGATCTCGCGGGTCAGGTCGAGACCGTCGAGATTCGACGAGAGGGCGGCAGCCATATTCGGGATCAGGGTGGTCTGCGCGAAGCGCATCATGACCGCGGTGGTCAGGTCGTTCTTATCGACGAAGTAGCGGTACAGCACGGTCTTGGACACACCGATCTCGTTGGCGATCTCATCCATGCTGATATCGCGGCCCCGGCCGCGGATGGCGTCGAGTGCCCCGTCCACCAGTTCGGTGCGTCGTTCCACCTTGTGCCGGTGCCAGCGGCGCTTGCGGCCATCGGTTTTGGCCGCCACCGAGCCCCCGCCGGTCTCGGCGGCGCTGGAGGATATGTGCTCAGTCACCGGTCCGTACTCTACCGGCGCGACCGCCGAAAGTTGTGACGACCGGTACCACTAAAGCGTGGCGTCCAGCGGCACGAAATAGCGGATGATGGGACGGTGGCTGCCAAACATCGGCTTCCGGATGCGCTTGGGGAATCCGGTACCTCCTTAGCTGAGTCCTTCGCGGGGGCCGACCCCGACGCCGACGCCGACCGTCTGGCCAATCTGCGCCGGATGAAAGTGGTCGCCCTGGGGTTTCTGCTCGGCGCGACGGTGATCTTCCTGCTGGCGCGGTGGTGGCGGGCCGAAGGCGGACCGGACTGGCTGGGTTATGTCGCCGCCTCCGCGGAGGCCGGAATGGTGGGCGCGTTGGCCGATTGGTTCGCCGTCACCGCGCTGTTCCGGCATCCACTGGGTTTGAAGATTCCGCACACCGCCATCATCCCTCGCAAAAAAGACCAGCTCGGCGAGGGTCTGGGCACTTTCGTGCGGGAGAATTTCCTGTCCCCGGAGGTCATCTCGACCAAGCTGCGCGACGCCGAGATCGGCAGCCGGCTGGGTAAGTGGCTCTCCGAACCGGTCAACGCCGCCCGCGTGGCCGACGAAGCCGCCGCGGTGCTGCGAGCCGTCGTCGAGCTGCTCAACGATGAAGATATCCAGCACGCCATCGACCGGACCATCGTCAGGCGGGTCGCCGAACCGCAATGGGGCCCGCCGGCGGGACGGGTGCTATCGCAGCTGCTGGCCGAAAATCGGCAGGAGGCGCTGATCCAGCTGTTGAGCGACCGGGCCTTCGAGTGGGCACTGAATGCCGGACCCACCATCGACCGGGTTGTGCTGCGCGACTCGCCCACCTGGTCGCCCAAGTTCGTCGATCATCTGGTTGGGGAGCGCATCCACCGGGAACTGATGGACTTCACCGACAAGGTGCGCCGCGATCCGAACCACGAGTTACGTCAGTCGGCGACCCGGTTCCTGTTCGAGTTTGCCAAGGACCTCCAGCAGGACCCGTCGACGATCTCCAAGGCGGAGACCGTCAAAGAGCAGCTGATGGCTCGCGACGAGGTGACCCGGGCCGCCGAGACGGCATGGAAAACGTTGAAGCGGCTGGTCCTGGACGGGGTCGACGACCCCTCCAGCGCGTTGCGCGGCCGGATCGCCGACTCGGTGGTGCGGATCGGGGAGTCGCTGCGTGATGACGATGAGCTGCGCGCCAAAGTGAACAACTGGATTGTGCGCGGAGCCCAGCATCTGGTCACCCGATACGGCAGCGAGGCCACCACCATCATCGCCGAAACCATTCAGCGCTGGGACGCCGATGAAGCGAGTCGGCGGATTGAGTTGCACGTCGGCCGTGACCTTCAGTTCATCCGGATCAACGGCACCGTAGTCGGTGCGCTCGCCGGCCTCGTGATCTACACGATTGCGCAAATACTGTTCTGAACTGCGCTAGCAAGTGCTTGCAATTGTTAGCACGGGGGCGTACTGTCGTTTCCGTAATGCAAACGACACTCGTACGTGCAAAGGGGCGGACCATGGCGCAGGATTCAGACCTTGCCGCTGTGGTCAGCACCGCCGCGCAGGACATCGGCGGCTTCATCCGCTCTCAGCGGGAGGCCGCGGAGGTGTCGGTGCGACAGCTCGCGGAGCGGGCCGGGGTAAGCAATCCGTACCTCAGCCAGATCGAGCGGGGGCTGCGTAAACCTTCGGCCGAGGTGCTCAGTCAGATCGCCAAGGCATTGCGGTTGTCGGCCGAAGTGCTCTATGTCCGGGCTGGGATGCTCGAGCCCGGGCAGCCGAGCCAGGTGCAGGACGCCATCATCGCGGACACCGTGATGAATGAGCGGCAGAAGCGGGTTCTGCTCGATATCTACACCTCGTTCTGCCAGCAGAACGAGATGGTTGCTCAGGAGCCGCCGGCCGAGTAGGACATCACCGCACCACAGCTGAAAATCTCTACCGAATACTCGAAAGGAAACCAGTCACATGGCTAAGAACAAGAACGAGAACACCGTCGAGGACCTGAAGGCTCCGCTGCTTGCCGCGGTTGGTGCCGCCGACCTGGCGCTGGCCACCGTCAACGAGATCCTCGACAGCCTGCGGGAGCGCGCCGAGGTTGCCGGCGACCGGATGGACGATCGGCGTGCTGCGCTGACCCGTCTGCAGGAGGAGCTGCCCAAGCGCACCGAGGAACTTCGCGGCCGGCTCAGCAGCGAGGAACTGCGCAAGGCTGCCGACGATTTCTTCGTCGACGCCACCGAGACCTACAACACCCTGGTCGCCCGTGGCGAGGCGGCGCTAGAGCGGCTGAAGGGCCAGCCCGAGATCAAGGATGCCGCCGACCGCGTCGAGAACTATGTCGACTCGGCCGTCGAGCTGACCCAGGAGGCGCTGGGCAACGTGTCGGCGCAAACGCGGGCCGTCGGTGAGCGTGCCGCCAAGCTGGTGGGCGTGGATCTGCCCGCCCAG
>CAZGPT010000255.1:0-2961 GCA_964527015.1 uncultured Mycobacterium sp. | reverse complement strand
GGACCGGGCTCACGGACCGGGCTTGGAGTCCTGCTGCGCCGAGGTGCCCTTCAGCCCCCGCCAGAACAGGTTGATCAGCAGTTCGGCGGCATCGTCCACGCCGGCGTCACCGGCGCTGACCCGTGCCGCCACCGCCTCGCCGGCCCCCACCAGAGCGACCGCCGTCATGTGAAAGTCCGCGCCGGGCAACGGGTGCCGGGTACCGGCCTCCAGCAGGCGCGCCACCAGGTCGATGATCCGCTCACGCCCCTGCCGAACGGTGTGGGCGAATGCCTGCGAGCTGGTGGCCTGGGTGTACAGCACGATCCAGGACGCCCGATTGGCGTCGATATAGCTCAGCACCGAACCGATGGTGCTGCGCAGCACCTCCCGGGGACTTTGTTTGAGGGCACCCTTGATATCGGTATCGGCGCGGACCGCCTCGACGAACCGGGTCAGTTCCCGGCTCAGGCAGGCACCGAACAGCTCCTCCTTGGAGCCGTAGTACAGATACAGCATCGGCTTGGAGATCTGCGCCTTCGCGGCGATGGCGTCCATTGAGGTCTCGTGATAGCCGTTCGCCGAGAACAGCTGCACGGCGGCGTCCAGCATCTGCTGCTCCCGCACCGCGCGCGGCAGCCGCTTGGTACCGCCGGCCGCGGCCATACCCAGACCCGCTTACCCGCCGCAGCGCGCGCTCGGGCCCTTGACGCCGGCCATCCGCAGCACCGAGCCGTCGACCGCACCCATCGACAGTTCACCGGAGTCGACCGCGCTCTCCAGCCGGTCCAGCACCGCGGGCACCTCACCGGTGGTGATCCACAGCGCCACGTCGGTACCGGCCTGCAGCGCCCGCAGAACCGCTTCGGCCACCCCGTAACGCGACGAGATCGCCGCCATACTGGACAGGTCGTCGCTGAACACCGGGCCGTTGAAGCCAGGGCCGCCGTAGCCGCCGCTGCGCAGCAGGTTGACCGCCGCCGCACTGAGGCTGGCGGGCATGTTCCCGGTCAATCCGGGCACCTCGAGATGGCCCATCATGACCCCGACCGGCCCCTGGGCGGTCAGGGTCCGGTAGGGCACCAGATCGCTCTCCATCATCTCGGCGAGCGGCGGGGTGCTCACCACACCGGCGGTGTGGGAGTCCCCTGAGCCGGAACCGTGTCCGGGGAAATGCTTGAGGACCGGCAGCACCCCGGCGTCGCGCAGACCGCGGGCGAACGCCCCGGCATAGGTGGTGACGGTGGCCGGGTCATTGGAGAACGACCGGTCACCGATCACCGTATTGGCGGCCTGGGCGGAGACATCGACGACCGGTGCGAAGTCGATGGTGATCCCCATCCCGCGCATCTGGCGTCCCCGGCTCAACGCCAGCTGGTACACCTCCTCGGGGGTCTGGGTCTGCGCCAGGGTGCGGGCCGGCGGTATCGCACCGATCAGCGAGGACAGCCGCGACACCCGGCCGCCCTCCTCGTCGACGCTCACCGCCAGCGGTAGGGGCCCCAGGTTGGAGATCTCGCCGATGGTGCCGTCGGACAGCATCGACAGGTCGGTCCAGCTGCCGATCATGATGCCGCCGACATGTTCGCTGTCCACCACCGCGCGCGCGTCGGCGGCCCCGGTCACGCCCACCATGAGCAACTGGGCCAGCTTGTCGCGGGTCGACATCGCCGCCAGCATCGCCGCCCCGTCGCCACAGGCCGGCGGGGCGGGCGCGGACGGGACCTGGATCGGGCCGGACATCGGCGTCGCCGCGGCGGGCTGCGCCGCACCGGTCCGGACCGTGGGCGACGACGCCGCATCGCGCTGCGCCGGGGCCGAACAGGCCGCCAGCATCAGCGGGACGACAGTCAGCGCCGCCACGGCGCGGGAGGGGAGCACACGGGTCACCATGGGCACATGCTGTCATGACCGGCGCCGGAGTCCAACCAACGGCCGGTGGGGTGGCGTCGCGTGCTAGGTTCGCCACCAGGGTTAAGCCCGCCAGCACAGTTTCGCCACAAACCGACACAAATCGACACAAACCGACACAAACCGCTACAAGGAGTGCCGAAAAATGACCCGCTTCGTGGTGCCTGCCGCCGCCAGCATCGTGGTCGGCGTCCTACTCGGGGCGGCCTCGGTCTTCGGCGTGACTCTGATGATCCAGCAGGACACCAAACCTCCGCTGCAGCCCGGCGACCCGGCGTCCTCGGTGCTCAACCGCGTCGAGTACGGCAACCGCGGCTAACCTGAGCACCCTGTCTGCCACACCGGCCACGATCGCGCAGGAAACACCGACCGCCCGGGCCCCACTGTCCCGTCGCTGGCTGGCCGGGGTGTTCCTCGGGGCGCTGGTGCTGTGTTTCCTGCAGGCTCCCGGCCTGATTTCGCCGGACACCAAACTCGACCTCACCGCCAACCCGCTGCGGTTCCTGGCCCGGGCGGCCAACCTGTGGAACAGCGACCTGCCCTTCGGCCAGGCGCAGAACCAGGCCTATGGCTATCTGTTCCCGCACGGGTCGTTCTTCCTGCTGGGCGACACCCTCGGCATGCCCGGGTGGGTGATCCAGCGGTTGTGGTGGGCGCTGCTGCTGACGGTCGGCTGCTGGGGAATCGTGCGGGTGGCCGAGGCGCTGGATATCGGCACTCGGCCGGCGCGGCTGATCGGTGCGATCGCGTTCGCGCTGTCCCCGCGGGTCCTGACGACGCTGGGGTCGATCTCCTCGGAGACGCTGCCGATGATGCTGGCGCCCTGGGTGCTGCTGCCGGTGATCCTGGCGTTGCGGGGTTCGACGGTGCCGGCGCGGATTCTGGCCGGGCGCGCCGGTATGGCCCTGGCCCTGATGGGTGCGGTGAACGCCGTGGCAAGTCTGGCCGCCTGCCTGCCGGCGCTCATCTGGTGGGCCTGTCACCGGCCCAACCGGCAGTGGTGGCGGTTCACCGGTTGGTGGGCGCTGGCCTCGGGACTGGCCGTCGCCTGGTGGGTCGGAGCGCTGCTGC
>CAZGPT010000254.1:0-3020 GCA_964527015.1 uncultured Mycobacterium sp. | reverse complement strand
TGATCTCGACGGAGTCGGCTGCCGAGGTGATCGGCCCGGCGGTGATGGCCACCCGTCCCACGGCGAGCCGCGGATCGCAGTGCAGCGCGAAGATGCGCGACACCCCGGTCAGCGCACCGGCCGCGATCGCGTCGAGCGCGCCGCCGGGCATCAACTCCTCGGCGGGCTGAAAGATCAGCCGGACCCCCACTGGTAGTTCGGCGGCCGAGGCCAGGGCGGTCGCGGTGCCCAGCAGGATCGCGGTGTGGGCGTCATGGCCGCAGGCATGCGCCACCCCGGGCATCGTCGAGGCGTACGGGGCGCCGGTCCGCTCGGTCATCGGCAGGGCGTCCATATCGGCACGCAGAGCGATCCTGGGCGCGTGTTCGGGCCCGAAATCACAGGTCAGGCCGGTTCCACCGGGCAGCACCTTGGGGTTGAGACCGGCCTCGACCAGGCGGTCGGCGACGAACTGCGTGGTCGCGTACTCCTGGCGGCCCAGTTCGGGGTATCGGTGGATGTGGCGGCGCCACTCGACGAGTTCGTCGTAGTGCGCGGCCAGCCACGACTCCGCGGTGTCGGCCAGGGACATCCTTCCAGTATCTCAGGCGGCACTAAGCTGGGCTGCTGTGAGTCCAGACGCCGGCCGGGCCGCGACGGTGATCGCCGAACGCAGCGGCGTCGATCGCCATGACGTGGCCGTGGTTCTGGGGTCGGGCTGGGCACCCGCCGCCGCCGCGCTGGGCGAGCCGGCGGCGGTGATTCCGATGTCGGAGCTGCCCGGCTTTCTGCCACCCAGTGCCGAGGGCCACAGCGGCCGACTACTCTCGCTCGCCGTCGGTGATCGCCGCGTGCTGGTCTTCATCGGCCGCATCCATGCCTACGAGGGACACGACCTGAGCCGGGTGGTGCATCCGGTGCGCACGGCCTGCGCCGCCGGCGCCGGCGTCGTCGTGCTGACCAACGCCGCCGGCGGACTGCGCCCGGAGTACCGGGTGGGCCGGCCGGTGCTGATCAGCGACCATCTCAACCTCACCGCCCGGTCCCCCCTGGAGGGCCCGCAGTTCGTCGACCTGGTCGACGCCTACTCCCCCCGGCTGCGGGCGCTGGCCCGCCGGGTCGATCCCGGCCTGGCCGACGGTGTCTACGCGGCGCTGCCCGGCCCGCACTACGAGACACCCGCCGAGATCAGGATGCTGCGCACTCTGGGCGCGGATCTGGTCGGGATGTCCACGGTGCACGAGACCATCGCGGCGCGGGCCGCCGGCGCCGAAGTGCTCGGGGTGTCGCTGGTCACCAACCTGGCCGCCGGGATGACCGGCGAGCCGCTGTGCCACGACGAGGTGCTGGCCGCCGGGCGGGAGTCCGCCGCTGATCTGGGCGCGCTTCTGGCGGCTGTGCTGGCCGCTCTCTAGATACCGGCTTCAGATACCGGCTTCAGCGCGGTCCGAACTGCCGGTCACCGGCATCCCCGAGGCCCGGGACGATATAGGCCGCGCTGTTGAGCCCATCGTCGATGGCCGCGGTGAACAGCCGCCCAGACGGGGCGACGTTGTCCAGTGCGGCCACTCCCTGCGGCGCGCACACCACGCACACCACCGTGATGTCGACGGCGCCGCGCCCGGTCAGCAGTTCGATGGTGTGCGCCATCGACCCGCCGGTGGCCAGCATCGGATCGAGCACCAGCACCGGCCGGGTGCGCAGATCGGCGGGCAGCGACTCCAGGTACGGCATCGGCCGGTGGGTGCTCTCGTCGCGCGCGACACCGACGAATCCCACCTGGGCCTCCGGGATCAGCGCATGCGCCTGATCGACCATTCCCAGACCGGCCCGCAGCACCGGGACCAGCAGCGGCGGGCGGGCCAGTCGGCTGCCGTCGGTGTCGGTCAGCGGGGTACGAACCCTGATTTTCTCGCTGGGGGCGTCGCGGGTGGCCTCGTACACCAGCATGTAGGTGAGGTCCCGCAACGCCGCGCGGAACGCGGCGTTTCCGGTGCTTTCGTCACGCAGTGTGGTCAGCCTGGCAGCGGCCAGCGGGTGGTCGACGACGCGTACATCCATGGGCACGAACTCTAGGTCGTTAGGCTGTCCGGCATGGCTGCAGAGCTGGTACCGATTCGGATCGGGGTCACCGCGGGTGACCTCTTCACATTGTGGGCTCCTCGCTGGCGCGATGCCGGTGACGAGTGGGAGGGATTCCTGGGCAAGGACGACGACCTGTTCGCGTTCGAGTCGGTGGCTGATCTCGTGGCGTTCGTGCGGACCAACACCGACAACGACCTCATCGATCACCCCGCCTGGGAGAAGCTGACCAAGGCCAATGCCCACCGGCTGCAGCCCGCCGAGGACCGTCAAGCCGACCTGATCGGCGTGGAGGAACTGCTCGCCGAGAAGCCCACCGAGGCCTCGGTGAACGCCCTCGCCAGCACCTTGGCCGTGGTCTCCTCGGTCGGAACGGTCTGCGAGCTCCCGGCCGTCACCCGGTTCTTCAACGGCAATCCCAATCTGGGCCAGGTGATGGGGGGTATCGACCAGTTCAGCGGCCGGGCCGGGCGCAAGCGCTGGGAGGCCGTCGGCCAGACCGTCGGCCGGAGCTGGGATCAGGTGGTGGCGGCGATCGACGAGGTCATCACGACCCCGCCGGTCGATGCCGGCATGGCCGGGCAGGCCGTCGACGAACTCGCCGAGCCGTTCGACGAGACACTGGACGAGGGCGTCATCTCGGTGCTGACCGACGAGGATGCCGACACCACCGACACCTCAGGCGCCGCCGGGATGGCCGGGATGGCAGGTGTGGACGACGCGGCCGACGACAGCGGTGCCCGGCCGGGGGCAACGGTGGGATCACCGTTGGTTTTGGGCGAGGACAGCAAGTTCTGGGAGAACGTCGGAATCGATCCGGTTCGGCTGATGACCACCGCGGGGACGCTGTACACGCTGCGCTGCTACTTCGATGACAAGCCGATCTTCCTGGGCCGCAACGGCCGGATCAGCGTGTTCGGGTCCGAACGTGCGCTGGCCCGGTACCTGGCCGACGAACA
>CAZGPT010000253.1:0-3034 GCA_964527015.1 uncultured Mycobacterium sp. | reverse complement strand
GCGTACTGCATCATGTCCCGGCGTTTAACTTTCTCGAGCTCGCGGATCGCGCCCTGCATGTCCTGGGCGTACAAATTGCCCACCAGCGGTGCGCCCTGCATCGGTATCGCCGAGTTGGAGGCGATGGCATCCCACTGCTGCGGGGTGAGCACCGGCTCAGGCCGGGAAGTCATGTTGATGCCCAAACCGCCGGGAGGCAGCATGCCGCCCTGATCGAAGCCCATCAGATTCGGCAGCAGATCAGGAGCTGGAACGGTCGGGGGCTGAACCTCGGCCATCATTGAGGACTGCGCCGGCCCCGACGGTGCGGTGTCGGGCTGCCCCTGCTGCGGTGGCTGCTGCGGGCCCATCGCCTGATTGATCGCCTGTGAGCCCATCTGTTCCAGGCTGCCCAGCGCGGCCTGCTGAATCCCCAACTGCGGCGCGAATTGGGTGTAGTCGTAGCCCAGCCAGCGGGGGGCGCCGAACGGGAACAACTGCTCGACCAGAACGTCCGCGCCGATCCCCGCAAGCTGGAAACCGTAGGCCGAGATGCGTTTCGCGGTGCTGGCCGCCAACTGGATGCCGTAAGAGGCGGCGGCGTCGGCGATGGGGGCGGCGGGGGCGGCAGCACCGAACGTGCCCGCGGCGACACCGGCCATAATTCCCGCCGACACGGCCTGCTGGGCCAGGTTCGCGCCGGTGTCTATGACACCGCCGACGATCTCGTTGCCCATGTTGATGAACCCGGCCAAACTGGATGTGCCGGCCACGCCCGTGTTCCCGGCACTGGCCGGCACAAACCCCATCGTGCGAAGCAGGTTCGCGGCCTGCTCACCCTGCTGCGGGTTCTGCGGCCCGGGCGGTGCACCCGACCCGCTGTGCATCACCGCACCCAAATCCACCCCGGCGTCGGTGATGTTCTGCTGCTGCTGCGGGTTGAGCACCAGTTCGGGTTGCCCGGTGTCGTTCTGCACGACTGACGTTCCCGGCGGCAGCACCCCACCCTTGTCGAACCGGTAGAAGTGCTGGGTGAACGCCGGGTCGAAGGCGCCGGTGCCGCCGACGCCGCGGCGGGCCGCCGAGGCGTTGCTGCCCCAGTTGAACGGGGTTCCCCCGGGCAGGGTGGCCTGCATGTGGTTGGCGTTGAAGCCGACGTTGAACGCCCCCGGCATCGTTCCCGGCCGGAACCCGCGGGAGGTCAACCATTCCGCGGCGTTGCCGGTGGCCATTGACCGGCCCGCCGTGGGGCGGCCGTCGATGATGTTGATCAGATCCTCGATGGCGCTGGTGCAATCCCCCAACCCCTGAGTGAGATCCGCCGACGACGTTTGCACATACCGGCCACCGGATGGGATTTGGGAGATGAGGAACTGGTCGGTGCGGGCATCCAAATATTGGGATGCGGCGCGGGAGTTGAAGTAGCCGCGGCCGGCGGTTCCCGGCATCCGGCCTGAGCCCAACCCGGGGATGGGGATTCCGCCGACCGTGGTGTTGGGGTCAGAGGCGAAACTGCCGCCGCCGCCGAGCATTCCTCGTCCCGGGCCGGTGCCCAGCGTGCGGTCCAGCCACGGCCCGACGATCGGGCCCAAAGCGATTTCGGCGCCACTGCGCAGTCCGGGGGTGAAGTCGCGGGCGTCGGGGAAGAACCCGACCGGGTCGCCGTTGCCCCACTCCAGGTTTGATCGGGCGGCGCCTACGGCGGTCAACGCCGCGGCCAGGGCGCCGATCGGACCCAGCGCGGCGGTGGCTTTGGCCGGCATCAACCCTAGGGCAGTGTTGATCGCCGACAAGGATGTGGCGACGGTGGCCACCGCTTTGATGGTGGCGAACCCGGCGAACGCGGCGATGGCGACTTTGATCAGTGCCGGGTGTTCCCGCAACGCCGAGGCGATCCGGCCCAACACCTCAAACAAGCTTTGTGCGGCGTCCTTGGCGGCTAGGAAGAAGCCGCGGATCTCGTCTTTGTTCGCCACCACCCACGTGTTGAGGTTGTTGAGCATGTCGGTGATCCGCTGGACCGCCGACTTCAACCCCTCAGTGGCGTCGCCGGTTTCCCCACCGAAGATCGCGGCCAAAAAGTTCGCGCCGGTTTTCGCCAGGGCGGTTTTGGCGTTGTCAATGGAGCCCTGCAACGTGTTACCGAGGGCTTTGGCCATGCCCGGGGCGTTGTCCTCGATGGCCTTCATCAGCATGTCGATGGTGACTTTGCCGTCGCGCTGCATGTCCTCGAACTGCTCCGAGGTCAAGTCGTAGGACTTCTGAATCCACGACATCGCGGGAAGGCCGGCTTCCATCAACTGCATGGTTTCTTCGCCGGTCAGTTTGCCCTTGGCAACGACCTGATTGAAGATCAACCCCATACGGGCCAGGTCGGTGCCGGCGAAACCCGCCGCGTCAGCGACGTTGGTCATGAACTTTTCGATGTCCTGCACCCCGGCGCCGATGGCCTGCACGGCGGTGCCGAACGCCTGATCCAAGCTGAACGGTGTGCCCTCCACCGCGCTCAGAACAGCTTTGTTGATCCGTTCGAAGTCTTTCTCTCCCCGACCGGAAGTTTTCAGGATCTGCCGCAGCTTGTATTGGGCGGTGTCCAAGGCGACGAGACGGTCGAAGCCGGTTTTCAACGCCATGGTGACCCCGGCGACCCCGACACCGACTGCGGCGGTCAAGCCCGCCGACAGTGCTTTACCCGCGAGGAAGCCGAGCTTGTTGGACTGGCCGGTCAGATCCGACCGCCACCCCGACACGATGCGGCCCAACCCGATCGACGACGCCCCCGAGGAGAAACTGTTGGTGAAGTCCCGGCCCAGTTGGCGGGCTTTCAACCCGCTCGCAACACCTTTGCCGATGACCTGGCCCATGCGGGCGCCGATCCGATCCAAGCGGGTGTTGGGGATGCCGGCCATGATGTCCTGATCAGGCCGCCAACCATCCTTAAGAGCCTTGGTAGCGGTCTGGGCCAGGCGGGAACCGGCCTCGCGGCCGGCCATCTCAGCCTGCTTACCAACCCCTTTGAAGGTGTCGGTGACCGCCTTCTCCAGTTTGGAGGTTT
>CAZGPT010000252.1:0-3113 GCA_964527015.1 uncultured Mycobacterium sp. | reverse complement strand
GCTCGGGGTACCAGGTGATCTCCTGATTGAGCTCCACCATCCGGTCGCGGAAGGCGGTCACATTCACGAACCACGATGACACCGCGCGGTAGATCAGCGGGTTGCGGCAGCGCCAGCAGTGCGGATACGGGTGATCGTAGGTCTCGTGGCGGATCAGCACCGGTGAATTGACGCCCGCCGCGCCGGTGCCGTTCTTCAGGTCGCGGATGATCTGCGGGTTGGCATCGAACACCTGCTGACCCTGGTAGTCCGGCACGGTCGCATCGAACCGGCCGCGGGCATCCACCGGTGTGACCGGCACGATCCCGACGGTATCGGTGGCGGCCTTGTCGTCCTCGCCGTAGGCCGGCGCCATGTGCACGATCCCGGTGCCGTCCTCGGTGGTGACGAAATCGCCGGCCAGTACCTGGAATCCGTTGACGGAGTCGGCGAAGAACGGAAACGGCGGAAGATACCGCAAGCCCAACAACTGCTGCCCAGTGTAGCTGCCGAGGATCTCCGGGTCCTCCCCCAGTTCCCGCGCGTAGGCGGCCAGTCGGGCCCGGGCCAGCACGAATCGCCTCCCGTCGGAACCCCCCGGTCCGTCGATCACCACATATTCCACCCCGGGGTTGACCGCGACTGCCTGGTTGGACGGCAGGGTCCACGGAGTGGTGGTCCAGATCAGCAGATAGCTGCCGTCCAGATCCGAACCGGGCGCGGCGATCCGGAATCCGACGGTGATGGCCGGGTCCTGTCTGCTCTGGTAGACGTCATCGTCCATCCGTAGTTCGTGGCTGGACAGCGGGGTCTCGTCGTTCCAGCAGTACGGCAGCACCCGCACGCCCTGGTAGGCCAGTCCCTTGTCCCACAACTGCTTGAACGTCCACAGGACCGATTCCATGAACGAGGGGTCCAGGGTCTTGTAATCGTCGTCGAAGTCGACCCAGCGGGCCTGGCGGGTGACATAGGCGCGCCATTCGCTGGTGTAGCGAAGGACCGAGTCGCGACAGGCGTCGTTGAACGCCCCGATACCCATCTTCTCGATCTGGGCCTTGTCGGTGATGCCGAGTTGGCGCTGCACCTCTAGCTCAGCGGGCAGTCCGTGGGTGTCCCAGCCGAATCGGCGCTCCACCTTGTAGCCGCGCATGGTCCGGTAGCGCGGCACGATGTCCTTGACGTACCCGGTCAGCAGGTGTCCGTAGTGCGGTAGGCCGTTGGCGAACGGCGGGCCGTCGTAGAACACGTACTCCGGCGCGCCGTCCCGCCGGCTCACACTGGCCCGGAAGGTATCGTCGGACGCCCAGTAGTCCAGGACACCGCGTTCGAGGGCGGGAAAGTCCGGCGAGCCGCCGGAGGGCCTGGGGTAGCCGGTCTCGGTCCCGGTGCTGTTGCTCACGGGGGCGTTCTCCTGTGCCGTCGGGCACGGGGACGACGTCGCGCGGGTGCGCGAGCGCCGCGGTACCACCCCGCTTACGCACACCGACCGCGTGCGTCGCTCGTACAGGCTGTGTCGGGCCCGGCCCGTCCGGTTCTACTGAGCACGACCCTCGCGGGTCCGGGCTGTTCTTCCGGAAGCTCCCCGGTGATGGCCGGATCAACGCCGACGGCGATTGTATCGCGGCCTACCGAGACTCGCGGTGCTGCTCAGTACCATGGTCCGGTGGCTCAACACCGCGAGTCGGCAGAGATGACCGAGGCCGCCGGAGGTGGGGGCTTCTTCGGGTGGATCGGCCATATCGTCGTGCGCCGTCCGCTGGTGGTCATCGGGCTGTGGATCGCCCTTGCCGTAGTGATGAGTCAATTGTTCCCGCCGCTGGCAGTCCTGGCCCAGAAGGCGCCAGCCTCCATCCTGCCGGCGGAGGCCCCCTCGCTGGTGAGCCAGACGCAGATGAGCGACGCGTTCGGCGAGGCCAGCTCGGACAACATTCTGCTGGTCGTCCTCACCAACGAGGACGGCCTGACATCGGCGGACCAGGCCGTCTACCGCAACCTGGTCAACAGGCTGCGCGCCCAGTCGGAGGACGTCGCCGCGCTGCAGGATTTCATCAGCACCCCGCCGCTGCGCGAGGTCCTGGCCAGCAAGGACAACAAGGCCTGGCTGCTGCCGGTGAACATCGTCGGCACGATAGCCAGCCCCCAGGCGATCGCCGCGACCAAACGGGCCATGCAGACCGTGCAGGACACCGTGGCCGGAACGTCGCTTCAGGCGTTCACCACCGGGCCGGCCGGCACCTTCAACGACATCCAGGACATCGGTGAGCGTGACCAGCGGACCATCGAGATCGTCACCGTGGTGGTGCTGTTGGTGATCCTGCTGGTCGTCTACCGCAACCCGCTGACCATGCTGCTGCCCCTGATCACCATCGGGGTGGCGTTGGTGGTCGCGCAGGGCGTGGTGGCGGGCCTCGGCTTGATGGGCCTCAGTATCACCAACCAGACCATCGTGTTGATGACCGCCATGATGTTCGGGGCGGGGGTGGACTACGCGGTCTTTCTGATCAGCCGCTACCACGACTATCTGCGGCTGGGCCAGCACACCGACACCGCGGTGCGTAACTCGCTGATCTCGGTTGGCAAGGTGATCGCCGCGTCGGCCTTCACCGTCGCGGTGACCTTCCTGGGCATGGTGTTCACCAAACTGACGGTGTTCTACACCGTCGGGGTGGCGCTGGCCGCGGCCATCCTGGTCGGCTGTGTGGGGGCGGTGACATTCCTGCCGGCCCTGCTGGCGCTCGCGGGGCGCCGCGGTTGGGTCAAGCCGCGCAAGGATCTAACCACTCAATTCTGGCGGCGCTCGGGAATCCGGATCGTGCGCCGCCCGAAGGCCTACCTGATCGCGAGCATCGTGGTCCTCGGCGCGCTGGCCAGTGTCGGCGCCCTGGCCAACTACAACTACGACGACCGCAAGGCGCTACCCGCCGCCAGCGAGAGCATCCTGGGCTACGACGCCATCGGAAAGCACTTCCCCATCAACGCCAGCCTGCCGCAGTACATCCTGATCAAGTCGCCGGACGATTTGCGAACACCGGAGGCACTGGCAGATATGGAGCAGATGGCATACCGGGTGAGCCAGGTGCCCGATATCGACATCGTGCGCGGTATCACCCGGCCCACCGGCGAGTCCCTGGAAC
>CAZGPT010000251.1:0-3126 GCA_964527015.1 uncultured Mycobacterium sp. | reverse complement strand
GGCACTTCCGTGCATTACAGGCCCGTGTCACGGGCAAAATCATGAAAGATCGAGGTTAGCGGGGACAGTATGTAAACCTAAGAACTCTGGCTATGGATTGAATCATATTGTGGTGCAGTAGTTCACAGATCGTTGGAACGTCGTGCTTGTCGAGTCGACGCAGGATGCGGTGCGGCGTGTGGTCGCCTCGGAAGCGCCACGATCGGGTTGGCTGGGCAATGTCGACTTCGCGGTCGACTTCGCGGCGCTTTCCAAGCAATTGCTGCGCGACTCCGAAAGACGCCATCCTTCCGAAAGCTATCCCCGAGTTGTCTGGCCTGAACAATGCCACCTCTGATGATGGCAAAATTCCCGCCGGGGCCACGATTGCTGTTGATGAGTTGGAATGATCTACGGTGCGCTGTGGGTGGCAGGTTCGTAAACAAGATTTCCAAGCAAGGCTCCAGTGGCGCTGATTGGAAATGACATCGTCGGTGACACGAACCGGCGATGACACGACGCGAGACGTCTGGAAGATGCTGCCGAATCTGCCGCCACGACCCGGACCGCCGCCAGCAGAGGGGTCCGCGGTAGCTCCAGTTCGCGCATGCCTTCTCCCCAACCTCCCCAACTGGAACTGGGGCATGCTCAGCCCGCCGGGGATGTGCGTAGGTGCCCCGCAACCTGGGCAGGTTCGGGAAGTTCAGGCCACGTTCGGAGTCGACGATCGCCGTTGGCGAACTCGGGACAGTTGCTGCTCGGCGGGGTCTGGCTGAGCAGAAAGTGGGCTCGCCGGCGATCCTGCTCGCCCGCTCTAGTATTGGGTCGTGTTCATTCCGGTCGCAGATCTGCCCGACACGGTCGTCGGTTTCACGGCATCCGGAGAGATCCACGCAGACGACTACAAAGAGACGCTCATTCCAGCCGTGGAGGGACTGATACAACGTGCTGGCGCGGCACGAGTCGTCTTGGTCCTAGGACCGGAATGGGAGGGCTATTCGGCGGCGGCCATGTTCGAGGATCTCAAGTTGGGCATCGAGCACCGCAATGCCTGGCAGCGATTCGCTCTCGTGTCGGACGCCGAGTGGATCCAGCATGTCGCGGCGCTGTTCGGATGGATGGTTCCCGGCACGGTTCGGTGGTTTCCGTATTCCGACTTGGAGGATGCAAAGCTCTGGGTCTGCGCCTGAACTCAGTCGTCAACGTTAGGCGTGCAGGGTGATTGGCCCGCCGTGCCCCACCGCCGGCTGCTGCTCGCGGAGCCTCTTGGATCCCGACATGAACTAACCTCGCAGTGGGCGCCCGCCTTCAGATAACCCTGTCACGGGGTCCGCTGCGCGCGCGGCGATCTGATGTCGCTGACTCTCGGTACGATCCGGCCGTGGACACCGACACCCCGCCGACGGCAGGTCAACCCGGCTTGCCGCGAACGCTTGAGCCGCCACCCGCGGAGTTGGTGTTAGAAGGCCGCTACCGGTTCGGAACCTATGACGGCCCGATCGTGCGGATCAACCCGCTCGACGTCGTCACCGCCACCGGGGCTCGTGGTCGTCTGCAGCGCGCCGCGCGCAACGCCAGGCTCAAGGAGTGGCAGGCGTTTCAGCTCGGCGACGAATCGGTGTTCGTGCTCGGTGCCGTTTACGACACGAAGTCGATTTCGCTGCTGCAGGTCTTGGTCGTCGACAAGCACGCGGCCACGATCCGTCGGTGGGAGCAGAGGGTGCCGACCTCGATGGTGCACGTCGCTCGCGGCCTGGACCGGACCCGGTCGTACGGCCACCTCGGACGCTTCTCGGTTCAGCTCACCAATGAGATGAATGCGGGCCTGGTCGCGGTGGACGCGAGCCACCCGGGGCGCGGTGCCCTCCCGCAGCTTGAGTTGCACGGTGCCGGGCGCTGCGGCCCTGGACAGGCCGGGCACCTGGCGATCTGCCACCCTTTCGCCGACGACCGTGCGCTGTACTCGCACAAGACGATGATGCCGTTCGCCGGCACGTTGCGCGCCGGCGCGGAGTTCACCGTCTTCGACCTCGATCGTTCGTTCATGATCCTCGACGACCACCACGGGGACTACCCCTGGCCTATGCAATACGACTGGTTGACTGCGGTGCGCCGCGGTGACGGGGGCCGGGTGGAGGGTTTCAACCTGACCGACAATCAGGTGCGCGACCCGCAGCGCTACAACGAGAACGCTGTCTGGCTCGGCGATAGGGTGCACCGGCTGCCCGCCGTCCACGTGAAACGACCTGACGGGCCGTGGGGCGCCTGGATGGTGCGCGACGCCGACGGGTCGGGCCAAGTCAACGTGCGGTTCACTCCTACGGTCCGTTCTGAGATGCATGTCGGTCCCCGACGATCGCTCGCCGAGTATTACGCACCGTACGGCTGGTATGACGGCCGGATCCACACCGACGACGTCGACCTGTCGGTCGACGGCATGTTCGGCG
The DNA here is from genome assembly GCA_964527015.1 of uncultured Mycobacterium sp. Classification (GTDB taxonomy): domain Bacteria; phylum Actinomycetota; class Actinomycetes; order Mycobacteriales; family Mycobacteriaceae; genus Mycobacterium. Next base: position 700 of record CAZGPT010000251.1, on the reverse strand, counting down.
TGGGTGAACAGAAGTTCATCCGGGTCTGAACCAGCGAGCCGCGGGCGCCGCACGAGTGACGTCACTTCCGGACGATCACGCTGAACCGGCCAGAGTAACTGTATCTCGTCGAACCGCCACGGCCAGCGCCGCTTTCACTCTTGTTAACCTCTTTTCATGCCACGACAACTCAGTGACGAAGAAGTTGAGGCCTACCTTGATAGCCGGCCGGCCTGGGCGGTACTGAGCACCATCGACAAGGACGGCTTCCCGCACTCCGTACCGCTTGGGTACTTCCGGCTCGGCCGCGACATCGTCATGGGTGTGCGAGATGGGACACGCAAGGTTGCCAACGTCGAACGTAACCCGAACGTGAGTGTCCTGCTGGAGGACGGTTCGAGCATGGCGGATATCCGGGGAGTGATGCTTCAGGGTCATGCCCGAATCGTCCGCGGATCCGAGGAGGCGCTTCAGCTCGCACAGGAGGGCGCTCGGGCGCGGGGCTTACCAGAGTCCGAATGGCCCACCGCACCCAGACCGGGCTCCGCCTACATCCGCACGACACCCGTCCGGACTTTGTCGTGGGATTACGCAGACCCGACGTCGGACCAGGCGTAGTCAACTGCCCAGGTGAGTGTCCAGGAACCGCGCCATCTCGGCGAAGACGTCCTGGGACTCTTCGGCGAAGGGCTCAATGAAGTAGGTGAAGTGCGAGGCGCCC
>CAZGPT010000250.1:0-3138 GCA_964527015.1 uncultured Mycobacterium sp. | reverse complement strand
AGGCGCGGTTGGTCGTGCGCCGGGACTCATGGAGCGATCTCCTGGCCCGCGATGTCGCAGACTGAGGGTTCGCAGGCCCTACGTCGTTGTTGACACCGCAAAGTGTTGGGCCCCAAAGAAGACTTCCACAACGCAACCAAGGACGTTCTGGCTGCCGCACGGCTGGCGTGCGCCCCGGCCCGTCACGAGAGCCATCGTGGCCTGTGGTACCCGCACCATCGTCGACGCCGTGTGCGGCGCCTACGGGCTCGGCGAAACCACTATGCGCGAACGTTGCTGCGGTGCCTGAGGCCAGACATGCTGTTGTTGGCTGACCGCAACTTCGCCGTGACCGCCGTCGTTGAACAGATCGCCTCGGCCCATGCCGACCTACTGATCCGAAGCAAAGACGCCGGTGTGTGCTGCCCCGATCAAGACGCTCCCGGACCGGACGTGGCTGGCACGGACGGGCCGGTGACCGTGCGGGTGATCGACGCCCGCATCGGCGTGCCGCTCGCACGGTGGGTCCACCCGCTGTGGTCACTACCGCCTGGCATCCTCTTTCGCACTGGCCCAAGGGTGTTCTGCAAATCACGGCCTCGCGTCGGCCGAGGCATACCGGCTCACGGTAGATCCACATCCGCTCACTGTTTTTGACAAGAGCTGTTTTTGATACGAACCGCGGTAGCCGTCACGGTCCGGACGGTCCGGCAGGATGTTCGCCGGCTTACTAGAGCTGGCCCAGCGGCCGGCACACATTGGACAACGCGTTCCAGTATTCACCGGCTGCACAGTCTTCCGCCGGACGCGGCGTCTGGCAGGTGTTGGTAATCGGATCCCAGAATTGTCCGTTGACGCAATTCAGCGGCTCTGCTGAACCGATCCCGGCGCCGAACAGCGACGCCGCAGCAATGGGGGTGGCCGCAAGAATGGTGATGGCCGGACGGCGTAAAGGATTGCGCATGAACTGATTCTGCCAGAGTCCCTCATCCAGGGGCCGTCGATCGCCGATTGCGAATACGGCCGCAGCGCGCCGGGCGGAGCGGGTCAGGACTACCGATCGCTTTCTGACCGCAGGCCGAGTTCGGCCACCGCACCGCACCGCCCAACACCAACCCGGCCGGTGACCCGCTGCCGCCGGCTTACTCGGGCAGTGCACCGTTGGCGCCGGCCGACACAGACGACCGCGAAGTGCCCGACCTCGAGGAGGCCGCCCGTGGTCTGGACCTCTACGTCGGCAATACCAATGATGTCGGCAATACCAATGCGGGCACGCTGTCGCCGGCCGGCTACACCGATCTTGGGGTCTACCTACAGGAACCCTCTGCCAGCCGGATCGGCGGCACGGCGGTCTGAGAAGACCGCGAGCGGTACACCGATCACGACCGCGCGGGGAACGAACGCTTGGATCCGGGGACCGGAGTGGTTATGTCAGCACAGCCTTCGGAAGCCCGCAAAACGCACCACGAACGAGGTTGGTGACGGTGTTGAAAACCTCAGGAGGTCGTCACGGCCACGAACTAGGCGCCGACCCGGCCGCGGGTTTGGGCTGCAGCGCCGCACCGGGCCTCTGGGAGTTCTGCAACCCGGCCATACACAGCCCGATACGGCCCGGCAGGCATACGCCGCCGGTCCCGGTGATCGGCCTGCCCCCGGTCGAGGTGACGTCCCAGCAGATACCGGTCCGGTTGTCGGTCACCGTGCCGACCGGGCAGGCGGCATGCGCCGGTGCCGCGGTGAGGACCGGCACCGACAGGAACGCCGTCGCGAATACCCCGGCGACGACGAGGTGCAGGGCCCGGATTCGCAATGTCATGTGGTTCTCTCCGTGGGTCGGCGGTCGGCGGTCGGTCAGCCCGGGACGGTGATCTCGGTCTGCTCGGAGATGATCTTGATCGCGTCGACCACCACATCCTTCTGCGCCTGCGGCGCCTCGGCGTTGATTTGCAGGACGAACAGCGCATCCTTGCCGGGGATGACGACGGTCCGCTGCCCGACTGCCCAGGGCTCGCCGTCCCGCACGTAGGTTCCGACGTAGTCAACGGCCTCGAACCCGCCGAGGCTGTTTGCCTTCGGTTCGCCGAGTGCCTCGAACTCCGGGAAGTCGTTGAGTTGGCCGGGGGCGTACTCAAGGATCTTCGCCGGGTCGACGTCGCCGGTCAGTTTGACGCCGATCGCGTACATGTACGGCGGTTCACCGGGATCGACGGCCTTGTCGTAGATGATTGCGCCGTAGGCCCAGTCGGGTTTCTCGTCGCCGGCGACCCGCCAGTCCGGCGGCAGCGGGAAGTCGACCTCCGGTGTTCCCGGGTCGCCCGGCATGATCGGATACTCATCGATCTCGTTGGCATCGATGTACTCGTTCAGCGTGATCCGGTCGCCCGCGTCGGCGACTGTCGCGGTGGTCGCCGCGGTGGAGGTCTCGCCGGCTGTGGTGGTATCGGTCGCGGTGGAGCAGCCCACGGCCGCCAAGCCGAGCACTGCCACCACCAGGCCGGCCGTCGTCGCCGTCATCAAGCTCGTCATCAACCGTGCCCTTCCTTGCCTGCCGCAGGGTGAACCTAGCACCGCGGCCGGACGACAGGGGGGCTGAGGCGGATAAGGGGGGGCTGAGGCGGGTGAAGGCCGGACTGCAATCGGATGGTTCGAGCAGTCGGCTACTATCTACGTATGCGCGTAGATAACGAAGTGTGTCGGCGGCGTCTGGATGATGACCAGGTGGGCTTGGTCGTCGAAGTGTTTCGGATGCTTTCCGACGCGACCCGGGTGCGGCTGTTGTGGGCGTTGGTGGATCGGGAACTGTCGGTCACCGAGCTGGCGGAGACGGTGGGTAAGCCGGCGGCGTCGGTGTCCCAGCATCTGGCGAAGTTGCGGATGGCCAGGCTGGTGCGTACCCGGCGGGAGGCCACCACCATTTATTACAGCCTGGAGAGTTCGCATGTCGGGCGGTTGGTCACCGACGCGGTCTTCAACGCCGAACATGCCGGACCGGGGATCCCCGGTCATCACCGTGGTCACGGGGAGCTCTCGCGTCTGCATGAGCCCCCCGGTACGCCCGGGGAGAAGGCCCAGTGAGCCACACCCGCGTCCAGCCCGGCACCCCCAATCCGCGCGGCCTGGCTGAGGATCACGTCGACCACCACGACCACCACCACCACC
>CAZGPT010000249.1:0-3141 GCA_964527015.1 uncultured Mycobacterium sp. | reverse complement strand
TTGGTGGTGTCCTCGCCGGGCATGATCATCCCGTACTTGCGAGCGATCTCCATCGAGATGTCCTCCAGCAAGGGGAACGTGACCTCGACATCCTTCATATCGCGGAAGTTGATCTTGTCCTTGATGGTCCGCAGCCAGGCGATATGGCTGTAGAGGCCGTCCACCGAGAGGCCGAGCAGTTCGGTGTTGTACTGCTTGAACTCGCTCTGCATCGAGGCGAAGGTCATAAACTCACTGGTGCACACCGGGGTGAAATCGGCCGGGTGGGAGAAGAACACGACCCACTTGCCCGAGTAGTCGGCCGGGAAGTTGATCGGGCCTTGGGTGCTGACCCCGGTGAACGAAGGGGCAGGGTCACCGATGCGGGGCATGCTGGCGACGGGAGCGGGGATGTCTGATGTCATGGGAACCTCCGGATTAACTGGATCGGATCTAAATTAGCCTATACCCATAGGGGTATGCACGCAGGCCTTCTCGATTGGTGCGCCGCAGCCTCAGTCTATTGAGGTCTATCGCGCGCACCGGCCGATCCGGTCTGTCCGGCCGCCCTTCGCCGGGCGGGCCGAGATGACGGGTAGGGTCGTTTTCACTGTTGGCCATGCAGCCGACAACGACGGCAGGAGAATTGCCATGGCTCCATCCCTGGTAGATGCGCTGGGTTCCGAAACGGGTGGTTTGACTATGCTGAAGTTGCTGGCGGACAACAGTTTCGATTCCATCCTGGTCACGGATGCCTCAGCCCGGGGGCGGATCATCTACGCGAATAAGGCCTTCAAGAAGCTGACCGGACACGACCCGGCCGAGGTGATCGGCAAGGATCCCCGGATGTTGCAGGGCCCCGGCACCGACCGGAAGGTGATCGAGAGGATCAGCGCGACACTCAAGGCCGGCGGACGGTTCGAGGGCCGAGCCGTCAACTACCGCAAAGACGGAACGCCGTTCATCATGAACTGGCGCATGTTCCCGCTCAAAGACGCCGGCAAGATCATCGCCTGGATCGCCATCCAGCGCGAAGCGCTCGCCGCCACCTAGAGCGCACCCTGCGGCGGTCGCGCGGTTCCGGTCACACCGGGAGATCAAGAATCCGATTCAACTGGTCCGCGACGAAGAGTTCCGGTGAACACCCCAGGGTCTGCCCTGGCCTGGACTCCGGCGAGATGCGACTTCAGTGACGTCTTCCCCACCTCTTCTTGTACGCGTCGACCTGATGCGGCTCGCCCATATCCGCTTTGATCGTCGCCCGATCACGTTTGATGGTGATGCGAAGGGCGGCCCAGATCAGGCCGATGAGGACCACAGCCCCGAGAATGACGATAAGTGCTTCCATAACCCGAAATTCTGGCATGCGGTGACGTCAGATAAAACCTTTTGGCAGGGGTTAATAGGGCGACCCGCGAATACTGCGACGCACGCTGATCGGCAGCGGTCATGAAAGGATCGCAGACAGAAGGCGGCACGAGCAAAGTGATCGTGGAGTCGTTCGAGGTTGCCGAGGTCCCTATCGCGGAACTGGGCCGGGCGCTTAAGACGGACGGGTCACCAATGTCGAACTGGTCGAGACCTATCTGCGTCAGGTCGGGGCCTACGACCGCAATGGGCCGACGTTGAATTCGATCGTCGTGCACAACGCCGACGCACTGGCTCAGGCTCCGGCCTCTGATCGTCGCAGGTCGCGGGGGGGGGGCTGCTCGGCCCGCTGGATGGCATCCCCTATACGGTCAGGGACAGCTACCTGGCCAAGAGCCTGACAAGCATCACGAAGAGTGTTTGCGAAACGACCTCGGTGCATCAGGTAAAAATGCCCGCGAAACGGTGATCCGCGGCAGGCAGGGAGAGTGGGCTGTCGATGTCGTCTCGTGCCGAGATCACCGCGAGGTACGCCAAGGCGCATGTGAACGCGCCGAAGGCGGACCAGGGTCAGGTTCTGGATCAGGTGGTGGAGGTCACGGGTTGGTCGCGTGACAATGCTCGACGCGTGGGCGTCCAGGATGCGGTTCAGGGCGGGGTCACCTCGGACCCGGCAGCGATTCGCCGGGTGCGCGCTCCAACTCGTCAGGGGCGTGCTCCAACTGGACGACAGTGCGGGCCCGCAGATGCGGCAGGATCAACTCGTTGAGGATCCGCTGATGTTCGGGGTGGTCCCGGTAGGCAGTGAAACAGTCCCGGTCGTCGAACGTTCCGACGACTGCGAAATCGTAGGCCGCGGGAGTCAGGCCGATATCGGGGCCGCACACGTAGCTGCGGACGCCCCGGAGTCGGTGGGCAAGGCCGTTCAGCGCATCGGCGATCGCGGTCACCGATACGTCGTCGCCGCCGCGCCACTGGAAGTTCACGATGTGGGTGAAGACCATGGGTGTCACTTTAGGGATGTCACCGCCGGGGATGGGACCGCAGAAAAAAATCAATCGGCGCTGCCTGAAGCCGGCCGTGCGAGTACGGTCGATAGGGAGTCATCGACGAGAGGCACATTTATGTCAACTCCCAAGCCCAATACCTATGACCCCAAAAAGGGCGGCAAGTTCGAGCCGACGACCAAGGCCGCCCCAGCCCCGTCGGCGCAGCCCGGACGCCGGAAGCGGTAGTACTGCCGGGGCCGCCGTCTGGTTCGGCGCGGCTCAGCCGCTGAATTTGCCGCTGCGGATCCGGTCGGCCTCCATCAGCGCCAGCTCCTGGGCGGCGGGGATCACGATCTGTGGATCGGGTACCAAGTCGACATCGTCGGCACGCCCCGGGTATGGCACCGCGTTGAGGATCACCCGGATCGCATTCAGCCGGGCCCGGTGCTTGTTCTCCGAGCGCACGATGGTCCACGGCGCGTCCGCGGTGCTGGTGCGTCGCAACATCCGGTACTTGGCGTCGGTGAAGTCATCCCAGTGCTCCTGAGCCTGGACATCGATCTCGCTGAGCTTCCACTGCCGCAGCGGGTCGTCCCGGCGCCGTTCGAACCGGCGGGCCTGCTCCTCCTTGGTGACGCTGAAATAGAGCTTCACCATGATGGTCCCCTGGCGCACCAGGTCCTTCTCGAAGCCGACAACTCCCTTCAGGAAATTGCGGTACTCCTCGTCGGTGCAGAAGCCGAAGACCGGCTCGACCATGGCCCGGTTGTACCAGGAGCGGTCGAACAGCACGATTTCGCCGCCG
>CAZGPT010000248.1:0-3196 GCA_964527015.1 uncultured Mycobacterium sp. | reverse complement strand
TGGCCGCAGACTACCGGCGCGGCCGGGGCTGGCAGACCGGGCAGTAGAACGAGGATCGGTTCATGAACTTCTCCCGGCGGATCACCGTGCCGCAGCGCCGACAGTTGCGATCCACCCGACCGTAGACGTTCAGCGACCGGTCGAAGTATCCGGACTGACCGTTGACATTGACATACAGCGAGTCGAAGGAGGTACCGCCCTGCCGCAGCGCCTCGCCCATCACCGCGGCCGCGCTCTCGAGCAGCTCGCCGAGCCGGCGCCGGGTCAACTTCTCGGCGATGCGCGCGCCGTTGACCTGCGCCCGCCACAGCGCCTCATCGGCGTAGATGTTGCCTACCCCGGAGATCACGGTCTGATCGAGCAGCTGACGCTTGATCTCGGAGTGCTTGCGGCGCAACACGTTCACCACGGCGTCCCCGTCGAAACGCGGGTCCAACGGGTCGCGCGCGATATGGGCGACGGGTGTGGGAACCTCGCTACCCTCGACGCTCACCAACTCCGCGAGCTGCCAACCCCCGAAGGTGCGCTGGTCGACGAAGTTCAGCGCCGTACCGTCGTCGAGCACCGCCGAGATGCGCACATGATCGGGTTTGGCCGCCGGCCCCACGATCATCTGTCCGCTCATCCCCAGGTGCACCACCAGCGCGTTCCCCTCGGGCAGGGTGAGCCACAGATACTTGCCCCGTCGCCCGGTGCCGGTGACCCGCGCTCCGATTAGACGCGCGGTCAGATCTGCCGCCCCCGGATCGTGGCGGCGCACCGCTCTGGGGTGGTGAACCCGAACCGCTGCGATGGTCCGTCCGGCGACATGTTCCTGCAATCCGCGCCGCACGACCTCTACCTCGGGAAGTTCAGGCATCCAGCTCGGCAGTCACGCCGCCCGCCGCCGCAACGGCGTCCAATGCCGTCCAGGCCTGCGCTGCGGCGTCCGTCTCGGCGGCCTTCTTGGTCCGTCCGGTCCCCGCGCCCTGAATATGGCCACCCACGACCACCACCGCCGAGAACCGCCGGTCGTGGTCGGGGCCTTCGGAACTGACTTCGTAACGCGGAACGCCGAGACCGCGATCGGTGGCGAGTTCCTGCAGACTGGTCTTCCAGTCCAGCCCGGCACCCAGGGTCGCGGCAGTGTCCAGCAGTCCGCCGAACAGCCGCAGCACGACTACCCGGGCCGTCTCCAACCCGTGCTCCAGGTAGATGGCCCCAAGCAGTGATTCCATCCCGTCGGCCAGGATGCTGGCCTTGTCGGCGCCACCGGTGGTCACCTCGCCCCGGCCCAGCAGCAGGTGGCCGCCGAGGCCGATATCGGTGAGATCGCGGGCCACCCCCGCCAGCGCCTGGGTGTTGACGATGCTGGACCGCAGCTTCGCCAAGTCGCCCTCGGGGCGGTCCGGGTGCCGGCGGAACAGTTCATCGGTGATGATCAGCCCGAGAACCGCGTCACCGAGGAACTCGAGGCGTTCGTTGGTCGGCAGACCGCCGTTCTCGAACGCATAGCTGCGGTGCGTCAGCGCCAGGAACAGCAGATCCTCGGCTAGGCCGACTCCGAGGGCATCGATCAAATCGCGGGAGATCACAAGGGCTGCCCCTCGGACTCGTCTCCATCGGTGAGCACCAACCCGGCCAGCTTGGCCCAGCGCGGATCGATTTGCTCGTGATGATGATCGGGGCCGGCCGCTGACAACGCCACGCCGCACTGCGGGCACAACCCCGGGCAATCCGGCGAACACAGCGGGATGAACGGCAGGGCGAGACCCACCGCGTCGATGATGGGCTGCTCGAGGTCCACGGTGTGGTCGACGACGTGGCCCACCTCGTCTTCTTCGGTGGTCGACTCGGTGATGCTGTCCGGATAGGCGAACAGTTCGCTCAGACCGATTTCGACCGCACCGGTGATCGGTTCCAGGCAGCGGGAACACTGCCCCCGGGTAGGGGCGGCGACGGACCCGGAGACCAGCACACCCTCCGACACCGATTCCAGCCGAAGGTCGAGATCGATCTGCGTATCCGGTTCGATCGCGATGAGGTCCAAACCGATTCGCGCCGGACTGGCCACCGCCTGCCGGACGGCCTGCATGGCACCCGGTCGGCGCCCCAGCCGGGAAACGTCCAACACCAGCGGTGAAGCGGGCCCGGGCCGTGGTCCGGTGCGTCGAGGCTTCGCCATGATGGCGATCCTAACTGCGCGACCAGATTCCCCTGCTGCTGGCTTCGGCGCTGGAAGTCCCGCGCTAGCCGCCTGCAGCAGCTGGAAGTGTTCAGGTAACTTCTTCCCGCTTCTGCCCCACGGACGCGCCGGGATCCCTTGAACGCCGCACCGCGCGCTAGGTGTGGTCAACCCGCTGTGCGGTCCGGCAGCGAGTCAGCACGGGCTACGGGTTACTGGGCGATCAGGCGATAAGCGATCCCCAGAGATCTGTAAGTGCGTTCAGCCCGGAGATCCAGCGACAACAACTCGTGGCCGACGCTGTGCGCGGTAAGCCCGACTAGGGCGTCATACGTACCGCCCCCCATCACGCCTGCCGTCGCCGCGGCTGCCGTTAACGATTCGTACAGTTCTGCGCCCGGGGCGATAACGCGCCCGCCCCATTGGCGGGTGAGATACTCAGCCACTGTCGCGGCATCCATCCGGAACGGCTCCGGCATGCGCGTGAGCACCGCGTAGGTTTCCGATACCACATGTGCCGGAACGACCGCGTCGGTTGTGACAACGCGGCGTGCCACCGCATGTGCTTCATGCCAAGGGGCGAAGGCTGCGATGACGACGCTGGTATCGAGCGCGGTCACCGACCGGTGGCCTCCAGTGCATTGCGGACCTGCTCGGCGGTGAGAACGGGAAGATCGGTGTCGGCGACCGCCACCAGGGTGCCCTCGTGGTCGACCAGTCGAACAGGTGTAGTCGCTGGCGAGATCTCCAAGCGTCCTTCAACCTCTGTCAAAACAATCCGGCTGCCGGGGCGCAACCCAAGACGCTCGCGGACTTCTTTCGGAACGACGACCCGACCGCCAGCGTCAATGGTTGCCAACATGGTTTGAAAATACCATTTCGGTGGGATACTGCCGTTGCCGGGAAACGACATAGCCGGATCGTTGGAACGGATGTTCGGCGATCAGATTGCCCACCGCAAGGTCAAAAGTTCGGCTGGCGGCCGTCCACCGGCATTCTCGGGGCGGATCTACAAGCACCGCAACACCGTCG
>CAZGPT010000247.1:0-3197 GCA_964527015.1 uncultured Mycobacterium sp. | reverse complement strand
ACGACCTGCTGGACGAGATCGACGATGTGCTCGAGGAGAATGCCGAGGACTTCGTTCGGGCATACGTCCAAAAGGGCGGACAGTGACCTGGCCGCTGCCTGACCGTTCACAAGCCAGTCCACCCCTGATCAGCCCGACGCACGGCGTCCTACCCTCCCACGCCGTGGACCTGTCCTCGTTCTCGCAGTTTCTGCGCCGGCAGGCCCCCGAACTGCTGCCGACCGGCACGGTGGATGGTTCCGGTTCGGCGACCGGGATCACGCAGGGGGACTCGGTGCCGCACGGCACCACCATTGTGGCACTGCGGTTCCCGGGCGGTGTCGTGATCGCCGGTGATCGCCGGTCCACTCAGGGCAATATGATCGCCGGCCGGGATGTACAGAAGGTCTACATCACCGACGATCACACCGCCACCGGTATCGCCGGGACGGCAGCACTCGCGGTCGAGTTCGCCCGTCTCTATGCCGTCGAACTCGAGCATTACGAGAAGCTTGAGGGCTTACCAATGACATTCGCCGGCAAGGTGAACCGGCTGGCGATCATGGTGCGCGGCAATCTGGGGGCCGCACTGCAAGGCTTCGTCGCGCTGCCACTGCTGGTGGGCTATGACGTGGACGACCCCGACCGCAGTGCCGCCGGACGCATCGTGTCCTTCGACGCCGCTGGCGGCTGGCATGTCGAGGAGGAGGGATATCAGGCGGTCGGTTCTGGTTCGCTCTTCGCCAAGGCCTCCATGAAGAAGCTGTATCCGACTGTCAGCGACAGTGATTCGGCGCTGAAAGTGGCCGTGGAAAGCCTCTATGACGCCGCTGATGACGATTCCGCCACCGGCGGGCCTGATCTAGTCCGCGGTATCTACCCCACAGCAGTCACTATCGACCCGGACGGCGCCCGGGATGTGTCCGAGGAACGTATCGCTCGGCTGGCCCGCCAGGTCATCGAAAGCCGCTCGCGCACCGATGAATTCGGGCCGGGCGGTGGGCCCAGCAACCGGGCACCGAGGGCCGACTCGTGAGCTTCCCGTATTTCATATCGCCAGAGCAGGCGATGCGCGAGCGGTCCGAGCTTGCACGCAAGGGCATAGCCCGCGGTCGCAGCGTGGTTGCGATGGCCTATGCCGGCGGCGTGCTATTCGTCGCCGAGAACCCGTCGCGGTCGTTACAAAAGATCAGCGAGATCTACGATCGGGTCGGGTTCGCGGCAGTCGGCCGTTTCAACGAGTTCGACAGCTTGCGGCGCGGCGGGATTCAGTACGCCGACACCCGCGGTTATGCCTACGACCGACGTGACGTGACCGGACGGCAGCTGGCGAACGTCTACGCGCAGACCCTGGGCACCATTTTCACCGAACAGGCCAAGCCCTATGAGGTCGAACTCTGCGTCGCCGAGGTGGCCCATTTCGAGGAGACCAGGGAACCGGAGCTTTATCGGATCACCTACGACGGATCGATCGCCGATGAGCCGCATTTCGTGGTGATGGGCGGAACCACCGAACCAATCATCAACGCGCTCAAGCAGTCCTACTCGGAAAACGCCGAGCTGGAGGAAGCCGTTCGGATCGCCGTGGACGCCTTGCGGACCGGTATCGCCAGTACAGCGGGTAACGCCACACCGGCCGCCGAACCGAGGGAACTGGGCCCGGCGACCCTGGAAGTGGCGGTACTCGATGCCGGACGGCCGCGGCGGGCATTCCGCAGAATCACCGGCGCAGCCCTCGAGTCACTACTGCTATCCGTGTCGGCCGAGGCCGATGCGGAGTCGGCCGACGCCGAGTCCGCGGAAACCGGCGACGGACAAGCCTGACGGCGATCAGCGATTGCAGCTGCGCAGCCACCGGGCGCCGTAACTCGGCGGCGCAACCTCGGGCGCCGCGCACTGCGTGTAGGAACTGTTCTCGAACCGCTCCACCGGCACGTCCTGCGACTCCGGTTCCGGGACACTCCAGCTGAGAACGACGAGCACAACAGCGGCCACCGCGGTCATCGCGATCCACGCCGTGCGACCGAGGGTCTTCAGAATCACCCGCGCCAGCGTAATGACGAATAGTGGTGCCGGAGTTTTAACGGCACCGATTCCAGTTTCTTTGCTCAAAACGTGACCTTCGTGGTCAAACGTGATTCACGTTGAATGATGTTGCTGGTGGATTCAGCGCCCCGGGCCGCGCCACCGCTATCGTGCCGACCAACTCGACCGACGGCCGGATCGGGCACCCAGTAGGCTCGTCTTCGTGCAGCGCAGAATCATGGGCATCGAAACCGAGTTCGGTGTGACCTGCACGTTCCACGGACACCGGCGGCTCAGCCCGGATGAGGTCGCCCGCTACCTGTTTCGACGGGTGGTGTCCTGGGGCCGCAGCTCCAATGTGTTCCTGCGCAACGGCGCACGGCTCTACCTCGACGTCGGCAGCCATCCCGAATACGCCACCGCCGAATGCGACAACCTGCTGCAGCTCGTGACCCACGACCGGGCCGGCGAACGGGTCCTGGAAGACCTGCTCATCGATGCCGAGCAGCGATTGGCCGACGAGGGTATCGGCGGGGATATTTACCTGTTCAAGAACAACACCGACTCGGCAGGTAACTCTTACGGCTGTCACGAGAACTACCTCATCGTGCGAGCCGGCGAGTTCTCCCGGATCTCCGATGTCCTGTTGCCGTTCCTGGTTACCCGGCAACTGATCTGTGGCGCCGGCAAGGTGTTACAGACCCCCAAGGCTGCCACGTTCTGCCTGTCCCAACGCGCCGAGCACATCTGGGAGGGCGTCTCGAGCGCAACCACCCGCTCCCGCCCGATCATCAACACCCGCGACGAACCACATGCCGATGCGGAGAAATACCGTCGGCTGCACGTGATCGTCGGTGACTCGAATATGAGCGAGACCACCACCATGCTCAAGGTGGGTACCGCCGGACTGGTCCTCGAAATGATCGAGGCGGGCGTGCCGTTCCGGGACTTCTCCCTCGACAACCCGATCCGGGCTATCCGCGAAGTGAGTCACGACCTCACCGGGCGCCGGCCGGTGAGGCTGGCAGGTGGGCGGCAAGCCAGCGCCCTGGACATCCAGCGCGAGTACTACTCCCGTGCCGTCGACTACCTGCAATCCCGCGAGCCCAACATCCAGCTCGACCAGGTCCTCGATCTCTGGGGGCGCCAACTCGACGCCGTGGAGAGCCAGGATTTCGCCAAGGTCGACACCG
>CAZGPT010000246.1:0-3204 GCA_964527015.1 uncultured Mycobacterium sp. | reverse complement strand
TTCCTCCGCACCGCTCGTGCCTCGCGGTGCATCGTCAGCGGCCGGGTTGGTTTGGGCGCTTCCTCCGCACCGCTCGTGCCTCGCGGTGCATCGTCAGCGGCCGGGTTGGTTTGGGCGCTTCCTCCGCACCGCTCGTGCCTCGCGGTGCATCGTCAGCGGCCGGCGTCGGTGTGACTGGCCACCCAGGCGTCGTAGTTCACCAGTTCATCGCCGATGGTCGTGTTGTCGCCATGGCCGGTGTAAACGGTGGTGTCGGCAGGCAGCGCGCCGAGTTTGTCCTTGATCGAGTTCAGGATGGTCGGAAAATCCGAGAAGGACCGGCCGGTGGCACCCGGGCCGCCGCAAAACAGGGTGTCTCCGGAGAACACCGCACCCAGTGCGGGGGCGTAGAGACAGGTGGAGCCGGGGGAGTGGCCCGGGGTGGCGATCGCGCGCAATTCGACCCCGTCGGCGGTCAGCACCTGGCCGTCCCGGAGGGCGACGAACGGCGCCTCCCCGTATGTCATCTCCCACAGCATGGTGTCGGCCGGATTCAGCAGCACCGGCGCACTCAGGGCGTCGGCCAGGTGTTGGGCGACATTGATGTGGTCGTTGTGGCCGTGCGTGCACACCACCGCGACGACGCGGCGGCCGGCTACGGCATCGACGATGGGCGCCGCATCGTGGGCGGCGTCGACGATGATCACCTCGGCGTCGCCGCCCACGACCCAGACATTGTTGTCGACCTCCCAGCTGCCACCGTCGAGTTCGAAACTGCCGTGGGTGACCACCCGCTGAATCGCGCTCACAGCACCACCACCGACCGCAGCACCTCACCGGAATGCATCTTCGCGAAAGCCTCCTCGACACCGTCCAGACCGATGCGTTCGGAGACGAAGCGCTCCAGCGGCAACCGGCCCTGCCGGTACAGCGAGATCAGGGTGGGGAAGTCACGCTCCGGCAGGCAGTCGCCGTACCAGGACGATTTCAGTGCGCCGCCGCGGGCGAAGAAGTCCACCAGCGGCATCTCCAATGTCATATCGGGCGTCGGAACCCCCACCAGCACAACGGTGCCGGCCAAGTCGCGGGCGTAGAACGCCTGCGTCCACGTCTCCGGTCGGCCCACCGCGTCGATCACCACGTCAGCGCCGAATCCGTCGGTGAGGTCCCGGATAGTCGCCACGACGTCGACGTCGCGGGCGTTGACGGTGTGAGTGGCGCCGAACTCCCGAGCCCACTCCAATTTGGTGGTGTCGGTGTCGACGGCGATGACCGTCCTCGCCCCGACCAGCCGTGCCCCGGCGATGGCGGCGTCGCCCACCCCGCCGCAGCCGATCACCGCGACGGTGTCGTCGTGGGTGACCGCACCGGTGTTGATCGCCGCGCCGATCCCGGCCATCACCCCGCATCCCAGCAGTCCGGCCACACCGGCGTCAGCCTCCGGATCGACTTTGGTGCACTGCAACTCGTGCACCAGAGTCTTGTCGGCGAAGGCGCCGATGCCCAGTGCTGGGGTGAGTTCGGTGCCATCGGTCAAGGTCATCTTCTGCTCGGCGTTGAATGTCGAGAAGCAGTACCACGGCCGGCCGCGTTTGCAGGCCCGGCACCGTCCGCACACCGCCCGCCAGTTGAGAACGACGAAATCTCCCGGCACCACGTGGGTGACGCCCGCGCCGACGGTTTCCACGATTCCGGCCGCCTCGTGACCGAGCAGGAACGGGTAGGAGTCGTTGATCCCGCCCTCACGGTAGGTCAGGTCGGTGTGGCAGACACCGCACGCCTGGACGGCGACGACCACCTCGCCCGGGCCCGGCTCGGGGATCACGATGTCGACCAGTTCGACATGTTGGCCCTTGCTTCGCGAGATCACGCCGCGCACCGTCTGGCTCATGGCCCCAGACCTTAGTAGGGGTTAGTTTGTCGATGATGTCTGCACTCGATCTCATGGCCGACTGGCCGGTCGCGAATGCGGCGGCCGCCGTGCTGAGCCCGGACGGGGTGCTCGCCAGCCGCGGCGACCCGTACCGGGCTTACCGGCTGGCATCGGTGACCAAGCCACTGGTTGCCCGCGCCGCCCAAGTCGCGGTCGAGGAAGGTGTCTTCGACTTCGACACCCCCGCCGGTCCACCAGGCGCCACGGTGCGCCATTTGCTGGCGCACACTTCGGGCCTGGCCATGCACTCGGCCGATATCCTCGCCCGGCCGGGTGCCCGCCGCGTCTACTCCAACTACGGGTTCACGGTCCTGGCCGAGACACTGCAGGCGCGGTCCGGGATCGAGTTCAGCAGATATCTCACCGAGGCGGTATTCGAGCCGCTGGGTATGGCCGCGTCAAGCCTGGACGGCGGCGAGGCGGCGGCGGGCTACGGCGCGGTGTCGACGGTGACTGACCTGATCGGCTTCGTGACTGATCTGCTGCGGCCGGGCACGGTGTCGGCGCAGATGCACACCGAGGCCACCAGCGTGCAGTTCCCGGGACTGTCCGGGGTACTGCCCGGATTCGGGGTGCAGCGGCCGAATGACTGGGGCCTGGGGTTCGAGATCCGCGACGGTAAGTCGCCGCACTGGACGGGTACCGCGAACTCGCCGGGGACCTACGGCCACTTCGGACAGGCGGGCACCTTCATCTGGGTCGATCCGGCACGCGACCTCGCCCTGGTGGTGCTGACCGACCGGGACTTCGGTGACTGGGCCAAACCCCGCTGGCCCGCACTCTCTGGCGGAGTTCTGAGAGAGTTCACCTCGGACTAGCGCAACAGTGGTATCAGGGGGCACAATAGGCACGTACTGCACAACTGCATCTTCGGACACACCAGGTCGTTGGGGAAGACGTCCCTAGTGGAGCCGAAGGAGTATGTGATGCGTGCGTCGAATCAATTCGCCGACGCGACGACAGGCGTGGTGTATCTCCACGCCTCTCCCGCGGCGGTCTGCCCACATGTCGAGTGGGCGTTATCGTCGACCCTTGGTGCCGGGGCCAACCTGCGGTGGACTCCACAGCCGGCCATGCCCGGACAGCAGCGAGCGGTCACCAACTGGGTCGGACCGGTGGGAACCGGTGCGCGGCTCGCTAATGCGCTGAGGGCATGGTCGGTCCTGCGGTTCGAGGTCACCGAGGATCCGAGCCCCGGTGTCGACGGCGAGCGCTTCTGCCACACCCCGCAACTGGGTCTGTGGAGCGGTGCGATGAGCGCCAACGGCGACATCCTGGTGGGCGAGATGCGA
>CAZGPT010000245.1:0-3245 GCA_964527015.1 uncultured Mycobacterium sp. | reverse complement strand
CGTCGTAATCGGGATTCGGATCCATGCTCAAACCTCCATCGTGCGTTCCGACTGGAATCACTGTAACCCTCCGGACCCGCGCGGCAGGGCCGAACCCGCCCTTTGCCTACACTGTCCAACCAGTTGATAGGGCGCACCCGAGCGAGGACAGCATGCCAGCGGAGAACGGCACGAGCCGACGCGAAGAGTTGTTGGCCGTGGCCACCAAACTGTTCGCCGCGCGCGGCTACCACGGGACCCGGATGGACGACGTGGCCGAGGTGGTGGGCCTGAACAAGGCGACGGTCTATCACTATTACGCCAGCAAATCGCTGATCCTCTTCGATATCTACCGGCGGGCCGCGGAGAACACCCTGGCCGCCGTGCACGACGATCCGTCGTGGTCCGCCCGCGAGGCGCTATACCAATACACGGTTCGACTGCTGACCAATATTGCCGACAATCCCGAGGGCGCGGCGGTGTATTTCCAGGAGCAGCCCTATATCGCCGAATGGTTCACCGACGAGCAGGTGGCCGAGGTTCGCGAGAAGGAGACTCAGGTCTATGAGCACGTGGCGGGCCTGATCGGTCGGGGGATCTCCAGCGGCGAGTTCTTCGAGTGTGACTCCCATGTGGTGGCGCTGGGCTATATCGGCATGACGATGGGGGCCTACCGCTGGCTGCGGCCGGACGGCCGGCGCACCGCTACCGAGATCGCCGCCGAATTCTCGACCGCGCTGCTGCGCGGGCTGATCCGCGACGAGACGACGCGGGTCCGATCCCCCCTGGGACAGGCCGGCCCGGCCCTACCCACCGGCAGGGCGCACGCCTGATGCCGCTGGTGAGCAAGACCCTCGAGGTCGACGCCGGGGCGGCCGTGATCCTGGGTATCGTCGCTGACTTCGAGTCCTACCCGCGGTGGAACGATGAGGTCACGGCCGTCTACATCCTGGCCCGGTACAACGACGGCAGACCCAGTCAATTGCGGATCGACACCAGCATCCAGGGGCATGCCGGAACCTACATCCAGGCGGTGTACTACCCGAGCCCCGCCCAGATCCAGACCGTGATGCAACAGGGTGACATGTTCGCCAAGCAGGAGCAGCTGTTCTCCGTGGTCGAGATGGGCCCGTTGAGCCTGTTGACCGTTGACCTCGATGTCGAGACGTCGTTCGCGGTACCGGCTGTGATGGTGAAGAAGCTCGTCAACGATGCGCTCGAACACCTTGCGAACAACCTCAAGGCGCGCGCCGAGGAGCTTTCGGCGGGTTCCTGAGCGGTTGTCGTCCTGACGGCTGCTCTCACGGTCCACCGGCCCAGTGCGGGCACCGAGCGGACGCCGAAACCGGCGCGGTGCGAATCCGAAGTACGACCGGCAATGTGCTGAAAACCCTGTTGAGGGGGCACTACGCCGGCCCGGTGAAAATGACCCCGAGCAAATAGTGCGGTTGCGCCATACCCGCCAAGGGGGATCGGGTATGTTCCTGTGGTCCGTGTTACTACTGCACGGTAGAGAGACTCAGATCACTGGCGGAACGGCTCGGGGAGGTTGGGTGACGAACGGCTCTCCGTTGCAGCGCTGCGGCCGGTGCGGCACCCGCCCGGAGGTTGCGCGATGACGACGGCAACCGGGGTGGGCGGCTACATCCGCAAACGTTTCACCGGCCCCATGATCGCCATGGGCGGCTTCTTCAAGATGTGCGTGCTCTCCACCAAGGCGCTCGCGCGGCCGTTCGAGTGGAAAGAGTTCATCCAGTTCAGCTGGTTCCTGCTGACCGTCGCCATGCTGCCGACCTTCGCCATGTCGATCCCGCTGACGGTCCTGATCATCTTCATCTTCAACCTGCTGCTGCAGGAACTCGGCGCGGCCGATGTCTCCGGCGCGGGCGCTGCTCTGGCGTCGGTAACCCAGCTCGGACCGCTGGTGACCGTGCTGGTGGTCGCGGGCGCCGGATCCACGGCAATCTGTGCCGACCTCGGCGCCCGCACCATCCGGGAGGAGATCGACGCGCTCGAGGTGCTTGGGATCGATCCGATCCACCGGCTCGTAGTGCCCCGCATCTTCGCCTCGGTGCTGGTAGCCGTCCTGCTCAACGGCGCGGTGATCACGATCGGCCTGGTGGGCAGCTTCATCTTCGGCGTCGGCCTGCAAAACATCTCCGCCGGTGCCTACCTGCAAACCCTGACGTTGGTGACCGGTCTGCCCGAAGTGGTCATCTCGGTGGCCAAAGCCGTCGCCTTCGGCCTGATAGCCGGTTTGGTGGGCTGTTATCGCGGGCTGACGGTGGGCGGCGGTGCCAAGGGTGTGGGAATCGCGGTGAACGAGACACTGGTGCTGTGCGTGGTGGCACTGTTCGCGGTGAACGTCATCTTCACCACCATCGGCGTTCGATTCGGGACGGGGAGTTAGATGGCGACGGCAGCGATTCCATCGCGGTTCCCCAGATTCGACGCGGGCAAATGGGCCAGCAAGCCCGGAAACATGCTCGAAAGCACCGGGAAAGTCGCCTGGTTCACCATTCAGGCACTTAAGGAGATGGGCCACGCGGTCCGCAACTACCCGAAGGAGATCATTCGGCTGATCGCCGAGATCGGCATGGGTGCGGGCGCGATGGCCGTGGTCGGCGGCACCGTCGCGATCGTCGGATTCGTCACGCTCTCCGCCGGGTCGCTGATCGCCATCCAGGGGTTCGCCTCGCTGGGCAATATCGGGGTGGAGGCCTTCACCGGGTTCCTGGCCGCCATGGTCAATGTCCGGCTCACCGCTCCGGTGGTGACCGGTCAGTCGCTGGCTGCCACCGTTGGTGCCGGCGCGACGGCGGAGCTGGGTGCGATGCGGATCTCCGAGGAGATCGACGCCCTCGAGGTGATGGGCATCAAGTCCATCTCCTATCTGGTGTCCACCCGCATCTTGGCGGGCACCGTGGTGATCATCCCGCTGTATGCGATGTCGCTGATCATGGCCTTCCTAGCCGCTCAGCTGACCACCACGGTCCTGTACGGGCAGTCCAGTGGTACCTACGCGCACTACTTCCACACTTTCCTGCGCCCCAGCGACGTCTTCTGGTCGTTCATCGAGGTGATCATCATCTCGATCATCGTGATGATCAACCACTGCTACTTCGGCTACAACGCCAGTGGCGGGCCGGTGGGCGTGGGGGAAGCCGTCGGAAAGTCGATGCGTGCCTCGCTGGTCGTCGTCCAACTCGTAGTCCTGTTCGCCTCGTTGGCGCTGTACGGCACCAACCCGAACTTCAATTTGACGG
>CAZGPT010000244.1:0-3263 GCA_964527015.1 uncultured Mycobacterium sp. | reverse complement strand
TCCTGCTCGACGGTCGGCTGGTCGCCGGCGACACGCTGTTCCTGGACGGCTGCGGACGTACCGACTTTCCCGGCGGGGACTCCGACGAGATATTCCGCAGCCTGCAGAAACTCGCCACCCTGCCCGGTGACCCGACGGTGTTCCCCGGGCACTGGTACTCCACCGAGCCCAGCGCCAGCCTGTCTGAGGTCAAGGCCACCAACTACGTCTACAAGGTCTCCGACCTGGAGCAGTGGCGTTCACTGATGGGCGGCTGAGCCGGCCCGGCGGCGCAGCACGCCGAAGCCGACGAAGAACAACGCGTGCACGGTGTACCCGAGATCGCCGAGGATGCCCAACCCGACCGGGGTGAAGGCCCGCACCCCGGGACCGTAGCCGTCTGAGGGATCCATCAGATAGACCGTCCCCGCCGGGGCGTCGGCAGGGTCCAGGTGGGTCAAGGAGCTGCCCGGAGTCCAGCTTCCGGGCGTGTAGATCGGCACCGGCGCACCGTAGGCGTCGACCGTGTTCGGACCGCTGAAGTACAGCCCGCCGTTGCCCCCGGTGAGATTCGGGGTGTAGCCCGGGTTCCAGACGTAGTCGTCCCCGATCGGGGAGGTGCCGTCGGCCGCGGCCAGGAAGCTGTCGTAGGTGGTCCAGTTGCGGTCGATATCGTTGGGGTCGGTGCCGAAACCGGTCATCACGCCGAGGGTGTGCACCAGTTCATGCATGGCCACCGACTGGAAGTCGTACTGGTTGGCGGCCACCGCGTCGCCCAGCGCCCAGGGATAGGCGAAGTTCACGCCGATCCGGCTGTCGGCGCTCGCGCCGTTGGCATCAGCCCCGGTGAGGATCTTTTTTTGCACCACCGTGTCGTGATAGCCGGGACCGCCGCTGCTGAAGTTCACGAAAGCCGTTGCCAGCCAACCCGAACCGGCATTGTTCTCACCGGTCACGTCATAGGTGACGGTGACCGGGGTGCCGACGACGAGATAGGAGGACAGTCTGGTCGCCGCGGATTCCAGGGCGCTGCGCGCCTCAGGTGTCCAGTACTGCGACCCGGTGCCGTAGGCGAAGTCGAAGGTGACCGCGGACGGGGACACGCCGACGGTGACCGGGACGTCGACGGAGCCGCCGTAGCCGTCGGTGACGGTCACGGTGAAGGTGTCGGTGGTGTCGGCGACACCCGCACCGGCCGCGGCCGCCAGGTGGCGGGCCAGGGTGGTGGGTGTGTAGCTGAACCCGCCGTCGCCGGCCAGCACCACGGTGCCCTTGGCAGGTGCCTGGGAGGCGCCGTAACTCAGCGCATCACCGTCGGCGTCGACGCCCAGTACCGCACCGGCCACCACCCCGGTGGTCGGGTCGGGCAGGCCCGCGTTCGCCACCGCGACGGGGATGGCGTTGGCCGCGGCGATGGCAACGGTCACCGGCACGGCCGCCGAGCCGCCGTGGCCGTCGGTGATCGTGACGGTGAACGTGTCGCTCTGCTCGGCGATGCCTGCGTTCAGAGCCGAGGCGGCGTGCCGGGCGAGCGCCGTCGGGTTGTAGGCGAAGGAACCGTCGGCGTCGACGAGGACCATGCCCTTGCCGGTGGTGGTGGATCCGGTGAAGCTCAGGGCGTCGCCATCGGCGTCGGTGCCGATCACCGCACCGGCGACCAGCCCGGTCAGGAGGTCCGGGTCGCCGACGGTGGCCGAACCGGTCGGGCTGGTGTTGGCCGCGACGATGGTCATCCCGACCGGCACTACCGTCGACCCGCCGTGGCCGTCGGTGATCGTCACCAGTACCGAATCGAGGCGGTCGGCGTCGGTGGCGTTCAGTGCGGCCGCAGCGTGCATGGCCTGGGCGGTCGGGGTGTAGGTGAAGGTGCCGTCGTCGGTGACCGCCAACGCACCCTTGGCGGTGTTCCCGGAGCCGGTATAAACCAGCGGATCACCGTCGGCGTCGGCGGCGTCGACCCGGCCGATGATGACGCCGGTCAGCGGGTCCGGGTCACCGAGGTGGAGCGTGGCCGTCGGGGCGGTGTTGACCGGTTCGACGGTGACGGTGACGGTGTGGGTGTCGGCGTGGCCGCTGGCCCCGAGCAGGCCGAAGGTCAGCAGGTTGATCAGACCGCCGAGTCCGTGGATGTGGAACCCGCTGGGCTCGTCGCTGACGGTGACGGTGAAGGTGTCGGTGACGCCGAGGTGTGCCGCAGCCGGATCCGGGGTGTAGGTGAACCCGCCCGCGGCGTCGATCTGCACAGTGCCGTAGGTAGGCGTGGTGTCGATCGTGTAAGTGAAGGCGTCGCTGTCGGGGTCGGTGATGTCGATGGTGCCGGTGATGACACCGGTAGGACTCTGCGCGGTCTGCGCCGCGGACTGGCTGGGGGTCCGGTTGAGCAGGAACGTGCTGATCGGATCGGTTCCGGTGGCCGCCGCTGTCGTCGTCGTCGTGGCCGTGGCCGTAGTCGTGGCGGTGGCCGGGAGCGGACGGCTGGTCCGTCGCGCCGCGGCCAGCACCACCCAGCCGGCAGTGATCTCGGCCGGCAAAGCCGGGCCCGGTTCGGAGGTTCCGGACAACGGCGCGGGCATCGGCAGCAGGTTTCCGGTCACCGTGGCAGGCGTGGGTTCGGGTGTCAGCACGGTCAGCGCGGTCGGCACGCTAGGCGCACCGGCGGCAGGCGCCGTCGACGCGGGTTCGACCCGGGCCGTGGTGTCGATGGCCGGTAGTTCGATTGACCGGCCCGGTTCGGCGAGTTCGGCAGCCGTCGGCCGGGTGATCGGCCGCGTGATCTTCAGCGCGGGTGCGGGCCTGTCCGCACGACCGGTCGGTGCGGGGTCGCGGCCGCGCGCCCCAACCGGCCGCGCGGCAACCGGGACGGCGCGGACGCTGCGGGCGGCACCGTGGCCGCGTGGGCGGGTTGGCGCGCCGGTGTTGCCGTCGGCGGTCGTGCGGGCCGCCGAATCCCGGCCCGGGGAGGAGTCGGGGCCCGGGGCGGCCGCGGCGGAGCCGATTGCGCCGCTGGCCACTGCCGCTCCGACGCCGAGGGCGATCGCGAGCCCCCCGGCGGGGCGGATGTAGGCACGTAGTGGCATATCGATCCGAACTCTATCGGGGAAACCTGCTGGTGAACCACATGTCGCGGGTTTGGATCGGGGCCGGTCCCGCCGACCTGCGGCCTGGGCACCCTCGCGGCTGGGTAACGTCTGGGCCGGTTAACGTCTGGGATCAACCGACTTCAAGGAGCAGCTATGAGCGTGACCTACCGCCGCGACGAGTCGATCGCGGTGATCACCCTGGAC
>CAZGPT010000243.1:1486-3279 GCA_964527015.1 uncultured Mycobacterium sp. | reverse complement strand
AGCAACGCGATGCCGGGGTGCTGCACGGCAAGCCGGCCGGGGCCACCATCGGCAAACTCACCGCCGAGCAGGCCGAGATCGCCCGCCTCAAACGCGAGCTCGATAAGACGGCCAAGCGGCTGGCCGGCACCGAGGCCGCTTTGGAGATCATGGGAAAAGCACACGCTTATGTGGGTGATCGCTGTCAAGTGCGTGCTCGGTCGAGTTTGGTGAGGAGTTCGAGGTAGACGGTTTTCCGGCGAGGTTCGTTGCGTTCGGTGGCGTTGGCGAGTTGGTCGGTCAGCGTTTGACGGTGGTCCTCGGTGGTGGCGAAGTGGGTGCAGGTTTCGCAGATGGTTTCGTAGCGGCAGTCCAGTGCTGCGGGGCGGGTGCAGTGGCCGTTGCCGAGCAGGCGGGTGGTCTCGCCGCGGAGGCGTCGCATGTTGGGGCCTTCAGCCTCGGCCGGCAGGCCGGAACCGACTTCGGCGTAGAGGCTTTCGACTTGTGTTGTGACGGAGAAGTATTCGTCGGCGACGGTGCGGTCGGAGATGCGGGCGTAGGTCATGGTCATTGACATGGAGGTGTGTCCGAGCAGTGCGGCGATCGCTTCAAGGCTCATCCCGTTGTTGATGGCTTGGGTGGCCAGGGTGTGGCGCAGTTGGTGTGGGGTGACGTGGCCGATTCCGGCGGCGCGGGCGGCGGCCTGGACTGCGCAGTCGACGCGGCGTCCGGGGATCGGGCGGCCGCGGTCGGTGAACATCAAGTTACTGCCCGGCTGGGCGGGGTGGGTCGAGATCCAGTGCGTGAGGAGCTCGTCCACCCGGGGGTGCAGGGGAATGTAGCGGTCGGTGTGGAGTTTGCCGACCGGGGTGCGTAGCCAGCGGGCTGAGCCGATGTCGGTGATGGCGTCGCGGGTCAGGCCGAGGAACTCTCCTTTGCGCAGGCCGGTGCGGGCCAGCACCTCCACGGCGAGACGGTCGAACTCCTCAGGCAGAGCGCGGGCGGCGCGCAGCAGGGCGGAGGCGTCGGCGTCGCAGAGGAACCGTGGCAGTGGTCGGTCGCGGATGGGCATGTCACCGGCGAAGACGGGGTTGCGGGTCGGTGCGTCGGTGTAGTCCCATTCGATGATGCGCTCGAAGAAGCTACGCAGGTGTCCCAGGCGCATACCGATGGTTGTTTTGGCTGGGCCGGGTTTGCTGCGGTAGCCGACGCGGCTGGTCAGGAAGGTTTTGAAACCTTCGATGTGGGTCCGGCGGATATCGGTGACGCCCGTGACGTTGGGGTGGTGGCCGGTGAGGTAGACGGCCAGGTGGCGCAGGGTGGTGTCGATCAGCGCGACGCTGCTCGGTCGCATACTGACCGCGACCTGGGTCAGGTAGCGGCGCAGCGTGGCCACCAGTTGAGGGGCGCGGGCGGCCAGCTGGTCCCAGTGCGCGGTGCGACTCGAGGGCGACATCCGGGTCGGTGGGGCGTCTGCGAGGACACCGAGTGCGGTCAGGGTGGCTGTGAGTCCGTGCAGCGGTGTCGACCACGACCGCGGGATCCGCCCATCCGGGCGGGTGTGGGCGGCGGTGAGGTTCGCCGCTGCGGCCCCGAATCGAGTGGGGTCCAGCGTGTCTGGGCGTGTACCGGTCGTGGCGAGGATTTTGGCCAGGGTGCCCCACTGGTGTTTGGTCTCGGCGGTGGTGAATCCCAGCGTGGCTGCGGTGCGCTCGAAGGTGGCGGCGAATTTTGGGTAGGCCAGTGTGGCGTGGTGACCCCAGGCGCTGCGACAGGATCGCACGTATTCGGCGTCAGCAGGGTGCGCGGTGGCC
>CAZGPT010000243.1:0-1386 GCA_964527015.1 uncultured Mycobacterium sp. | reverse complement strand
CGCGGTGGCCTCAACCCATCCGGCCAGGTCGGTGAAAGCCCTCGTATAGGCATCGACGGTGGACTGCCTGATTCTGCGAGCAACCTTCGAGCCCCCGGTCGCGATGAATTGCGCGGCGGCAGCCGACTCGTTCCCCGACTCGTGCGCGGGGGCGGTCTCGGGCTGCGGTACCGCGGTGGCGACGCGGGCGCTCACGCGTCACCGCCGCTGTGCGTGCCGGTCAGCGATGAATCCAGGGCAGTGACTGCCTGGTGGTACTGGGTCGCTAGCCAGGTGTCGGCCAGGTGCAGGTAGATGCGGGTGGACGAGATGTTGCGGTGCCCGGCCTGGGCTTGGACGGCCTCCAGGGACATGCCCGCTTCCCGCAGTCGGGTCAAGCAGGTGTGGCGCAGCATGTGGCAGGTCAGGTGCTCGATGCCGGCACGAGCACGGGCGCTGCGCAGGATCTCATCGAGGCCCGGCGCTGACAGCGGCTGCCCGCGACGTGGCCGCTTCAACGTGACGAACACCCTCGAGGTGGCCGCTGCGGTGTCGCTGCGTTCCTGGTCCAGGTAGTCGCCCAGGGCGGTGAAAAACCCGGAGGACACCGGAACGATGCGGTGATGTCCGCCTTTGCCTTCGGTGATGGTGATCCTGCGGTCGGCGAGGTTGACATCGGTCAGGCGCAGCCCGAGGACCTCGCACCGGCGCAGCCCGCCCAGCAACATCGCCAGCACCATCGCCCGGTCTCGGTGGGTGCGCAGCGCAGCAAGCAGCCCGGCGGCATCAACAGGGCCGAGGACCCGGGGCAGGGTGCGGGGCGTGCGGATCAGCGGGGTGGCCCGGCCGTTTCGCTGCCGCGCCCCGGGCAAGCGAACGCTCAACCCGGTCGGGACCGGACTGGCGGCGATCAGATCACGTGCGCACAGGTAGCCGTACAGCCCTGACAGCGTCGCCAGCCGTCGCGCGATAGTGCGTGCGGAGAGTCCCTTCTCCCCGTCATCCAGGCGCACCACGTTGCCACCGTGCACCGGGAGCCGTTGGGCGGCAATGAAGTCGAATACATCGGTGGTGGTGACCTCGACTGGGTCCTTGCCGACGATCGTGAAGAAGACCTTCAGGTCATACCCTGCGGCCAGCACTGAGTTGGGGCGGCACCGGGCGGCGACGAACCGCAGATAGTCGTCGAGTAACTCGTGGCCGAGTCGGACCTCGACACCGGTGTCTCCAAGAGCTCGACGTGACAGGCACGGGATGAATATCGACATGTTGGATGCAGTCCTCGGTTTCTCCTGCCCCGCTGCCCGTCGTGACGGTCAGATCGACGAGGTCAGGATCACCTGCATATCCTTGCGCTCTTGGAGATTCTCTCCGAGAGCGCGGAGCCGCCGAGCACGCCGAGAAGGC
>CAZGPT010000242.1:0-3318 GCA_964527015.1 uncultured Mycobacterium sp. | reverse complement strand
CCCTTAGGGGGCGGATTTCCAAACCGAGACCCAGTGCTCTAAGCTGCGCCGCCCGACGAACCGAAGATGTCCCGATGACAGATCCCGCCGGCAGCTCCCCCAGCACCAACCCGTCGCGGGCCACCAGGGCATCCCGGGCATCGGCGCGCCGCGGAATCGCCGCGATCGCGAAACGGGCGTCGGCCGCCGTCGGCAGGTCCTTGTAGGAGTGCACGGCCATATCGACCCGGCCGTCGGCGATCGCCTCGCGCAGCGCGGCGGTGAACACGCCGACCCCGATCTCGGCGACCGGCTTGGCGGACCGGTCACCGTCGGTGCTGATGATCACCAATTCGGCAGCCCGGCCACGCTCGATCAGCTGGTCCCGGATGACTCCGGCCTGGGTGGTAGCCAGTAGGCTGCCCCGGGTACCGATTCGGATCAAGCGTCGGATTCCGTTGCAGGCAAAGCGATTTCGCCCGCAGCTAACGCATCAACGGCCTGCGGGTCGAGCTCGAAGAGCTCGCGTAACGCCTCGGCATAGGTGTTGGCGCCGGGGGCCTCCGCAAGTTGTTTGACCCGCACGGTGGGGGCGTGCAGCAGTTTGTCGACCACCCGGCGCACGGTGCGGACGACTTCCTCGCGATGGGTGACATCCAGACCCGGTACCCGGTTGTCCAGCCGCAGCAACTCGGCCTCGACAACTTCGGCGGCACGCTGGCGCAGCGCGGTCACCGTCGGGGTGACTTCGGCCACCCGCTGGCTGGCCAGGTAGGCGGCGACCTCGGCGGCGACGATGCGCCGGGCGGCCTCAGCGTCCGCTGCGGCGGCCCGTGCCGAGGGTTCGCGCTGCACCCGGTCCATGTCGACGACCGAGACGCCGGGCAGGCCGGCAACGGCGGAGTCGACATCGCGCGGCATCCCGAGATCGCAGAACACCATCGGCTCGGCCAGTTCGTCACGCTGCGCGGCGGCAAGTGCGTGGTGGACGTCGGCCAACGTGACCACCGGTCGTACCGCGCCAGTACAGCTGACCACCAGATCGGAGGCGGCCAGCGCCGCCGGAAGTTGGTCCAGTGTCATCGCCTGGGCGCGGGCACCCTGCGCTGCGATATTCGCGGCCAGGCGCTGCGCCCGGGGCAGCGAACGGTTGACGACGTTGACCTCACCGACTCCCGCCCGGACCAGGTGGGCCGCGGTCAGCGCGCCCATCGACCCGGCGCCGATCACGGTCGCGGTCCGGCCCACCAACGCGGTGTAGGACGGGCCCAGCTCCGGCCGGTACAGCCGCTCGGCGGCCACATGCAGAGCGACCGACACCACGCTGGCGCCCGCGGCGTCGATACGTGTCTCGGAGTGCACCCGCTTGCCGACCGCCAGAGCCCGCTGGGACAGGTCATGCAGCACCCGTCCGACGGTCCGGTTGGACTCGGCACCGGCGTAGGCACGGCGGACCTGACCGAGCACCTGCTGCTCGCCGATCACCGCGCTGTCCAGACCGCTGGTCACCGAGAAAAGGTGTTCGACGGCAGCTTCGCTGTAGCGGACATAGGCATGTTTGGTCAGCTCGCCCATCGCCAGGCCGGAGTGATCGGCAAGCACCTGCCCGATCGCGGCGAGGCCGCCGTGGAAGGCGTCCACCACGGCGTAGACCTCCACTCGGTTGCAGGTGGACAGGATCATCGCCTCGGTAACCACGCCGGATTCCAGAACCTGCTGGATGATCTTGGCCTGATCGGATTCACCGGTGGAGAGCTGCTCGAGAACCGAGACCGGCGCGCTGCGGTGAGACACCCCGAAAAGCAGGACGCTCACGGCACGATCACCTGGCGACTCCCTTGCAGCGGCGGATGCTCCGGACTCTTGTTTCCGGGAGAGAAACTTACTCGTAACGTTAATCGGTTCGCAGCGGCCTGGCCAAATTACGTTTTAGAGTCACCGGTTTGTGATGTCGGCCCGCAGTCGGGCCTCGTCGAGATCCCAGTAGCTGTGCTCGCATCCGTCGAGCAGGACCACCGGAAGGCGGTCACCGAACTCGGCCCGCAGCGCGTTGTCGCCGGCCGCGGCGGCCGCGTCCACATCGGTTTCCGACAACGCGAAGTCGAGTTCAGCGGCCAATTCGCCCAGACGTCGGTAAACCCGCTCGCAGAGTCCGCAGCCCGAACGGGTCAGCAGTTGCACCTGGGCACGGGGGTGCTGCGTATCACTCATCGCAGGTCAGTGTCGCATCCAGAGCTAAAGTAATCGTTATGGGATCCGGGGATGACGAGCAGGCGCTCACCGGAGAGGCCAGCGCCGAACTGGCGGCCGAAGGCTTGGCGGCGGCCGGGAAACCACCGCCGCCGGATCTGACCGCCGCGGCCTTCTTCGACGTGGACAACACCCTGGTACAGGGCTCGTCACTGGTGCACTTCGGCCGCGGCCTGGCCGCCCGCAAATACTTCCAGTACAGCGAGGTGTGGAAGTTTATCTACGCGCAGGCCAAATTCCAGGTGACCGGCCGGGAAAACAGCGATGACGTCGCCGAGGGCCGGCGCAAGGCGCTGGCCTTCATCGAGGGCCGGACCACCACCGAGTTGGCCGAACTGGGCGAGGAGATCTACGACGAGATCATCGCCGACAGAATCTGGCCCGGCACCCGTGCGCTGGCCCAGTTGCATCTCGACGCCGGCCAGCAGGTGTGGCTGGTCACCGCTACGCCCTACGAACTGGCCGAGGTGATCGCCCGGCGGCTCGGGTTGACCGGCGCGATGGGCACGGTGGCCGAGTCGGTCGATGGGGTGTTCACCGGCCGACTGGTCGGCGACATCCTACACGGGCTGGGCAAGGCCCACGCGGTGCGGGCACTGGCGGCCCGGGAGGGCCTGAACCTGAAGCGCTGCACCGCCTACTCCGACAGCATCAACGACGTGCCGATGCTCTCGCTGGTGGGCACCGCGGTGGCGGTCAACCCGGACTCCGACCTGCGCGACGTTGCCCGCGAACGCGGCTGGGAGATCAGGGATTTCCGCACCGCCCGCAAGGCCGCCAAGATCGGCGTGCCCTCGGCGCTGGCGATCGGGGCGGTCGGCGGCGCGGTCGCCGCGGCGGTGTCACGCCGCCACGAGCAGGGCTAGCTGCTCACTCCCCCTTCACCACCACCTCCCCTCTCCCGCGAGCCCTCTCCCGCGAGCGTGCGTGTCCCCTCGCCCGCGAGCGTGCGTGTCGGTACGCCGACACGCGGGCACGGTGCGCAGTCTGCGCACGCTCGCGGGTGCCGGGCGGGAAGTGCCGGGCGGGCGGCGGGCGGGCGGCGGGCGGCGGGCGGCGGGCGGCGGGCGGCGGGCGGACTATGCCGCA
>CAZGPT010000241.1:0-3320 GCA_964527015.1 uncultured Mycobacterium sp. | reverse complement strand
GACCGGCGCGGCCGGCGTGGCCGGCGCGTAAGGCATAGCCGGCGTGGCCGGCGCGGTGCCCGGGGCGCCCTCGATCGGCGAAATCGGGAGAGTGGCCGGGGCCGGGGCGCCGACCATCGTCGATGCGCCGTTGAGGGCGGTCGCGGCGGTTTGGAGTACCGCGCCCATGCTGGCCGGGTTGGTGGCGAACTGCTGAATCATGTCCAGCCCCGGTACGCCTGGGACGCCCGGCGGGACGGCCGGATTGGCAGCAGCCGTCGAACTCAGCGCGATGGCGGCCGAGCACAGCCCGGCTGCCGCAATAGCGTTGGCGGCGAACAGCTTTGCGAAACGTGACATGTGATCCGACTCCCTTGATTGCAGGTCCTGAGACCTGAAGGTATCCAGTTGTGGGAGTTACTCAAGTGACACGTGTGGCGGTTATCCAACCGTTACGGTAGCGATGGTGACCGGTTACCCGGCCTGCCGGCGCGGTTCCGTGGGCCCGCGCACCTAAGCGGGTCGAGGCGCACCGAAAGGCGCATCGCTAGAGTCGCACGGTGGGCACCGGGTCGGCTGGACACGCTGTCGCCGTACGCCTGGCGCCGGTGCTGCTGCTGGCCAGCGTGGCTGCCCGGCTGGCGTGGACCTACCTGGTTCCCAACGGCACCAACTTCGTCGACCTGCACGTCTATCTAGGCGGTGCGGCCGCCCTCGACCACCCGGGCACGTTGTATTCCTACGTCTACTCCGAACAGACCCCGGACTTTCCGCTGCCGTTCACCTATCCGCCGTTCGCCGCGCTGGTGTTCCACCCGCTGAGCCGGCTGCCCTTTCCCGTCGTAGCGGTGTGTTGGCAGATCGGCATCATCGCGGCTGTCTACGGCGTGGTCCGGATGGCTCAGCGGTTCATTGGGGTGGCCGGTGGGCCGTACCGCCGGATGGCGATGCTGTGGACGGCGGTCGGGATCTGGATTGAGCCGTCACGAAGCACTTTCGACTACGGGCAGATCAACGTATTCCTTGTGCTGGCGGTGTTGTGGGCCGCCCACAGCTCCCGATGGTGGGCGTCCGGCCTGCTCGTCGGGCTGGCCGCCGGTATCAAACTCACGCCGGCGGTCGCCGGCCTTTACCTGCTTGGCATGCGGCGCTGGGCCGCTGCGGCCTTCGCGGCGGTGGTGTTCGCCGGCACCGTCGCGCTGTCGATTGCGGTCATCGGTGAGCAGGCGCGCTACTACTTCACCGACCTGCTCGGGGACGCGAGTCGGGTTGGCCCGATCGGGACGTCGTTCAACCAGTCGTGGCGGGGTGGGGTGTCCCGGATCGTGGGCCATGATGCGGGCTACGGGCCGGTGGTGCTGGCCGGTGTCGCGGTCACCGCCCTGCTGGCCGTTCTGGCCTGGCGTGCACTGGGGCGCGACGGCGAGCAGGACCGGCTGGGTTCTCTGCTGGTGATCGAGATTTTCGGGCTGCTGATCTCGCCGATATCCTGGACACACCATTGGATATGGGTGTTGCCACTGATGATCTGGTTGATCCAGGGTCCCTGGCGCACCCGTCCGGGCGCACGATTGCTGGGCTGGGGCTGGCTGGCGCTGACGTTGGTCGGGGTGCCGTGGGTGCTGAGTTTCAGTCAGCCGACGATCTGGGCGATCGGCCGGCCGTGGTACCTGGCCTGGGCCGGGCTGGTTTACCTGGTCGCCGCATTGATGACCCTCGGATGGATTGCCGCTAGCGGGCGAGCAGTTCGTCGATTTGCCGAGCCAGGTCGAGGTCCTGGTTCGTGATACCGCCCTCGGAATGTGTTGAGAGTGTGAAAGTGACTGTGCGCCATCGGATATCGATATCAGGGTGGTGATCGGCACGCTCAGCCAGCTCGGCCGCTCCGCGAACTCCCTCGATACCTTCGAGAAATGAGTTGAAGGTGACCGACCGGCGCAGCGCTCCGTCGGTGCGTTCCCATCCGTCCAAGTCGCGGGCTGCGGCATCGACTTCGTCATCACTGAGTAGCGCCATATGCCAACGGTATACCTTCGACAACCATGGCCCGCCAGGTTGTTGTCGCCGGGGCGTTGATCCGCGGATCGGCGCTGCTGGTCGCCCAGCGCCGGCGCCCGCCGGACCTGGCCGGGCTGTGGGAACTTCCGGGCGGCAAGGTGGCGGCGGGAGAGTCCGAAGCGGCGGCATTGGCCAGGGAACTCCAGGAGGAACTGGGCATCAAGGTAGCCGTGCGGGGCCGGCTCGGCGGTGACGTTCCGGTCGGGGAGGCGCTGACATTGCGCGCCTACCTCGTCGTCCAGACCGGCGGCACCCTGCACCCGCACGACCATGGTGCGTTGCGCTGGGTTGAGGCCGCCGAGATCCCGGATCTGCCGTGGGTCCCGGCGGACCGGGCCTGGCTGCCGGCGCTGCACGAGGTGTTGGCCGGAACCCGGTAGCGAATGGGTAATCCACCGGAACTGCACACGCCCCGTTCGCACACCCGCTCGATCCGGGTTTGTCGCGTTTTCGCGATCGGCGCTGTGTACTGCGACAATCGGCGGTGTGACTAGCCCCCGGCCCCAACCCGACTTCCGCAATGTCGCCATCGTGGCGCATGTCGATCACGGTAAGACCACCCTGGTCGACGCGATGCTGCGGCAATCCGGCGCTCTCAGCCATCGCGGCGACGACACCGTTGAGCGCCTGATGGACTCCGGGGACCTGGAGAAGGAAAAAGGCATCACCATCCTGGCCAAGAACACCGCGGTCCACCGGCATCACCCGGACGGGAACAGGACGGTGATCAACGTCATCGACACCCCCGGCCACGCCGACTTCGGCGGGGAAGTGGAGCGCGGGCTGTCGATGGTGGACGGGGTGCTGCTGCTTGTCGACGCCTCCGAAGGCCCGCTGCCGCAGACCCGTTTCGTGCTCCGCAAGGCCCTCAGTGCCCATCTGCCGGTAATCCTGGTGGTAAACAAGACCGACCGGCCGGATGCCCGGATCGCCGAGGTAGTCGAGGAAAGCCACGACCTGCTGCTCGATGTCGCCTCCGATCTCGACTCCGAGGCGCAGGAGGCTGCCGAGCGGGCACTGGGCCTGCCCACGCTCTACGCCTCCGGCCGGGCCGGTATCGCCAGCACCGCCGAACCGGCCAACGGGGACAACCCCGACGGGGAGAACCTGGACCCGCTGTTCGATGTGCTCCTCGAGCACATTCCGGCGCCGCAGGGCGACGCGGAGGCGCCACTGCAGGCCCTCGTCACCAACCTCGACGCCTCGGCCTTCCTGGGCCGACTGGCGTTGATCCGGATCTACAACGGCAGGCTGCGCAAGGGCCAGCAGGTGGCCTGGATGCG
>CAZGPT010000240.1:0-3327 GCA_964527015.1 uncultured Mycobacterium sp. | reverse complement strand
CCCACGCACCGGAAAAGCTCAGCGGCCTCCTCGAGTTGCGCCGCGGTGGCGAAACGGCCGGCCGCGAGCACACTGACACCGGCACCCACCAGCACAGGGGTGTTCGGCATCACCCGGATCACCGGCGAACCGGCCGTCAGACGCGCCTCGTAGTACGCCGTTGTCACGCCGGCGATGACGCTGATGAGCACCTGCTCGGCGCTATCAGCCTCGGCCTTGGCGACCGCGGCGGCGACGTCGGTCAATACCGGATCGAGGTCGGCCGGCTTGACCGCCAGGATCACCAGGCCCGCGTTCTCCACGGCGTCCTGCAAGGGGGCGACCTGCACCGAATAGGTCTGTGACAGGTGCTCGGCGCGGGCGGGAGTCTTCTCCGCAACCACCAGATCCCGCACCGGGCGTCCGGCCCGCAGCAGTCCGGACAGGAGAGCCTCGCCCATATTGCCGCCGCCGATGATCGCGATTCTGGCCATGGGTCCAAACCCTACCCAGGGGCAAACTGTTCGGCAGGCACCAGCGCGAGCTGGCGAGTTTGCACGACGATGCGACCGGCGCTGTCCACCACGGTGTGGTCCTCGTCGAACCAGTCCTGCCCTATCTGGGCCGCGGTGCACAGCACGCGCAACCAGCCGTCGGCGGGCAGGCCACGCAGGTAGGCGGTGAGCTGGACGGTCGGCGCCCATCCCCGCAGCCCCATCGCGTGGGGGACGGGCAGGGAGATATCGCCGCACATCAGCGCGAACAGTTCGTCGACCGGCTCTGCTCGGGGCCGGACCCACACCTGAAATGCCGGGACCTGGCCGTCGGCGACCGCCTCGACCATCAGCGGGCGGATATCGCAGCCGCGTGCCAGGTGGTTGATCGCGGCGGCGGCGTGGCCCGGTCCGATTGCCGTCAAACCGGCCGGGGGACGGGCACTCATCAGGCCGGCACCGGCGGTGTCGGTGGCCAGCGGACGGTTCTGCTCAAGCTCACCGACGGTGACCACCGCACGCACACACGCCCGCCGATTCTGGACCAGTTCGACGTCGACCAGGCCGACGCGCCGGCCCCGTTTGACGATCGTGGTGATCAGTTGCACCTCGCCGGGGTCCGGCGCGGCCAGGAAGTTCGCCGATACCGCCACCGGGTGCGGCGAACTCATTCCCGCCGCGTCGCGCCCCTGCCCGGCGGCCCTGGGGTGGGCGCCGTATGCCTCGCGGGCCGCCTTGGCGCACAGCGCGACCATCACCCCGCCGTGCACTTTGGGGCCGATCGTCCAGTCCGCGCTGAGGTTTCCCTCGAAAGTCTGGCTCGAATCGCTGGAGCGGGCGCCGGCCGTTTGCAGCACCATCGCCTCGGCGAATGACGGTGTCGACGCCGGAGCCGCCGCGGGTACGTTCATGACCGGCCCCTCGGCGTCACCGGAGCAGGTGGGTGCGGGCGAACTCCAGCGACTCGGCGAGCAGCCCGTCGCGCTCGGCTTTGGTGATTGCCGCCGACGTCGTCACCTCGAGGACCACGTGCCCATTGAAATCGCTGCCGGCGAGCATCTGGCAGACCTCGACCGTGGGCTGGGTGCCCCGGCCCGGTACCAGGTGTTCGTCGGTGGACGCGCCGTTGCCGTCACACAGGTGCAAATGAACCAGGCCGGACCCCATCCGGCTGGCCATGTCCAGCGCATCCGTGCCCGCGGTTGCGGTATGCGACAGATCCAGCGTGTAGTGCGCATGATCGCCGTCCAGCGGATCGTAGGAGGGCGCGAAGGCCGAGATCGCCGCGCCCGGCCGGCCGCCGCGCCGGCGCATCCGTTCTATCGACGACTGACCCGAGCCGAAGAACCGGTCGGCGCGGAACGGGAACATGTTCTCCACCGCCACCATCACGTCACTGCGCTCCTCGAGTGCAGCCACCTGATCGCTGAAACCATCGGCATAGCGGCGCTGCCACCGGAACGGCGGGTGGACGACCACGGTCTGGGCGCCGAGCCGCTCCGCGGTTTGCACCGTCCGGTCGAGTTTGAGGACCGGGTCAGGACCCCAAACGCGCTGGGAGATCAACAGGCAAGGCGCATGAACAGACAGCACCGGCATGCCGTAACGGCGGGACAGCTGAGAGATGGCACTGACGTCCTGGCTGACCGCCTCGGCCCAGACCATCAACTCGACACCGTCGTAACCCAGTTCGGCCGCGCACTCGAAGGCCGCCTCGGTCCGTAGCGGATAGACCGAAGCCGTCGAAAGTCCGACCTTGATCGCGGGTCGCACTGATCAGATCGACTGCATTAAGGCCAGCGGCCCGAGGGTGACCAGGGCACCGACCGCAACGGCGATCAGTGTGCTCGCGATGTCCTCCGTCCTGCGGACCACCCGAACGGCGACAACCAGGCCGAGGATCACCAGGACCGAAAGCGCCAGCGCAACAATACTGTTCCACTGCCACAGCTGGCCGAAGGCGATGAACAGACCGGCGCCGAACGCGACCGCCAGCAGGGACTGCAGCACCGCGACGAAGCTGCTCCACAACAGGCGCAAAGCGCCCCGGGGCCGGCGCGGCGCTGCGGTATCCGCAACCGGCTCGACGACGTCCGTATCCAGAGTATCCAGGCCTCGGCGGGCACGGTCGTCGGCGACGGTCTCACCGGAGAACAATGCGCCGCCAGATGCGCGCAGATAGGACTGGAGTTCCTCAGCGCCGGCGGCGTGTTCATCGACCAGTTCGGCCAGATCCACCGACTGGTCGACCGGGTCATAGGCCATCTGTTCGGCACCGGATGCCCGGCGCACCGGTCGCGGATCGTAACTGCGCTCGGGGCCGCGCCGCCGACTCGGCAGCGGGTCACCGGATCGCGGCGGCGGCGGAGTCGGGGCGGGAGGCGGCGGCGGGGCAGGAGTCGGAGGCGGGGCGGGAGCCTGGGCTGCGGCAGCCTCCTCGGCGACCGAATCGACGCCCACGTCTGCGATCTCCGCAGCGACCTCCTCAGGCACCTCTTCGGCAGCGACCTCCTCGACGAGCACCTCCTTCGCGACCTGCTCGTCCACCTCCTTGTCAGCCACCTCCTTGTCAGCCGCCTCGGCAGCCTCCTCCTCGGCAGCATCCTCCTCGGCGACCTCCTC
Organism: uncultured Mycobacterium sp.; assembly: GCA_964527015.1. Classification (GTDB taxonomy): domain Bacteria; phylum Actinomycetota; class Actinomycetes; order Mycobacteriales; family Mycobacteriaceae; genus Mycobacterium. Next base: position 232 of record CAZGPT010000240.1, on the reverse strand, counting down.
GGCGACCTGCTCCGACTCGGCGACCGTCTCCTCGGCGACCTCCGCAGCGTCTTCCCCAGCGGCCTCCGCAACGCCCTCCCCAGCGGCCTCCGCAACGCCCTCCGCAACGTCCTCCCCAGCGGCCTCCGCAACGTCCTCCGCAACCTCCTCCGCAACGTCCTCCGCAACGTCCTCCGCAACGTCCTCCGCAGCGGCCTCCGCAACGTCCTCCGCAACGTCCTCCGCAACGTCC
>CAZGPT010000239.1:2231-3368 GCA_964527015.1 uncultured Mycobacterium sp. | reverse complement strand
TCGACACCCTGGTGCTGGGCTGTACGCACTACCCGCTGCTGTCCGGGGTGATCCAGCTCGTGATGGGGGAGTCGGTGACGCTGGTTTCCAGCGCCGAGGAAACCGCCAAAGACCTGTTGAAAGTTCTCACCGAAAAGGACCTGCTGCATCCCCACGACGGAATGCCCACCACCCGGGTGTTCGAGGCCACCGGTGATCCGGCGGCCTTCACCAGCCTGGCCGCGCGCTTTCTGGGACCCGTGATCACCGGGGTGCCCAGCCCGAGCCCATCACCCTGAGCGGTGGAAAGCACCAGTTTTCTCATCCGTAACGTGGCAAGCTAGCGTCGTGCGACTGACAGTCCTGGGCTGTTCGGGCAGTGTCGGCGGGCCCGATTCGCCCGCTTCGGGCTATCTGCTGACCGCCCCCGACACCGCACCGATGGTCGTCGACTTCGGTGGGGGAGTTCTCGGTGCGCTGCAGCGCTATGCCGACCCCAACGAGGTCGACATCCTGCTGTCGCATCTGCATGCCGACCACTGCCTGGATCTGCCGGGACTGTTCGTCTGGCGGCGTTATCACCCCGTCCCGGCCACCAAGCGCGGAGTCATGTACGGACCCAGCGACACCTGGACCCGGCTGGCGGCGGCCTCGGCACCACTGGGCGGGGACCTCGACGATTTCACCGATATCTTCGAAGTCCGGCCGTGGGCCGACGGTGTGCCGGTACAGCGGGGCGCCCTGACGGTGCTTCCCCGGCTGGTCACCCACCCGACCGAGTCTTTCGGGCTGCGGATCACCGACCCCGACGGGGCGGTGCTGGTCTACAGCGGTGACTCCGGGATGTGCGAGCCGTTGGTGGAACTCGCCCGCGGGGCTGACGTGTTCCTGTGCGAGGCGTCCTGGACCGACTCCCCGGAGCGTCCGAAGGATCTGCACCTGTCCGGGGCTGAGGCCGGCCGGATCGCCAAGCGGGCCGGCGTCGGCCAACTCCTGCTGACCCACATCCCGCCCTGGACCTCACGCGAGGACGTGATCGACGAGGCCAGGGCCGAGTTCGACGGCCCGGTGCGCGCGGTCGTGCCGGGGGAGTGCATCGATATCTGACCGATGTCGCCCAGTGTGTCGCCTCGGTAGGCTACGGGCATGTCTACATCG
>CAZGPT010000239.1:0-2131 GCA_964527015.1 uncultured Mycobacterium sp. | reverse complement strand
CAGACCCGTGACCGTCTGGCCGCACAGGCGCGGGAACGGGGGATCTCGATCTCAGCCCTTCTCGCTGAATTGGCTGGGCGGGTGGATCGGGAGGCGATGTTCAGCGCCGAACGGGAGGCCACCCGTGCCGAGTCGGCCGTCCGGGAAGTTCGCGAAGAGGACCGGGACTGGGGCTCGGCCGCCGATGACGGCATCGACTGAACCGCACTGCGGGGAGTTGTGGCTTGTCGCTTTTGGCGCGGCCCGCGTCGGCGAACCCGGGAAGCATCGGCCCGCTGTCGTCGTTTCCGTTGATGAGTTGCTCGTCGGGGTCGATGATGAGTTGGTGGTGGTCGTCCCGGTGTCGAGTTCCCGGTCCCGGACCCCGCTTCGGCCGCCGATCGCACCGGCGGAGGGGGTCGACGCCGATAGCGTCGCGGTCTGCCGTGGTATCCGGGCGGTAGCTCGTGTGCGACTGGTGCAGCGGCTCGGGGCCGTCAAGGCCGAAACCCTGCGCGATATCGAGAGCACGTTGGCCGACATCCTCGGCCTCGGTGGTTAGCCGCCCGCCGACGACCGCGCGTTAGGGTCTCGGAGTGACTTCACGACAGGACGGTAGGGAAGACGACGAGCTGCGGCCCGTGGTCATCACCCGCGGCTTCACCTCACACCCGGCCGGTTCGGTGCTGATCGCCTTCGGCGAGACCCGGGTGATGTGCACCGCCAGCGTCAACGAGGGGGTTCCGCGCTGGCGAAAGGGCTCCGGGCTGGGCTGGCTCACCGCCGAGTACGCGATGCTGCCCGCCGCCACCCACAGCCGGTCGGCCCGCGAGTCGGTGAAGGGCCGTCTCGGCGGACGCACCCAGGAGATCAGCCGGCTGGTCGGCCGGTCCCTGCGTGCCTGTATCGACCTGGCGGCGCTGGGGGAGAACACCATCGCCATCGACTGCGATGTGCTCCAGGCCGACGGCGGCACCCGCACCGCGGCCATCACCGGCGCCTACGTGGCACTGTCCGACGCCGTCACCTACCTGGCGGCGCGCGGAAAGCTTTCCGACCCCAAGCCGCTGTCCTGCGCGATCGCCGCCATCAGCGTCGGCGTGGTCGACGGCCGGGTGCGGGTCGATCTTCCCTACGAGGAGGACTCCCGCGCCGAGGTCGACATGAACGTCGTCGCCACCGATACCGGAACGTTCGTGGAGATCCAGGGCACCGGCGAGGGCGCCACCTTCCCGCGCTCGACGCTGGACAAAATGCTCGATGCCGCCCTGGGCGCCTGCGAGCGCCTGTTCGCCGCCCAACGCGAGGCGCTGGCGCTGCCCTATCCCGGGGTGCTCCCCGAGGGGCCGGCCCCGAAGAAGGCGTTCGGCAGCTGAGTGTGACCGCCCTGCTGGTTGCCAGCCGCAACCGCAAGAAGCTGGCCGAACTGCGCCGGGTGCTCGACGCGGCCGGCATCGCCGGGCTGGAACTGCTGTCCCTCGATGACGTCGCGGCCTACGACGAGGCACCCGAAACCGGCGCGACGTTCGAGGAGAACGCGATCGCCAAGGCGCGCGACGGTTTCGCCGCCACCGGACTGCCGACCCTGGCCGATGACTCCGGGCTCGAAGTGGCCGCCCTCAACGGGATGCCCGGGGTGCTGTCTGCACGGTGGGCCGGTGGACACGGTGACGACGCCGCCAACTACAGCCTGCTACTCGGTCAACTCCGCGACGTTCCCGACGAGCGGCGCGGCGCCGCGTTCGTCTCGGCCTGCGCGCTGGTGACCGGCCCGGATCAGGAGACTGTGGTCCGAGGCGAGTGGCTGGGCGTGATCGGCCGGGAACCGCTGGGCGACGGCGGTTTCGGCTACGACCCGGTGTTCGTCCCCGAGGGTGAGACGCGCAGCGCCGCCCAGTTGAGCCCGGCGGATAAAGACGCAACGTCGCACCGCGGCCGCGCACTCGGGCTGCTGGTGCCGTCGTTGCGGGAACTGGCTAGAGGTTGAACCGGTCCTTGATCTCGCGGGTCTGAACCTGTTCGACGATGATGCCCAGCAGTGGAACCGTGCCGGCGAGCAGGACTCCGATGGTCTTGGAGATCGGCCAGCGCACCTTGACCGCGAGGTTGGCGGTGAAGAGCAGGTAGACGAAGTACACCCAGCCGTGCACCA
>CAZGPT010000238.1:0-3372 GCA_964527015.1 uncultured Mycobacterium sp. | reverse complement strand
GGCACGGCGGGGTCGGGCACGGCGGGGTCGGGCACGGCGGGGTCGGGCACGGCGGGGCCGGGCACTGCGCCGGCGGACGCGCCGAAGGGCGGCAAGCCTGCCCCCGGCGCGCGGCCGGTCCGGCCGCGACGCCCGTCGGGCAAGCGGGAACGTTAGGGCGCACGTGTCAGCCAGCCGCCGCACGGCCACCACCGCGGTGGCAACCTTACTGTTCACGGCGTTGCCCACCGTCCTCACCGGGTGTATCGGTAGCGCCGCCGATCAGGTCAACTATGCCGTCGACGGCGTACTGACCAGTTACAACACCAACACGGTGACCGGTGCGGCCTCGGCCGGGCCGCAGGCATTCAGCCGGGTTCTGACCGGGTTCAGCCTGCACGGTCCGGACGGTCAGGTGCTGGCCGACGGTGACTTCGGTTCGGTATCGGTGGTCGGCCGCGAGCCCCTCATGCTGGACTACCAGATCGCCGATGACGCTGTGTACTCCGACGGCAAGCCGGTCAGCTGCGACGACATGGTGCTGGCCTGGGCGGCCCAGTCCGGTCGGTTTCCCGGCTTCGCCGCCGCCAGCCGAGCCGGTTACCTCGATATCGCCGGTATCGACTGCCAGCCCGGTCAGAAGAAGGCGCGGGTCAACTTCTTGCCCGGTCGGTCCATCATCGACTATCGCCAGTTATTCACGGCCACCTCGATGATGCCGTCCCACGTCATCGACGACGAACTCGGCATCAGCACCACCGGCGCGGTGCAGAGCGGCGACCTCGCCGCGATCGGCCGGGTGGCCGAGGCGTGGAACACCATCTGGGACCTCACACCGGGGATGGACCCGGAGGCGTTCACGCGCTTCCCCTCGTCGGGGCCGTACAAACTCGATGCGATGCTGGAGTCCGGCGCGGTGGTGCTCACCGCCAACGACCGGTGGTGGGGCGCCAAGCCGGTGACTGAGCGGATCACCGTGTGGCCGCGCGGCGTCGACGTCCAGGACCGGATCAACACCGGCGACTTCCACGTCGTGGACGTGGCGACCGGATCCCTGGGAACGCTGACCACACCCGATGACTATCAGAGCACCGAGATTGACTCCGGCGGTATCGAGCAGTTGATCTTCGCCGGCGGGGGACCGTTGGCCGATCCATCGGCCCGTCGGTCGGTAGCGTTGTGCACCCCGCGCGATGAGATCGCCGCCAACGCGGAGATGCCGGTCGCGAATGCCCGACTCAACCCGGACGACGATGACGCCTATAGCGCTGCCGAGGCCGCCGCAGAGGGCGGCCGGTTCGGGGTTGCCGACCCCGACGCGGCTTCGGCCCTCCTGGAGGGTGAGGCGCTGACAGTGCGGATCGGCTACCAGGCACCCAACCCCCGGCTGGCCGCGGCAATGGCCGCGATCGCCCGATCGTGCGCGGCGGCCGGCATCACCGTGGTCGACCTGGCCACTGCGGGCACCGACCCGCGCGACCTGCGAGACGGCCGGATCGACGCACTGTTGTCCAGCACCGGGGGTGCGGCCGGAAGTGGATCGACCGGCTCGTCGGCGATGGACGCGTACACGCTGCACACCGGCAACGGCAACAACCTCTCAGGCTACTCAAACCCGCAGATCGACGGGATCATCGCGGCGCTCGCGGTGACCACCGCCCCCAAGGAGGAGGCCCGCCTGCTCGCCGACGGCGCCCCGATGCTCTGGACGGATATGCCCACCTTGCCGCTGTACCGCCAGCAGCGCACGGTGATGTCGGCCAAGAAGATGTTCGGCGTCGAGGCCAACCCGACCAAGTGGGGTGCCGGGTGGAATATGGACCGCTGGCGGCTTGAGCCGTGAGCCGCGACGACGAATCGGCCCACGCGAAGTCGCCGGTCGTCCCCGCGGACACCGCTGACCTGATCACCGCACTGACCCGTGAGGTGCCCGATTTCCCGTCACCGGGTGTCCTTTTCCGCGATCTGACGCCGGTGCTCGCCGACGACCGCGGGTTCGCCGCGGTCACCGATGCGCTGGCCCGGCTGGTCACTGGAGCGGACCTGATCGCCGGGATCGACGCCCGCGGTTTTCTGCTCGGCGGAGCCGTCGCCCACCGACTGGGGGTGGGGGTGCTGGCGATCCGCAAGGGTGGCAAGCTGCCCCCGCCGGTGCACAGCCGCGCCTACACCCTCGAGTACGGGACCGCTACCCTGGAGATCCCCGCCGACGGTATCGAACTGGCCGGCCGCCGGGTGGCTGTCGTCGATGATGTCCTGGCCACCGGTGGCACGCTTGCCGCTGCACGTGACCTACTGGTCGATGCCGGTGCCGATGTGACCGAGGCCGCTGTCGTGATGGAACTGGCCGGCCTCGGTGGGCGGGAGAGGTTGGTGCCGCAACTGGTGCACAGTCTGCTGCTCCTGTAGGCGGTATCCTCGGTCCACGAGGGATCGGAGGTGGGTATGGCGGAGGAACCTGGCGGCATTCAGGAAATCCCCGCGCCCACCCAACCCCTACCGGTCACCGAGCTTCCCGATCCGCCGGCGGAGACGCCGAAGGCGACCAGCAGTGCGTCGCGCCGGGTAAGGGCCCGGCTGGCCCGTCGGATGACCGCCCAGCGCAGCACCATCAGCCCGGTCCTGGAACCGCTGGTCGCCGTTCACCGGGAGGTCTATCCCAAAGCGGACGTAGCCATTCTGCGGCGGGCCTACGAGGTGGCCGAGGCCAAGCACGCCGATCAGGTTCGCCATTCCGGGGACCCCTACATCACCCACCCGCTGGCGGTAGCCAACATCCTGGCCGAGCTGGGCATGGACACCACGACGCTGGTCGCCGCGCTGCTGCACGACACGGTTGAGGACACCGGCTATTCCCTGGAGGAGTTGACCGCCGAGTTCGGTGAAGAGGTCGGACACCTGGTCGACGGGGTGACCAAACTGGACAAGGTGGTGCTGGGCACCGCCGCGGAGGGCGAGACCATCCGCAAAATGATCATCGCGATGGCCCGCGACCCCCGGGTGCTGGTGATCAAGGTGGCGGACCGTCTGCACAATATGCGCACGATGCGATTCCTGCCTCCGGAGAAACAAGCCCGGAAGGCCCGCGAGACTCTCGAAGTCATTGCCCCCCTTGCTCATCGCCTCGGAATGGCAACGGTGAAGTGGGAACTCGAGGATTTGTCGTTCGCGATTCTGCACCCGAAGCGCTACGAGGAGATCGTCCGGCTGGTGGCAGACCGGGCGCCGTCGCGCGACACCTATCTGGCCAAAGTCCGAGCCGAAATCAACACCGCGCTGAGCGCGATGAAGATCGGCGCCACAGTCGAGGGCCGGCCGAAACACTACTGGTCGATCTACCAGAAGATGATCGTCAAGGGCCGCGACTTCGACGATATCCACGACCTGGTCGGC
>CAZGPT010000237.1:0-3411 GCA_964527015.1 uncultured Mycobacterium sp. | reverse complement strand
CGGCTGCCCGTTCTGCCGGGTGATGCTCTCCGACGGCGTCGGCGACCGCGGCAAATCCGAGCAAGTCGACGTGGTCGACGTGGCCCAGTTGTTGCTTGGTTCGCTTGACCGAAACGCGCTCACGCTGCCGGAGAAGGGGACGGCCGCCAAGTTGGCCGCCGCCACCGTCAAAGATGCGCCGCCCGCTGAGCCGGCCGCCCCCGAGCCAGTCGCCGCTGCTCCGGCCGCCACGGCACCGGCCGCAACTGTGGCACCCGCTGCACAGACGGCACAGACGGCACCGGCTAAGGGGCTCGGCATCGCCGCCGGGGCCAAACGGCCCGGCGCCAAGAAGGCCACACCACCGGCGGCCGAGCCAACCGCAACCGCAGCACCCGCTGCACCGGCCGCACCGGCAGCACCGGCGGCACCGGCGGCACCGGCAGCACCGGCGAAGGGGCTCGGCATCGCCGCCGGGGCCAAACGGCCCGGCGCCAAGAAGGCCACACCACCGGCGGCCGAGCCAACCGCAACCGCAGCACCGGCGGCACCCGCTGCACCGGCCGCACCGGCTGCACCGGCCGCGCCGGCTAAGGGGCTCGGCATCGCACCCGGTGCCCGCCGGCCCGGCGCCAAGAAGGCTCCCTCGACTGCGGCACCCACTCAACCGGCCGGACCTACCGAAGAGTCGGCCCCGCCAGCAGAGTCGCCCCCGCCAGCAGAGCCGACAGCGGCGACAGAGGCGACAGAGGCGGCTTCAGAACCCGCGGCCGAAACACCCGCGACTCCGACGACGCCGCCGGCCAAGGGACTGGGGATCGCCAAGGGTGCCCGCCCGCCGGGCAAACGGGGCTGAGCCTCAGCCGTCAGGAATTGCTGATCTTCTGGGTCTGGAACTGCGCGACGGTGATCTGACCGCCCGGGCACTCCCCGTTGGAGTCAGCGGTCACGGTCCCGAGCCCGGTGACGGCGTCCACCGAATAAGCGATCACGACGGGGGCGTAACTGCCGTCCGCGCAGATCACGCCGTCCGGTTTGGTCACGGTCAGGTTCCACCGCCCGTTGTTCATGACGGCGTTGCCGGCCCAGCCGACGTTGCTGACGATTCGGGCGACGCAACCATCAGTCGCGCAGGTCGACGACGCGGTCCAGTACGAATCCTGGTCACCACCCTTGATGTCGTAGGTGCCGTTGAGCAGCGGCGGAGCGGCCTGGGCGGGGCCTGCGAACCCCAAAGTGGCGGCCGCCGCACCGGCACCCGCCACAGTCAATGCGCGTGCGATAGACAGTTTCATTCCGTACGCCTCTCGGATCGATGATGCGGCCAGACAGCAGTGTTCGCGGTGTCGGGGCACGACGCCACAGCAAAACTCTGTTCGTGGCCGCCACGTTGTGAAACCGAGCGGCAGTTGTGACTGGAAGACGGCCTGGTTCGGCATGGGACAATCAACGGCGTGACTACCCACCAGCTGCCGTGGCACAACACTAGCTACCACCCTCGGCCACGACCGCTGGCGCAGTCGACCAAACTGCAGGACGTTCTCTACGAAATCCGCGGCCCGGTCCACGACCATGCCGCCCGACTGGAGGCCGAGGGCCACCGGATTCTCAAGCTGAACATCGGCAATCCGGCACCGTTCGGGTTCGAGGCGCCGGACGTGATCATGCGGGACATGATCCAGGCGCTGCCCGACGCCCAGGGCTACTCCGACTCGAAGGGCATCCTCAGCGCACGCCGTGCCGTGGTGACCCGCTACGAGCTCGTCGACGGCTTCCCCCGGTTCGACGTCGACTCGGTGTTCCTGGGCAACGGCGTCTCGGAACTGATCACGATGACCCTGCAGGCGCTGCTGGACAACGGCGACCAAGTCCTGATCCCCGCCCCGGACTATCCCCTGTGGACCGCGTCGGCGTCGCTGGCCGGCGGCACCCCCGTTCACTACCTGTGCGACGAGACCAACGGCTGGCAGCCTGATATCACCGATCTGGAATCGAAAATCACCCCACGCACGAAGGCGCTGGTGGTCATCAACCCGAACAATCCGACCGGCGCGGTATACGGCCGCGAAGTGCTCCTGCAGATGGCCGAGCTGGCACGCAAACACCAGCTACTGCTGCTCGCCGATGAGATCTACGACAAGATCCTCTACGACGACGCCGAGCACATCAGCCTCGCAACGGTGGCGCCGGACGTCCTGTGCCTGACCTTCAACGGATTGTCCAAGGCCTACCGGGTGGCCGGCTACCGCTCCGGCTGGCTGGTGATCACCGGCCCCACCGAGCACGCCACCAGCTTCATCGAAGGAATCAGCCTGCTCGCCAATATGCGCCTGTGCCCGAATGTTCCGGCACAGCACGCCATTCAGGTCGCACTCGGCGGCCACCAGAGCATTGATGACCTGGTCCTACCGGGTGGCCGGTTATTGGAGCAGCGTGATACCGCCTGGAACGGGCTCAACGAGATCCCCGGTGTCTCCTGCGTCAAGCCCGAGGGTGCGCTCTACGCCTTCCCTCGGCTCGACCCCGAAGTTCACGACATCGTGGATGACGAGAAGCTGGTTCTCGACCTACTCCTCGAGGAGAAAATCCTGATCACCCAGGGCACCGGGTTCAACTGGCCCGCACCGGACCATCTCCGCATCGTGACCCTGCCCTGGGCGCGCGACCTGGCCAATGCCATTGAGCGGCTGGGGAATTTCCTGGCCCACTACCGCCAGTAACCGGTGGCCCATTCACATCAGCATGCCCATGGCGGCCCGGCTCCTCTGAGCCCGCTGGCCGCCCGGGTGGTCGTCGCGACACTCGCGTTGATCGGCCTGGCGGTGGTCGCCGGTGCGGTGCTGCTCTGGCCGTCGAACGCAAAGGTCGACATCCCACTGCCATTCCAGAACGCCGAGGGCGGCTCGGTGACCACCGAGGGCGGGCAGGTGATGTCGACCACCCTCGGTGACTGCGGCAGCCCATCAACGGGTCAGGTGCTGACCGCGGCACCTCGGCCCGCGCTGGCCGGGAGCGGAACCTGTGTCCAGACTTTGGTCGCCATCGACAGCGGACCGAATACCGGCGCCCGAACACTGCTGGAGTTCTCCCGCGGCCCCGGACAGCCGAATCTGGTTGCCGGGGATCAGATCCGGATCTTCCGGCAAGTGAGCCCGCAGGGTGTCACCAGCTACGGTTTCTACGACTACGAGCGCGCCTGGCCACTGACCTTGCTGGCGATCGCCTTTGCGGTGGTGACCGTCTTGGTAGCCCGGTGGCGCGGATTGCGGGCCCTGCTGGGGATCGTCGTCGCCTTCATCGTGCTGGTGATCTTCATGCTCCCGGCGTTGCGGGACGGCGCTCCGGCGATGCCGGTGGCGCTTGTCGGTTCGGCGGCGATCCTGTTCGCGGTCATCTATCTGGCGCACGGGGTGAGCTTGCGCACCAGCGCCG
>CAZGPT010000236.1:0-3413 GCA_964527015.1 uncultured Mycobacterium sp. | reverse complement strand
GGGCGAAGGCGAGCGCAGCGACGGGACGCACAGCGACGGGACCGACAGCGTCATCATGGCGGTGCGGCACCGGGAGTTGCCTATCCACGGCGTGCAGTTCCATCCCGAGTCGATCCTCACCGAGGGGGGACACCGAATGCTCGCCAATTGGTTGGGCTACTGCGGGGCCGCCCCGCCGGAGGAGTTGGTCGGCCGCCTCGAGCGGGAAGTCGCCGACACCGTCCGCGTGGCTACGACGCGAAACTCAGCGTGATCGAACCACCGAAGTTCAACCCCGCGCCCGGTGCCGGGCTCTGCTTGACCACAGCGTTGGTGCGCTGACCGCTATTGGACACATCGGGGCCCTTCACCAGGACGCCGGTCCAGCCCAGCGCCCTCAGATACGGTTCGGCTTCCACCCAGAACTGTCCGGTCAGGTTCGGGACAACGAACTGGTTACCCTTGGAAATCTTCAGGGTGATCGCAGTGTCCAGCGTCGCCGCGGTCCCGGCGGGAGGATCACTGGCCAGCACCTGCCCGGTCGGCTCGGGGCTGTCAGTCGGCGCGGTCAGAATGGTAGGGAACCCCAGCGTGTTGAGGTTGGTGGTGGCGACTTCGGCAGTCTGCCCGACGACGTTCGGCAGGTCCCGGGTGGCCGGGCCGGTGCCGACGACGATGGTGATCTCATTGGTGATCGCCGAGGTCTGGTTGGCCGGCGGGATCGTATTGAGGACCTTGTCGCGTTGCTCGGGGTTCGAGGGCGCCTCAGTCTGCTTGAACTTCCCGAACCCGGCGGCGGTCAGTTCCTTGACCGCGTCGGCGTAGCTCAGGGTCGAGACGTCGGGGACCTCACGTTGTTCGGGTCCGGTGGAGACATTGATCTGGACCTCATCACCGGCGCTCACTGAGGCGTTACCTGCGGGGTCGGTGCTGATCACATGATCGGGTGCGATGACGCTGTCCGGTTTCTGCTGGGTCCGGATCTTGAAACCCCGGTTCTGCAGTTCGGCGATGGCGTCGGCGGAAACCTGGCCGCGCAGATCGGGCACCTGGACGGCGCGCGTCGTACCGCCGCCCAGGCTGATCGCCAAAGTCACCACCACGGTCAGGATGGCCAGGATCGATAACGCCGCCAGCCATTTACCGGCCGACCCGGCCGTCCGCTCGTTGTCACTGAAGTCGTAGGCGACCGGTGTCGCCGCTCCGTCGTCACGGTGGCCGGGCCGCGAGTTCATCATGATGGTGCGGTCGGCGTGCGTCATCACCTTGGGTGCATCGGGCTTTTCTCCGCTGTGCACACGGACCAGGTCGTTGCGCATCTCGGCGGCGCTTTGATAGCGGTTATCCGGGTTCTTGGCCAGCGCCTTGAGCACGACGGCATCGAGATCCGGTGAGATGTCCGGCCGCTTCTGCGACGGCGGCACCGGATCCTCCCGGACATGCTGGTAGGCCACCGCTACCGGCGAGTCGCCGACGAACGGCGGTTGGCCGGTCAAGATTTCGTAGAGCACACAGCCCAGTGAGTAGACATCGGAGCGGGCATCCACCTGCTCGCCGCGGGCCTGTTCGGGTGACAGGTACTGCGCGGTGCCGATCACCGCCGCCGTCTGGGTGACTTTGTTACCGCTATCGGCGATCGCGCGGGCGATACCGAAATCCATCACCTTCACCGCGCCAGTCTTGGAGATCATGATGTTGGCGGGTTTGACGTCGCGGTGGACGATGCCGTGCTGATGGCTGAAGTTCAGCGCCTGACAGGCATCGGCAATGACCTCCAGGGCCCGCTGCACCGGCATCGGGCCGTCGGTGTGGATGATATCGCGAAGGGTGACCCCGTCGACGTACTCCATGACGATGTAGGGCAACGGTCCGCCCGCGGTCTCGGCCTCCCCGGTGTCATAAACCGCGACGATCGCGGGATGGTTGAGGGCGGCCGCGTTCTGTGCCTCGCGCCGGAACCGCAGATAGAAGCTGGGGTCGCGGGCCAAATCTGCTCGCAGTACCTTGACCGCGACGTCCCGGTGCAGACGCAGATCACGGGCCAGGTGCACCTCGGACATCCCGCCGAAGCCCAGGATCTCGCCCAGCTCATAGCGGTCCGACAGATGTGGGGGTTTGCTCATCGCGGCGCCTCACAGTTGGTGTCCGGCGCAGACACGGGATGGGCAACGGTCAGCCACCGAGCCGGAACCGCGGTCACGTCGGTGCCGCCGGGGAGCACCCGGTCGGTGAACCCCGACGGTTCCACCGGAGCGATCGGCGACTCCGCGGGCACGGTCTCGGTGACGGTCTGCTCGCCCGGTGTGGTGATCCGCCGCTCCCGGTCGGCCAACACGATCAGGATCGCGCTGATGATGGCCAGCGCACCGAGAACACCCGCGGCCCACAGCAGCGCCCGCTGACCGGAACTGAACGTTCCCCGCGCCGGCGGGGGGCTCCGGTGCCCGCCGGTGCGTGGCCGCGCGGCGGTGGCAGCGCGGGCGGCCTCGACGGCAGCCCGTTGGGGACCGGGGATTGCCGCCGGGGTCGCTTTGATGGTGGGTGCGGAATTGGGCCGGGGCGGACGCCGACCGGCGCGGACCGCGGCGACGGCGTCGGAGAACTGGCCGCCGCTGCGGTAGCGGATCCCCGGATTCTTCACCAGGGTAATCTCGATGAGCTCGCGGACATTCGGTGGAATGTCCGGAGGAAGCGGAGCGGGCGCCTCTTTGATGTGCTTCATCGCGACCGTCAGCGCACCGTCGCCGGCGAACGGGCGTTTACCCGAAACCGCCTCGTAGCCAACAACTCCCAGCGAGTACACATCGCTTGCCGCGGTCGCATCCTGGCCCAGTGCCTGTTCCGGGGCGATGTACTGGGCGGTGCCCATCACCATGCCGGTCTGGGTCACCGGTGCCGCGTCGACCGCCTTGGCGATGCCGAAATCGGTCAGCTTCACCTGCCCGGTCGGCGTGATCAGGATATTGCCGGGTTTCACATCACGGTGCACCAAGCCCGCGGCATGGGCTACTTGCAGCGCCCGTCCGGTCTGCTCGAGCATGTCCAGCGTATGCCGCAGCGAGAGTCGGCCAGTGCGTTTGATGACCGAGTTCAGCGGCTCGCCGTTGACCAGTTCCATCACCAGATAGGCGGTGCGCCCCTCCCCGTCCATATCGGTTTCGCCGTAGTCGTGCACTGCGGCGATGCCGGGGTGGTTGAGCATGGCGACGGTCCGGGCCTCGGTGCGGAATCGTTCGATGAACTCCGGGTCGGAGGAGAACTCCTGCTTGAGAACCTTGACCGCGACCCGGCGGCCCAGTCGGCTGTCGACCGCCTCCCACACTTGGCCCATACCGCCGGTCGCGATCAGCCGCTGCAGGCGGTATCGCCCGGACAGCGTGACTCCTACGCGGGGGCTCACTTCTTGCCTCGCTTCGCTCGGCTGCGGGGGCTCA
>CAZGPT010000235.1:0-3427 GCA_964527015.1 uncultured Mycobacterium sp. | reverse complement strand
TTCACCGCGTTCAGCTCCCGCAAACCCGGCCAGCAGATCCCAGGCCGGCTGGTCGTGCGCCGGATCCCCGACCTCAACCCCGGCAAAGACTCCACCCTGGCCCACCTGCCGAGCTAAAGATAACCGAGGGGCGCTTCACCGCCAATACCGCCTGGCTGGTCCTGGCGACCATGGCGTTCAACCTCACCCGCGCCGCCGGCGCCCTGACCGAAACCGCCCTGGCCCGAGCACGCACCGCCACCATCCGGCGCCCCTTGTCAACCTGCCCGCCCGCATCGCCTCCTCAGCCCGACGACTCACCCTGCACCTACCCCGGGACTGGCCCTGGGAAACAGCCTGGAAAACGCTGTTCACGAGAGCTTTCGGCCGCAACACCCCGCAACTGGCCTAACACCGGCCCCCCACCGGCCCACGACCCGAAAGACCAACAGGAATACGCCGATACCGAGATCGGACGACCAACCACGCCCGCCAACCGATTCAACGCCCACAACAGATCTCAACACCGCACCGCCACCGAGTCGGCGCATTGAGGCTGAGGACACTGCTGCGGAATTCCAGAATCGGAATTGCTCTGAACTGTGCTGTTGGTTGTCGGGCGAGGCGTTTTGGCTCACTAACTAGCCGACGCACGTTTCCTGGTCCCGGCCTCTACTGCACGAGTAAACACGCGCTCCAGGCAACCGCCTCCCGCTGGGTGGATCAACGACAGGGGCCGCGCGGCCGTATCAGCCTCTGCGGGCGACGTCGTGGCTCAGGATCTGGGGCCAAGTCTCGACATCGGCCGGGGTGTGCGCCACGGTGAGCGTCGACTGCGGCAGCAGTGCGGCAAGCGATTCCGCTGTCGACAACGGATGCGCCGGGTCACCCGTCCAGGCCAGAATCGTTGTCGGCACATCGATTCGGGTAAGGGTCTCAGGAGCGGGAAGGTCGCTGAGAGCCGCACCGCGAAATAGCGATGGCAACAACGCATCGGCGACATCGGGAACTGTTTCGGGCGCGCCGACCGTGGCCGGCGGCGGAGTCGCCTCACGCGCCGAGGCGATGAACGCCCCGACTCCCTGGGTTTCGATAAAGTCGGCCGCAACCCGGTAGTTGGCCGCCTGCGCGGGCCGGGTTTGCCACGCAGTGGCCGGCACCATCAGCGTGAGACCGACGAAGCGGTCCGGTTCGCGGGCGGCAGCGTGCAATAGCGTTCCGGTACCCATGGAGGGGCCGACTCCGTGCACCCGTTCGCCGGGAAACCATGTGTCGAGCAGGCGTAGAAGATCCTCGGCGAGGCTTTCCCACCGGTAGTCCCGGGGGACTTTGCGCCCGGTCGACTTGCCGTGGCCGCGTGCGTCGTACCGCAGCAATCTGGTCCCGCTGAGCCCCCTGCCGAGGTCGAGATTGAGCACCCGGTCGCGCGCCCGGCTGGAGGTGAGTCCGTGCAGTTGAACTACCGGGTGACCACCTTCGTCGCTCATTTCAACCGCAAGCTCTGCTCCCGGAACCACGAAAGTGGGCATCACACAACTCTTCTCACGACCGGACGACTCGCCCCCGAGCCGACCGCGCTGGCTAGGCATTCAGGCTATCCGGGGCGTTAGGGTACCGCCATGCGGCTGACCAACGTGGCGCACCTGCGGCTACCGTTCGGCCGACTCTGGGGCTACGACGTGTCGGTCTCTGACCTCGGCCGGCAGCTTCCGGTGTCGTTTGACCAGCGCATACACGTTGGTGCAGGTGCGCGACCCGGCTCATGGATGGCTCTGTCCGTTCGGTTGCCGGCTGGTGTGAGCCGGCAATCGCTGGCTGATGCGTGGCTGGCAGTGATCGCCCGCCACGGCACCCTGCGAACGGCATTCACACCCGGGGCGGACGGCGATCCGCTGCTGCATGAGATCGATGTTCGCCCCGGCAACTGGGTCGAGCATGAGATCGCTGCGGGCCAGGAGGTCAACGACGCGCTGCGTGTAGTTCTCAACGCGGCGTGTTCGCCCTATCAACGGCCCTCACACCGGCTGTGCGTGTTGGAGACTGCCGCTGGATTGACGGTGGTCATCGCTGCCGACCACGCTCATGTGGACATGTGGTCGATGCTCGTGATTGCCCGGGACCTGCTGTCGATGCTCGCCGACGCGCAGATCGGACGCACGCGGTCTCTGCAGCGGCCGCCCGCGTTCGTTGCGCACACCCAGGCACTGCTGGACCGTCGGCCGGCACCGGACCGGGTGCGTGCGCGGTGGGCCCAAGTCATCAGCGACAGCGGTGGGTTCATGCCGAGGTTTCCGCTGCCGTTGGGTGGGCCCGGGCCGCATCCAGAACGCGTTGAAGTGCGTGACGTGTTCGATGTCGATGATGGCGCCGCGTTCGCCGCGCAGGCACGCAATGACGGCGTCTCGACGCTGGCGCTCGCGGTGGTTGCCATGACCGCGGTAACCCGGGAGTTGGCGGAAGCACCGCTGCGCGCCGTTTTCCCGGTGCACAGCAGATTTGACGACAGGTGGCACGACTCGGTCGGCTGGTTCATCACCAATTCGGTCCTGGAGTCCGCCGTTGCCGAGCCGAACGCCGCGGCCGCCGCCGTTAAAGAAGCGATCCAGCTTGGTTCCTGGCCACTTGCCGAGGTACTGGCTCCGTGGGGTGGAATGCCTATGGCGCCCGGCATGTTCGCCATTTCCTGGCTGGACCAAATCAGACTTCCGGTGCGGATCGACTCCGTCGGCCTCGACGCCCAGTATGTGAGTGCGAGGATCCACACCGACGGCGTCATGCTCTGGTTCATCCAGGACGAGTCCGGGCTGCATCTGCGATGCCGCTACCCCGATACCGCGGAGGCACGAACCAACGTGGGGGCGTGGCTGGACCTGTTGGTGGCGCGCCTTCAGGCACTGGCACGATCCTCAGTCCGGGAACTGTTGCGGGTGGCAGGCCGCACATTCCGGGTACAGCGCGCGACGCGCGAACACGTGGGGGTGATCGCCGAGCTGCTCTCCGACGATGAATTCGGTCAGGATCGCGAAGCCGCCGAACTCGAACGCTATGAGGCGGCCTACGACATCGTTGTTCGCAACCGATCCAACTATCTCGGAGTCGTCCTGAACGGTTCTGACATGGTCGTCGCGACAGTGCAATTGACGATCATTCCCGGTCTGTCCCGCGGTGGCGCCACGCGGCTGCAGATCGAGGGATTGCGGGTCGCCAAAGCCGAACGCGGACAGGGTCTAGGCACGGCGCTGGTCGAGTGGGCACACAACTACGGTCGAACTCATGGGGCACAGTTGGCGCAGGTGACCACGGACGGGGCCCGCGAAAGGGCCCGGGCGTTCTATTGCCGACTCGGGTACCGCGCCGCCCACGTCGGGCTGAAGCGCACCATAGCCAACTAGCCTCGATCTTTCATGTGACCGGTGATTCGGTTGGTTTCGGTGCTGGTGGTTCGGTG
>CAZGPT010000234.1:0-3430 GCA_964527015.1 uncultured Mycobacterium sp. | reverse complement strand
GCCGGCGGCGATACCTTGAGACGGGTTCGGCACCACCGGGACGCTACCCGGCCCGGGACACCGGCGGCGCGGGCACGTGCACAATCGCCCACCTCTGCGCGACAACCGCGGTGGCGGCCGATATCGAAGTGTGAACCCCGCCGGGCTGTTCCGGTGTTCGCTGCACCCGCCGCGTCACACTGAAAGCGCTGTGCCGGTTTCTGTTTCGGCGAAGGCAACGACATCTGCGGCGACGGTGTAATCACACGCGAGTGCCGATCTGCCGGTCAGCACCGGGGCGCCGCGCATCCCGAACCTGCCGGTCACACCGACATAGCTGCCCGGTGGGATGGGTTCGGTGAGGCAGTACAGCGTGGGGGCTGCCCCCTCGTCGATGTCATTGGCCAGCCGGCCGGCCGCGGCCTTGACCGTCCGGTGCAGCAGCGACATCACCGGCGAGTCGGAGACGTTCGACAGATTCGACGCCACCCAGCCGGGGTGGGTCAGCTGCGCCACAACCGGGGATTCGGCGGCCCGCAGCCGGCGGTCGAGTTCCAGACCCCACAGCATCATCGCCAGTTTCGAGCGGCCGTAGGCGCCCATCACCGTCCATTTGTGGCTGCGCAGGTGCATATCCTCAAGCCGCAGGGTGGCCGACCGGTGTGCCTCGGAGCCGACGTTGATGATCCGCGAACGCACCCGGGCCAACAGCAGGTTCGTCAGGGCGAACGGCCCGAGCATGTTGGTGCCCAACATCATCTCGAACCCGTCGGCCGTCTCGGTGCGGTGCTGGGTCACCACCCCGGCGTTGTTGATCAGCACGTCGACGTCGCCGTCGATCAGACCGGGGAACGCCCGCACCGATGCCAGGTTCGCCAGATCGAGTTCGACCACCGACGTCGAACCACCCATCTCCGCGGCCCGTTGGCGGCCGAGTTCGGTGTTGCGCACCGCCAGGATCACCTCGGCGCCCGCCCTGGCCAGCGCGGTGGCCGTCCCCAGCCCGACGCCGCTGGTCGCGCCGGTGACGATGACCCGTTTGCCGCCCTGATCGCCGAGTCGCTCCGCCGCCCACGTCGATGTCACGGACTCAACCCTACGGCCGGCTGCCCGCGGGCCCGGCTGCGCCTTACCCTGGCCGGGTGGCTGCCATATGAAGACACCCCGCGTGCGGATGACACCGCCAACGCTGCTCGGTGCCGGCGTGGTGTTGTGCATCACGGCCCTGACCGGCTGCGGCAAGGGCGCCGACCAGAACCCGGGCATCGCGTCCGGCCCCGTTCGCGATGACCTGTACTCCCTGGACGAGTCGATGCTCATCGACGAGGGGTCGGTTCCCCCGCTGACCGGCACCAGCTGGGGCGCCATGGTGGCGGTACCGCGCGGTCAGGAGCCCGTGGTGTCACCGGCGGGGTGCGAGGTGTTCCTGTCCCAGGGCGCCGCCGTGCAGAAGGGCCTGGCGATGCGCTCCTCGAAGAACGCCGCCATCGGCGTCTCGCTCACCGTGCCCACCGAACGTGCGGATCTGGCGGCCCTCTACGAGCGGTGCCGGGTCTTCACCTTCATCGCGCCGGGCGCAGAATCGTCGGTCGCCCTGGAACCGTGGGCCGTCGACGGGTTACCCGACGGCACGATCAGCACACTGATGCACTGCCGGACGGTCCGGGGTGAGCAAATACTGGAGTGGGATATCGCGGCCATCATGGGGTTTCACCGCGGCGTCCTGGTCACCGCCCAGTACACCCCCGGGCCGCAGGGCGGTGACTTCGACTCCGCACTGGCCTCCCAGCTCGATGGGGTCTACCTGGCCCAGATCGCGAAACTGGGCTGAGCACCCCGACACAACTCAACACAGACGGCCACCTGGTTCGACCCAAGCCCGGGTTGTCCTGATCGGTGCCAGACTGGTCCTACGACATAGACCGGCGCGGCACGGCACGGCCCGGCCGCGGCGGACAGGAGAGGAAACCGCAATGTTGCTGGACGGGATCAATCACATCGCCTGGCTGTCCAAAGACGTGGTCCGGCTCTCCCGGTTCTATGCCGAGGTGTTCGACGCCGAGGTCGGCCCGACCCGCCCGCACGGTCAGAGCCCCGGCGAGACCATGACGGTGATTCGGATCGGCCCGCACACCGAACTCAACATCTTCGTGATCGAGGGCAACACCGAGGCCGACCGACAGACTCCGATGTGGGGTCGCGGCCGCATCGATCACATCGGCTTGCAGGCCGCCTCGCCGGAGGCCTTCGCCGCCATCCGGCAGCGCCTGATCGACAACGGCGCCAGCGACGGCACCGTCAACGACTTCGGAACGGTGCGCAGTATGTTCTTCCGCGACCCCGACGGCCTGGAAGGCGAAGTCCTGCTTCCCAAGAGCTGATCCACCGAACGACGGCACGAGGGGACAACTCATGGCAGATCTGTGCGGCACCGATGCGGTGCTCGCCACCCGCACCCCCGGACGGGTGTGAGGTGCGCGTCGGAATCGTGGGCGCGGGAATGGCGGGTTTGTCCTGCGCCGACGCCCTGACCCGGCAGGGCCACGACGTGACGTTGTTCGACAAGGGACGAGGACCGGGCGGCCGCATGTCGACCCGGCGGTTGCCGACATCCCAGGGCGAGGCCCACTTCGATCACGGGGCCCAGTACTTCACCGCCCGCGATCCGGCGTTTCACACCTGCGTGCAAAACTGGCTTGCCGAGGGCGTCGTAGCGCCTTGGCCGGCCGCGGCCGCTGGGGCTCATGTCGGTGTACCCGCCATGAACGCACCGGTTCGGCGGCTGGCCCACGGCCTGGACGTTCGGTGGTCGACGCGGGTCACGAAGGCCGAACGGGCGGAACGGGGCTGGCAACTGTCGGTTGACACCGGCGATATCCACGAGGTGGAAATGGCGGTCATCGCGGTGCCCGCCGAACAGGCGGCCGCACTGCTCGCGCCGGTCGCGCCGGATCTGGCCGCGCAGGCCGGTGCCGCCGTCAGCGAACCATGCTGGACGGCCATGGCCGCCTTCGCCGAACCCGTTGCGGTGGAGCGCGATTGCTGGACGGGCGACGATGTCATGGGCTGGGCTGCGCGAAACTCCGCCAAGCCGGGGCGTGCCGGCCCGGAAAGCTGGGTGGTGCAGGCCAGCCCGCAGTGGTCCCGGCACCATCTCGAGGACGAACCCGATGAGGTCGCCGCGGCCCTGACGACGGCGTTGGCGACGAGGCTGGACGTCGTGCTGCCACCCCGGATCGGAACCGCGGGCCACCTGTGGCGCTTCGCGCGGTGCGCCACGGGCGGACCGGGCCCGATCCTCGATCCCGAGCGTCACCTCGGGCTCTGCGGTGACTGGCTGATCGGCCCGCGGGTCGAGTCGGCCTGGCTCTCGGGAGCGCAGCTCGCCGAGGGTATCGCGGCAAGTATCGACCTGGGCCGGTAGGGAGTTCGATCCGTGTACGGCAGCGGC
>CAZGPT010000233.1:0-3438 GCA_964527015.1 uncultured Mycobacterium sp. | reverse complement strand
TCCAGGGCGGCGAGGGCGGCGGTCACACCGGGCCGGTCGCCACCACCCTGCTGCTGCCCTCAGTGCTCGACGCCGTCGCCGGCAATGACATTCCGGTGATCGCTGCGGGCGGCTTCTTCGACGGCCGCGGCCTGGCCGCGGCGCTGTCCTACGGTGCGGCCGGGGTGGCAATGGGAACCAGGTTCCTGCTGACTTCGGACTCCACGGTCCCCGAGGCGGTCAAGAAGCAGTATCTGCAGGCCTCCCTGAACGGCACCGTCGTCTCCACTCGGGTCGATGGCATGCCGCACCGGGTGCTGCGAACCGGACTTGTCGAAAAGCTGGAAAGCGGTTCGCGGGCGCGGGGTTTCGCCGCGGCTGTACTCAACGCGGCGAAGTTCAAGAAAATGTCCGGGATGACGTGGGCGTCGATGGTCCGCGACGGTCTGGCCATGCGGCGCGGCAAAGAGCTGACCTGGTCCCAGGTGGTGATGGCGGCGAACACGCCGATGCTGCTCAAGGCCGGCCTGGTCGAGGGCAACACCGGTGCGGGCGTGCTGGCCTCGGGTCAGGTGGCCGGCATCATCGAGGATCTGCCCTCGTGCGCCGAACTGATCGATGAGGTGGTCGGCGAGGCGATCAAGCACCTCCAGTCCGCCGCCGCCCTCATCGACTGAGATCATCGTTTCGACTCCACCGCCTGCCCTTGCCGGCGAACAGCCGATGCCAGGCTGGCGTGCGTTCAGAGTCGCTCGATGATCGTCACGTTCGCGGTGCCGCCGCCCTCGCACATGGTCTGCAGGCCGTAGCGGCCGCCGGTGCGTTCGAGTTCATTGAGCATGGTCGCGAACAGTTTCGCGCCGGTCGCACCGAGTGGGTGCCCGAGTGCGATGGCGCCGCCGTTGGGGTTCACCTTGGCCAGCTCGGCCCCGGTTTCCTTGATCCAAGCCAGCACCACCGGGGCGAAAGCCTCGTTGATCTCAACGACGTCGATATCGTCGATCGACAGCCCGGCCCTGTCCAGCGCGTAGCGGGTCGCCGGAATGGGGCCGGTCAGCATCAGTACCGGATCGGCGCCGCGGCAACTGATGTGGTGGATCCTTGCCCGTGGTGTGAGGTTGTGGTCGGCGACCGCCTGCTCGGAGGCCAACAGCACCGCACTGGCGCCGTCGCAGATCTGGCTGGCGACCGCCGCGGTCATCCGGCCGCCGTCGCTGAGCGTAGGCAGGCCGGCCATCTTCTCCAGCGAGGTCTGCCTGGGGGTTTCGTCGACGGAGAAGCCATCGACCGCGACGATCTCGTTGTCGAAGTTGCCGCCACGGATCGCCGCGAGGGCCCGTTCGTGGCTGGCCAGGGCGAACCGCTCCATATCCTCCCGGGAGATGTCCCAACGCTGCGCGATCATCTCCGCACCGCGGAATTGGGAGATCTCCTGATCCCCGTAGCGCCTCAGCCACATCTGCGATTCGGCCGTCGGGGTGGTGAAACCGAGCTCCCTGCCGACGAGCATCGCCGACGAGATGGGGATCTGGCTCATGTTCTGCATTCCGCCCGCCAGGATCAGCTCTGCGGTGCCGGCCATGATCGCCTGTGCACCGAAGGAGATCGCCTGCTGGCTGGAGCCGCATTGGCGGTCGACGGTGACGCCGGGCACCTCTTCGGGGTAGCCGGCGGCCAGCCAGGTGAGTCGGCCGATATTGCCGGCCTGGCCGCCGATGGCATCGACGCAACCGACGATGGCGTCGTCGACGGCCGCGGGGTCGAGGTCGGTGCGATCGAAGATGGCACGGAAAGCATGCACGCCGAGGTCGATTGGGTGCAACCCGGCCAGCGAACCGTTACGCCTGCCGACCGGGGTGCGTACCGCGTCGATGACATACGCCGTGGCGGCACTAGCCATGCCGGGCCTCCCTGGGCTGTTCGGTGATTCCGTCGAGAACAATCGCGAGGTACTGACGCCCGACCTGCTCGGCAGTCAGCGGGCCCCCGGGGCGATACCAGCGCACCGATACCCAGGTGGTGTCGCGGATGAAGCGGTACACCAGGTCGACGTTGATATCCGGGCTGAAGTAACCCTGCCCGATCCCCTGGACCAGGACGTCGACCCACATGGTGCGCTGGCGAACATTGAGTTCGTCGATGTAGCCGAAACGTGGCTGGTGCGACAGCCGCCTCGCCTCGTCCTGGTAGATCACCACTTCGGCATGATGATGTTCGATGGCGTCGAAGGAGGCCATGAACAGGCCCTCGAGACGCGCAAGTGGGTTGGGCTCGGTGTCGATGATCTGCTGGTAGCGGTCGAACAACCAGGCCAGGAACCCGCGAAGCATCTCGTCGACCATCTCCTCTTTCGAGGAAAAATGATGATAGAGGCTGCCGGAGAGGATGCCGGCGGCGTCGGCGATATCGCGCACCGTGGTGGCCCGCAGACCACGGTCGGCGAACATCGTCGCGGCGAGGCCGAGTAACTCGTCGCGGCGGGTGGCCGGTTGCCCGGTTGTATCGGTCATGGATGCTGGCTCGACACCGAGATCACCTCGCCGGTAAGGTAACTGGCGTAATCGCTGGCCAGGAAGGCGATGGTGGCCGCCACCTCCCACGGCTCGGCGGCTCGGCCGAAGGCCTCGTTGACCGAGAGTCGTTCGAGCAGTTCGGATGAACTTGTTCGCTCCAGAAACTTATGCCGGGCGATACTCGGGGCCACCGCGTTGATCCGCACCCCGTACTCTACGGCTTCGATTGCGCTGCAACGGGTGAACGCCATGACGCCGGCTTTGGCCGCTGCGTAGTGCGACTGGGAATGCTGTGCGCGCCAGCCCAGCACGCTGGCATTGTTGACCACGGCACCGCCGTGGCCATTATCGCGAAAGTAGCCGAGCGCGGCGCGAGTCGAGCGCATCACCGAGGTGAGCGTGACGGCGAGGACACGGTCCCACTCCTCGTCGGTCATGTCGATCACCGGGGTCTGTCCGCCCAGCCCCGCGTTGTTCACCAGCACATCCAGTCGGCCGAACCGGGCTGTGGTCGAGGCGATCAGCGCGTCGATCTGGGTGGGGGAACTGACATCGCACACCACGCTCTCCACCCGGCCCAGCCCCAGTGCCGCCAGCGCATCCCTGGTCTCCCCGAGGCGGCGTTCGTGGTGATCGGAGATCATCACGTCGGCGCCTTCCAGCAGCGCACGACGGGCCGTGGCTGATCCGATACCGGTGCCGGCGGCCGCGGTGACCACAACCACCCTGCCCTCGAGCAGTCCGTGTCCGACGGTCTCCTCGGGCGGCGCCGACAGCGCTCGACTAGCTGCAGGCTGGTTCGGGTCTGCCGGGGACATCATCAGCCTCGCGCCTCGCGCGGCAGACCGAGTACGCGCTCTGCGATGATGTTGCGCTGAACTTCGTTGGAACCGCCGTAGATGGTGTCGGCACGCGAGAACAGAAACAACCGCTGCCATTCGTCGAA
>CAZGPT010000232.1:0-3451 GCA_964527015.1 uncultured Mycobacterium sp. | reverse complement strand
ATACCGAAAGACCGTCGTAGCCGCCGTGGTAGCCGCCTTCGATCTTGATGATCGCTTTGCGGCCGGTGTAGGCGCGGGCCGCGCGCACCGCATACATCGTCGACTCGGTACCAGAGTTGGTGAAACGCAACATGTCCAGGCCGAAGCGTTGTTTGAACCGCTCGGCCACCTCGGTCGAGATCGGCGCGGGGGTCACGAACAACGTGCCGATGTCGTCCAGGGATTCCTTGACCTTGGCGACCACCGTGGGGTTGAGGTGGCCGACGAGCATCGCACCGAAACCCATCGACAGATCCAGCACCTGGCGGTCATCACAATCGGTGACGTACGCGCCACGTGCGGACTTCACTCCCATCGGGTATGGGTCCCAGTATTGGAAACTGCTGGTCACACCAAGCGGCAGAGACTTGCTCGACCTCGCAGCGTGCTCGGCCGAGCCCGGGGTGGTGCTGGCGAACCGCTCCCACTCCTCAGCCATGAGTGCTGCGACCCGGGACGGGTCCAGCGCGGTGTAGGAACCGGGCAGCTGTCGCCAGCCAGCGGGGTCATGGGCGGGAAACGTGGCAGCCACGTCTGTCGTTACGCTCATCGCAATCACCTTCAACCAGTCGGTATTCCCCGCGGGCAGCGTAACCCGCCCGCCGCACTTCGGCCTGCGGAGCCCGTCATCGTGGCCATTCCGGCGATGGCCAGCGCGCACAGCAACGGCGAACCTTTCCGGACCGGCGGGAACGCCCGCGCCCCGGAGCCCGGCTACGCCCGATACACGCCGAAGAACCCTGCCGCCCAGACACCCTGACCGGACCACCAACCCGGAGAATCCACGAATCACCGGTCACATGAAAGATCGTGGTGAGACGGTTCTACACTCAGCGTTGATGCACTCGGAACGGAGTCCATGACGTCGAAACATCCTGAGGCACCCCCACCGCGGGCGGCCAGCCGCTCGCTGCTGATGCTGATCGGCTATCTCATCGCGGCCTTCGCTGTCGCCGTCTACGCCGGTGGCGCTCTCGGCCCCGCGACAATGACGAGCTCGGCGCAGATCCTCGGCTACTTCACCGCCACATTGGCCGGTGCCGGCTGCCTCGGCGGGCTGGTGCTGGTATTGATCACCGCGCGGCCCGATGAAAGCGGGCTCATCGACGGCCACGCGTTCCGCGCACACCTGGCCCTCGAATGGCTGTCGGTGCTGTGGCTGGTGACAGCGACGGCCATGGTGGTGGTCCAGGCCGCCGCCGACGCCGGAGTGCCGGCGACCCGCCTGCTGAGCAGCGGGCAGCTCGGTTCCGCGCTGGGAGCATCGGAGACCGCGCGAGGTTGGGTGGCTGCGGCCGTGTGCGCCGCGATCCTCACCGTGGGCTCGAAGTTCGCCCTACGGTGGGAATGGCATGTACCGCTGTTGATTCCCGCCATGATCGGTGTCGTCGCAGTTCCGGTCAACGGCAATGCCGGTCAGGGTCCCGATCACGACTACGCGACCGGGGCGATGATCGTGTTCGCCGTCGCGATCGCGGTATGGGCCGGCATGAATCTGGTTGCGGCGGTCGCCCCCGTCGCCAACGCACTGCGCCGCCGGTTCGATATCGTCACAGTCGCCGCCGCGGCCATCGCCCTGGGCTACGGGGCTTTTCTGCTCACCCTGCTGGCCGGCCCCGGTGATCTCACCGGATCCGGGTACGGCAAGCTCGGCCTGCTGGCCGCCGTGGCCGTGCTGATCGGGCTGATGGCGGCCGGAACATCGCTTCGGATCGACCGCGTCCCGCCTCCGCTGCTCGGGGCCGGAGTCGCGATAACGACCATGGCGGCGCTGGCCGGGATGGCCGTCCAAACCGCACCGACACTGCTCGCTGAGCAACCGACGGTGTGGGACGTTCTGCTCGGATACGAGCTGCCCGGCGCCCCGACATCGCTTCGTCTGCTGACTTTTTGGCGCTTCGACGTCTTCCTCGGCATCGGGGCCCTCCTCCTCGCCGGCGGATATCTGCTGGCCGTGGTCAAACTGCGCCGCCGTGGCGACGTGTGGCCGATGGGCCGGGTGTTCGCCTGGCTCGCCGGGTGCGCCGCCGTGGTGGCCGCGACCTGCTCGGGTGTGCGGTCCTACGGGTCGGCGATGTTCAGCGTGCACATGGTCGAGCACATGACACTGAACATGTTCGCACCGGTTCTGCTGGTCCTGGGCGCACCGGTCACCCTCGCCTTACGCACGCTGCCCAGCGCCAAACCTGGGAGCCCGCCCGGTCCCCGGGAATGGATCACCCGCCTCATTCATTCCTCGATCACCACCTTCCTGTCCCATCCGGTGACCGCTTTCGTGTTGTTCGTCGGTTCGCTGTACGCGGTCTACTTCACGCCTCTGTTCGACACCCTGGTGCGCTACCACTGGGGTCACGAGCTCATGGCGGTGCATTTCCTGCTCACCGGCTACCTGTTCTACTGGGGCATCATCGGCGTCGACCCGGGGCCGCGCCGACTCCCGTTCATCGGACGCCTCGCCCTGCTGTTCGCCGTCATGCCATTCCACGCGTTCTTCGGCATTGCGATGATGACCATGACCACCACCGTGGGCGCCAACTTCTATCGCAGCCTCGCGTTGCCGTGGGTGCCCAATATCAATGACGACCAGCATCTGGGCGGGGCGATCGCCTGGGGTTCAAGCGAAGTACCCCTTGTGATGGTGGTCATCGCCCTCGTCATCCAGTGGTCGCGTCAGGACCGCCGCTCCGCGGTCCGGTCCGACCGGCACACCGACGCGGGATACGGCGACGATCAGATGGTTGCCTACAACAACATGCTTCGAGAGCTGGCCAAGAAGCGCTGAGGCCGGTGGCTCACCGGACCAGCAGGTACTCGCCCTCCTCGGCCAGGGCGGCCTGCACCTCATCGTCGGCGAGGACCCGGGGCGCGTCGACGTACACCGTCGACGGTCCGCCGGATCCGAGCTCGACCCGGACGCCCTGGACATCGGCTAGGGCCGTCAGTGCGGCGGTGACGTGTTTGACACAATTCTGACAGGTCAGTCCGGTGACCGAGAACGTCTGGGACATGGTCGTTGATCAACCTTTCGTTGGGGATGGGCCGACGCCGCCGGCTTTGCGAAGACGCAGGCTGTTAGACACCACGAAGAACGACGAAAAAGCCATCGCGGCACCCGCGATCAACGGATTGAGCATGCCGGCAGCGGCGATGGGAATGGCCGCCACGTTGTAGCCGAACGCCCACACCAGGTTCATCCGGATAGTGCGCATGGTTGCCCGCGCGAGATCCAGCGCCTGGGGAACCGACCGCAGGTCATCGCGGACCAGGATGACATCGGCCGCGGCGATCGCGACATCGGTCCCCCGCCCGATCGCCAGGCCCAGGTCCGCCGATGCCAATGCCGGGCCGTCGTTGATCCCGTCGCCGACCATCGCCACCACCCGGCCCTGCCCGCGCAACTGCTCGATGACGT
>CAZGPT010000231.1:0-3452 GCA_964527015.1 uncultured Mycobacterium sp. | reverse complement strand
TCGTCGCCGGCGCGACCGCGGTCACCCAGCCCGAATTGACCGCCTCATCGGTGCCGTACGTGCCCTCAGCGATCCCGTCGGACAGCCCGGTTGCGCCGACGCCGGCCCAATCCCTGCCGCCCGGACTGGCCGACCCGACCGCTGGCGTTGACGACATCACTCCGGTGGTGGCTGAGGTCGTCACCGCGGTGATCAACGATGTCAGCTACGTCGGCGAGCAGTTGGTCGCGGCCGCCTATGCCGCGGGAGCCATGTTGGCCGCCGAACCGGTACTGCTCGTCGACACCCTGCGGGCCCTGATCGAAGGAGACGTCGGCAGAGCGTTGGAAACTGCCGTCCAAGCGGTGGTGGCTCCGTTGGGACCGCCGCGGATCATCTTTGATGCCATTCGTACCGTCATAGAGAGGCGCCTACTCCCGTCAGGCAGTCTGCCGACGCCCGACACTCCGGTCTCGGTCCAGGTGCCAGTCTCGCTTCCGGGCGCCATCGCCGCCGAGTCGGGCAACGCCGCGCCAGAACCCGGCACGCAAAGCGGAACGACGAACCGGCGGATAGTCCCCGAACAGCTGGTCGTCGTCCCGCGTCCGACGGCCAGCACGCCCGGGCAGTCGCCGCAGGCGGTTGTCGATACCCAAGTCGTGGCACCAGTCGTCGCACCCGATGCCGACGCCCTAATCAGCGACGCGGTCGACGAAGCCATCGATGACGGGACCGGCGGTCTGACGGCGCCCAAGCCCACCGCACGGCCCGGGCGGTCCGCGGCGATCGACAACGCCGTGAGAGGTGTCCAGAATGCCGCACGGGACGGCTTGCGGGGCATCGGCGATACCGTGCGCAAGGCCACCGGCCGCTCTGAAAGAGCGGCTACCGGCCGCGGCGCGGACTCGGCCGGTTAGACAGCCTGCCTGCCCCGGTAATGGCAGAATCCGCGATATGCGGATGTCGGCGAAAGCGGAATACGCCGTCCGCGCGATGACGCAGCTGGCCTCCATGCCGCCGGGCGTCCTGGTCAAGACCGACGATCTCGCCCAGGCCCAGGGCATCCCCGCGCAATTCCTCGTCGACATCCTGTCTGCCCTGCGGGCCGACCACCTCGTTCGCAGCCACCGCGGCCGTGATGGCGGCTACGAACTGGGCTTACCGGCCGATCAGGTCAGCATTGCCGACGTGCTGCGCTGTATCGACGGGCCGCTGGCCAGCGTGCGCGATATCGCCCTGGGCGAGTTGCCGTACTCCGGTCCGACTAACGCGCTCGCCGATGTGTGGCGTGCGCTCCGGGCCAGCATGCGCTCGGTGCTGGAGGAGACCACGTTGGCGGATGTCGCACACGATGCCCTGCCCGAACACGTCAGCGCAATGGCGCGCGACTATCTGACTCAGGAGGACCGGCGTGGCCGCTGCAGCGGGTGATAAACAAACAACGCGGGCCGAGCAGCTGGGCCGTATCGGCCCCAACTGGTTCGCCTCGGTGATGGGCACCGGGATCGTCGCAACGGCCGGAGCGACCCTCCCGGTGGACCTGCCCGGGCTGGGGCCGCTCACTCATGCGGTCTGGGTAATCGCCGCGTTGATGTTGGCGGTTCTGGTGGTCGTGGTGGGCGGACACTGGCTGAGCCATCCGACGGTGGCCCGCAGCCATGCCCGCAATCCGCAGATGGCGCACTTCTACGGCGCCGCGCCGATGGCGCTGATGACCGTCGGAGGCGGCGCACTCCTGGTCGGCGGCGACATCATC
Source organism: uncultured Mycobacterium sp. (assembly GCA_964527015.1). Taxonomy (GTDB): domain Bacteria; phylum Actinomycetota; class Actinomycetes; order Mycobacteriales; family Mycobacteriaceae; genus Mycobacterium. The sequence goes on along the minus strand of CAZGPT010000231.1, from coordinate 1,717 downwards.
GGTCAGCAGGCTGCGGTGACACTGGCCTGGGTGCTCTGGACGGCGGGGACCATCGGGGGCCTTTTCACCGCGTTCAGCATCCCGTATCTGATGTTCACCCAGCACAGCGTCGAACCGGACGCGGCGTTCGGTGGTTGGCTGATGCCGGTTGTCCCCCCCATGGTGTCGGCGGCCACCGGAGCCCTGCTGATTCCGCACACCCCGACCGGCGCCGCCCGTCAGACGATGCTCTACGGGTGCTACGCGATGTTCGGGTTATCACTGATCGCGGCGTTCATCATCATCACGATGATCTGGAGTCGGCTGGTCCTGTACGGGACATCCGGCACGGCGCGGGTGCCCACTCTGTGGATCGTGCTTGGTCCGCTGGGGCAGTCGATCACCGCGGTCGGATTGCTCGGTCACAATGCGGCCTCGGCCGTTGACCCTGAGATCGCCGCAAGCCTGGACATCTTCGCGATCATATTCGGGGTGCCGGTGTGGGGATTCGCGGTGCTGTGGATCGCGCTGGCCACCGCGCTCACCGTGCGGACCCTGCGCCGCGGGATGCCGTTCGCGCTGACCTGGTGGAGCCTGACCTTCCCGGTCGGCACCTTCGTCACCGGCACCACGCAGTTGGCCCTGCACACCGATCTGCCGGCGTTCAGCATCGCCGCCGTGATCGCCTACCTGGGGCTGTTGAGCAGCTGGCTGCTGGTGGCTGTCCGCACCGCCAACGGCAGCATGCGGGGGAATCTGTTGACCGTGACACCGTCAACTGCACCGGTACGGGCCCGCAAGGATTCGTAGCGGCGAGGGCGGGACCGGTCGGGACTGATGGGAACTGGTCCGGACTGGTAGGGACCGCCGAGCCGTGGGCATGCCAGAATGCGGGCGTGCAGATAGGCATGACCATGCCGGTGATGGAACCCGACCTGGATGCGGGTGTGCTCCGGCAATGGGCGCAGCGGGTGGATGCAGGCCCGTTCTCCTCGCTCTGCTGGGGTGAGCGGATCGCCTTCGACAACCCCGAAGCACTGACCCTGCTCGGTGCGCTGGCAGCGTGGACCGACCGGGTCCCGCTGATCACCACGGTCGTGGTTCCCCAACTGCACGATCCGGTGCTGTTGGCCAAATCGCTGGCCACCGGCGACATGCTCTGTGGGGGCCGGCTGACCGTCGGCATCGGAGTCGGCGGTCGCCGGGAGGACTATCTGGCCGTCGGGGCGGACCCCTCGTCGCAGACCATGGCCGAGATGGCCAACCGGGTGGCTGTCATGAAGCAGGTTTGGGCGGGGGAGAAGGTCACCGATTCGGTCCTTCCGGTCGGCCCAACGCCCGCGCAGGAGGGCGGTCCCCGGCTGCTGGTTGGCACCATCGGGCCCAAGACCTTGCAACACGCCGCAGGGTGGGCCGATGGACTGGCCGGCATCACGCTGGATCTCGATGTCGCCAAACAGGGCGAACTGTTCGAGGTGGGGCGGACGGCGTGGGCGCGGGCCGGTAAGCCGGAGCCTCACCTGGCCACCTCGTTCTGGTTCGCGCTCGGCGATCCCGAGCAGGCCCGCGCCCAGATCCACCGTCACCTGCGGCACTACATGAACTGGATCCCGGCCGAACTGGTCGACGCCATGGCGCCCACCACCGGCTGGGCGGGCACCGAAGAGCAGCTCGCCGGGGTGCTGCGGGCGTTCGCCGCCATCGGGACCACCGAGGTGCACCTCATACCCACCAGCTC
>CAZGPT010000230.1:0-3478 GCA_964527015.1 uncultured Mycobacterium sp. | reverse complement strand
CCTGTCCTGGCACTGGTGAGCCGTTCCGCATCACGCTGACGGTCATGCCTGAGTTCCAGGTGGTGACCGCATGAGCTACGCCGAGTTCCTGGCGCGCAAGGGGTCCAGGGTCGAGAAGCCGGGCCGCACTGTGAGCGCCGGAGACATCCATCCCATGCTGCACGACTGGCAGAACGAACTGGTGCAGTGGGCTGTCCGCGCCGGCCGGGCCGCGCTGTGGGCCGACACCGGCATGGGTAAAACCGTGATGCAGCTGGAGTGGGCGCGGCTGTCCGGTGACCGGCCGCTGGTGGTGGCTCCGCTAGCGGTGTGCCAACAAACCGTCCGTGAAGCCGCGAAGCTCGGCGTCACCGCCACCTACATCAAAGACATGGCCGAGGTCGACGGTTCGCAGATCCACGTCACGAACTATGAACGGCTGCACAACATCAGCCCGGATGCGTTCGACGCGGTGGTGCTCGACGAGTCATCCATCCTGAAACAGTCCGACGGGAAAACCCGCTCCATGCTCATCGACTGGGCGAGCGAAGTGCCGCACCGGTTGGCGTGCTCGGCGACGCCGGCGCCAAACGACCCCGAGGAACTGACCAATCAGGCCGAGTGGCTGGGCAGGATGTCACGGACGCACATGCTGGCCGCTTACTTCATCCACGACAGTGACGGTTGGCGGCTGAAAGGCCATGCCCGCCGTCCGATGATGCAGTGGATGGCGCAATGGGCTGTTGCGTTGACGAAACCATCTGATGTGGGCGGGGACGACACGGGATACAACCTTCCGGGCCTCGAGGTGGTTCCGCAGATTGTCGCTGCGGAGATTGAAGCGGAAGGGCAGCTGTTCGCCACCGACATCGGCGGGGTGACCGGCCGCAGTCAGCTGCGCCGGCAGACGTTGGCGGCCAGGGTGAATCGAGCCGCGAAGCTGGTGGCGAACGAGCCTGGCCCGTGGATCATGTGGTGCGGCTTGAATTCCGAAGCCGATGCGCTGGCCGGCGTCATCCCCGGGGCGGTGAACGTCCACGGCTCGTTGGACCCAGACGAGAAGGCGCGGCTGCTGCTCGGCTTCGCCGACGGCGACTTCGACGTCCTCATCACGAAACCGTCGATTGCTTCGCAGGGATTGAACTATCAGCACTGCAACAGGATGGCGTTCGTCGGGTTGGGCGACTCCTACGAGCAGTACTACCAGGCCATCCGGCGGTGTTACCGCTACGGCCAAACCGAGGTTGTTCATGCGCACGTCATCGTGTCCGACCTTGAGCAGCAGATCGCTGCGAACGTGGCACGCAAGGAGCAGCAAGCGAACCGCATCACCACCGAACTGGTCGCCGAGATGCGCCGAGTAAGGGGAGCAGCGTGACTGACATTGAGACTCTGGTTCTCATCGACAAGCAGATAGACGAGAACGAGTCCTGCGCGTTGCGAGCTAGGTGGGAGTTCGGGCGGGAGATGCTCGCAATGCGTGATGGGAAAGGCCGACTGCCAGACGGGAAGCTGACGGAGCTGGTAGCGGCGACTGGCAAGAACAGAGTCGAACTGAGTCGGCGAGTTCGCTTTGCGGAGCGGTATTCGACGGAGGATGAATTGTGTCACGCCGTGACACAGTTGGGTTCCTGGCATCAAGTCGTCAAGAACTTGAAGGCTGAGAAGGACGTCGCCGACAACGCGCCAGTCGTACCGCTGCCGGTCATCGAGGGCGAGTTTCGCACGTTCGTCGCTGACCCGCCGTGGCAGTACGGCAACACCGCGGCCCGTGGGGCCGCCGAGAACCACTACGGCACCATGACTATCGAGGAACTGTGCGCGCTCGACGTGGTGCCGAACCACGCCGCTGCCGACGCCCACCTATACATGTGGACAACGTCAAGCCACCTCCATGAGGCGTTTGATGTGATGGCGGCGTGGGGGTTTGAGTACAAGACATATCTCGTCTGGGTGAAGCCGCAAATCGGCATGGGTAACTACTTCCGAACCTGCACCGAGCTGGTTCTGTTCGGAGTTCGAGGGTCGATGCGAACCCAGGCCCGCGACATCCGTAACTGGTTTGAGGCGCCGCGCAGCAATCACTCTGCGAAGCCGGCTGTATTTCATGAGTTGGTCGCCAAAGCCAGCCCCGGCCCCTACCTCGAGCTGTTCGCCAGATGCAACGGAAGCCCGGATTGTCACTGCTCGCGGTGCGCTCACGGATGGGAGATATGGGGAAACCAGACATGACTACCGCAGACCGTCGCGTAGACGGATATCAGCCGCGCTTCGATATCGACCTAGCGTATGGCGCCCAGGGCGAGATGTTTGTCATGAACATCATCAACTCGCTTGGTGCTGGGTCCGGTTCAGTCGAAGTCAAGACTGACGCCAAATACGAAAAAACCGGCCGCGTCTACGTCGAGTACGAGTGCCTCAAGCGCGGCAAATGGGTTCCAAGTGGAATCCAGACAACCACCGCCGACTTCTGGGCGTTCGTACTGGGGCTCAACACGTTCTGCTTCTTCATTGCTACCGACACCCTGAAACAAGCTGCTCGCGAAAAGTGGCGCAATCCCGCTAACCGAAAGTCCTGCGACGAGGGTTCATGCCCGACTCACGGCATCGTTCTTCATGTCGACTGGCTGACTAAATACGCCGCGAAATGCGCACTATAAGAAAGGCACTGAACAAATGACCGACTACATCACCGACGAAGCCCACGGCACCAACTGGAGTTTGATGCTCGGCGACTCGTGCGAGCGACTGGCCGAACTGGAGACCGACAGCGTCGACCTCAGCGTCTGCTCGCCGCCGTTCGCCTCACTGTTGACCTACAGCCCTAGCGTGCGCGACCTCGGCAACGCATCCAGCCGCGGCGAATTTCTCGAGCACTACAGCTACATCATCCGCGAGCAGCTGCGGGTCACCAAACCCGGCCGCCGTGCCTGCATCCACGTCCAGCAGTTGACGACCACGAAGTCGATGACCGGATACATGGGCATGACCGACTTCCGCGGTGAAGTCATCCGCGCGTTTCAGGACGCCGGATGGATATTCGACGGCGAAGTCACCGTGTGGAAAGACCCGCAAGCGCAGTTAATCCGCACCCGATCCCATGCGCTGGCGTTCGCCACGAAGAACCGTGACAGCGCGACCACCCGGCCAGCACTCGCGGACTACCTGCTGCTGTTCAAGAAGCCTGGCGACAACGCCGTACCCATCAAGAACGACGTCACCAACGACGAGTGGATTGAGTGGGCGTCACCCATTTGGACTGACCACAACGACGGCGGCTGGTTGACCGACGACGGCCACATCTGCCCCGTCTGGTACGGCATCAAGGAGACCGACACCCTCAACACCAGAGTGGCGAAAGACTCCGCCGACGAACGGCACATCTGCCCGTTGCAACTCGGATTCATCGAACGGTGCGTCCGGCTGTGGAGCAACCCCGGCGAATTGGTACTCACACCTTTCGCTGGTATCGGTTCGGAGTTGTATCAGTCGGTGAAGC
>CAZGPT010000229.1:0-3506 GCA_964527015.1 uncultured Mycobacterium sp. | reverse complement strand
ATCGGTACCGTCTCTGCGATGAGCGTTCGTCCGCTGCACCAGGCGGTCCGTCCCAGCCCGGTCTTCCTCGCCCTGTTGACGATCACCGCGGTCGGCGCCGTGTTGTCGTGGTCCGCGACCCAGACGGCCCGCCCGCTCGCCTACATCGGGGTTTTCGTGTTCGTCATCGGCGGCTGGCTGGTATCGCTGTGCCTGCACGAATTCGGGCATGCCTACACCGCCTGGCGGTTCGGCGACGATGACGTGGCCACCCGCGGGTACCTGACGCTGAATCCACTGAAATACTCCCACCCGCTCTTGTCGCTGGGCCTTCCCCTGCTGTTCATCGCCCTGGGCGGGATCGGCCTGCCGGGCGGGGCGGTGTACCTGCGGACCGGGGCGATGACTCCGCGGCAGCGCACCATCGTCAACCTCGCCGGGCCGTTGACCAATCTGGTGCTGGCGCTCGGGCTGCTGACCGCGACACGGTTGTTCTTCCAACCCGACCATGCGGTTTTCTGGGCGGGTGTGGCGTTCCTCGGCTTCCTGCAGGTCACCGCCCTGGCGCTGAACCTGTTGCCGATCCCCGGGTTGGACGGGTTCGCCGCCCTCGAACCGCATCTGAGTCCGGCCACCCGGCGCGCACTGGAGCCGGCCAAGCAGTTCGGATTCCTGATCCTGCTGGTGGTACTGCTCGCGCCGGGGCCCAATCGATGGTTCTTCTCGACGGTGTTCTGGCTCTTCGACCTGTTCGGCGTATCGCGCGGGCTGGTATTCGCCGGGATGGATCTGACCCGATTCTGGTCGGCCTGGGCCTGAAGCCAGCCCCGAAAGGGCGCGGCAGCACTCCCGTCGCTGCCATGCCCACTGCACGCTACCGACCTGCGGATCGTTCCGGACAGGGCCGTTCGCAACCTCACCACCTGAAAGACCGGTCTGGTGGCAGCTGGAATAATCCGGCTGATGGGAGCCGGCCACAGCCACGGGACTGCCGACGCGCGGGTGAGCCGGATGGTCATCGCATCGGCAATCCTCGGCGTCTTCTTCATCGTCGAGATCACCACCGCGCTGATGATCGGCTCGCTGGCCCTGCTCGCCGATGCCAGCCACATGCTCACCGATCTGGTGGCGATGTCCATGGGCCTGACCGCCCTGTTGCTGGCCAGGAGGGGATCGAAGTCCGCGGCACGTACCTACGGCTGGCATCGGGCCGAGGTGTTCACCGCGGTGGCCAACGCGGTGTTGCTGCTGGGTGTGGCCGCATTCATCGTCTACGAGGCGATCGCACGTCTCGGGCAGACCCCGGACGTCCCCGGCTGGCCGATGATCCTGGTGGCCCTGGCCGCCCTGACTGCGAATATCGCCGTCGTACTGCTGCTCCGGTCGCACGCCCAGGGCAGCCTGGCGGTGAAGGGCGCCTACATGGAGGTGATGGCCGACGCGGTCAGCAGCGTCGGGGTGCTGATCGCCGGCATCGTGACCGTGACGACGCACTGGCCCTACGCGGATGCTCTGATGGCCGTGCTGGTGGCACTGTGGGTGCTACCAAGGGCGTTCGCCCTGGCCCGGGCCGCGCTGCGGATCCTCTCGGAGTCGTCTCCGGCCCATATCGACGTCGCCGAACTGCGCTCGGCTCTGGCCGCTCTCGACGGCGTGACCGGAGTTCACGATCTGCACGTGTGGACGCTGGCGCCCGGTAGAGACATGGTGACCGCCCACCTCGCCAGCGACGGCCATTCCGACCGCATCCTCGATGATGCGCGGGCGGTGCTGGCCGCGCGCGGTCTTGACCACGCCACCGTTCAGATCGAGTCGCCGGGAACGGCCGGCCAGTGCCCGGTCAACAGCGATATCTAGGATCGGCGTCGCCCTGAGAGCGTTTGTCAGCTCAGACCGAGCTGGGCGCGCGCATCCGGATCGCAGTCGTCGAGCAGATCCCGGCAGCGTTCGAACTCCGCGGTCTCGCCGATAGCGTCGGCGGCGCGGGCCAGGGCCGCAACACAGCGCAGGAAGCCGCGGTTGGGCTGGTGACTGAACGGCACCGGACCGAATCCCTTCCAGCCGTTGCGGCGCAGCTGATCGAGGCCGCGGTGATAGCCGGTGCGGGCATAGGCGTAGGCGGTGACCGCCTTGTCCTCGTCGAGAGCCTCCTCTGCCAGACATGCCCAGGCCACCGAGGCCGCGGGGTGCGCTGCGGCCACCATCGCGGGAGTATCTCCGGCCCCCAGTCCCGCCTCGGCCTCGGTATCACCGGGCAGCAGTACGGGTGCGGGCCCCAGCAGGTCACCAAACGACGTCATGACGCCATTGTGCCGGTGCATACCGTGCCGGTGTTGACCGGGGACACCGGAAGGTCCGCTGAAGGTCCGGCTGAAGGTACGCGGCAGGCCTGCTGCAGGCCTGTTGTCCCCGCCACCAGCTAGGGTCATGCCGGAGGAATCAGAAGACACAAGCAGGCAGAAGCACCAGGAGGGACACCGAAAACACCATGTCGAAGCCATCCGGGACCGACGCAGGCGACGGGCCGCACGGCGGCCGGGAGAACGCCGCCGCCCAGCCGGTGGCGGACAACGATCCGGTGACCGAAGTGATCGAAATAGCCGAAGCGGCCGACAGCGCCGAAAAGGCCGCAACCGCCGAAAAGGACGCAGCCGCCGAAAAGGACGCAGCCGCCGAAAAGACGGGCCCGGCGGAAAGCGATTCCGCGGCGCCGGCCACCGGCGAGCGCCGCTATACCGCTCCGGGATTCGATGCGGGTTCGACGCAGATCATCGACCGGCTGCCCGACGACGAGACCGAATTCATCGCCACCGCCGCCGACGACACCCCCCCAGCCAACCCTGCTCCCCGCAGCGCGGCACCGCAGGCCATCCCGCCGCGCGCAGCCCGGCGGCCCGCCTGGCTGATCCCGAGTTTGGTGGTCGTGGCCGCGTTACTGGCTGCCGCGATCATCGCCCTGGCACTGGTCCTTCGGGCCAACGCCGCCCGGGAGGCGCAGCAGAACATGGTGCGCTCGACCATCGAGACCTTCGACACCGCGGTGCGCGACGGCGACCTGGCCACTCTGCGCGACATCACCTGCGGACAGACCCGGGCCGACTACGCGAAATTCGACGACACCTCATGGGCCGAGGCCTCCACCCGGATTCTGGCGGCCAATCAATATCCGGTTATCGCCAGCATCGATGAGGTGGTGATCAACGGCGACCGCGCCGAGGTGAACGTCACCTCCTATATGGCGTTCGACCCGGCCACCACATCGACCCGCAGCTTCGATCTGCAGTTCCGGGATGACCAGTGGAAGATCTGCCAGGACAACTGAGGTCGCGCTACGAACCCGACACACTCCGGCCGGCGCTGCTCAGGTCGGTGCATGCCTCGACGACACGGGCGGTCATCCCGGCCTCCGCTTTTTTCAGATAGCTGCGCGGGTCGTACACCTTCTTGTTGCCCACCTCACCGTCGATCTTCAGCACGCCGTCGTAGTTGGCGAACATGTGGCCGGCCAGCGGCCGGGTGAAGGCGTA
>CAZGPT010000228.1:0-3520 GCA_964527015.1 uncultured Mycobacterium sp. | reverse complement strand
CTACTGCCGGGAACGGCGTGCCGTTCCGCCACATGCTTGATGCCCGAGTCCTTGCTGAGGACTCGGGCATCAGGTGTGGCAGTCAGCCCAGTGCCAGCAACGGCGGTAGGTGACCCCGGCCGTAGCCCGGCAACCAGGGCGAGCTGAACAGCTGCCCGGACCCGGAGCGCGGCTCCGGCTTGGCATGCAAGGAGGCGTGGCCCTGCCGCTGGCAGATCTTGGTCGCACCGCTCTCGCTGCAGACGGTCTGATTGGACGTCGCGCTCGCGACTGGCGCGGCCAGCAGGGCCGCAGCCACCGAGAGAGCAGCGGCCATCGGGATGGATTTGCGAGCGATGACGTTCATGAGAAACGCCCCTTTCTAGTGGCTCAAGATCGAATCTCCACCGGCGGTGGTGATCTCGTTCTTTGAGCCGTGCCTCCAAGGTATCTACATACGAACTACGAATCACGAGTTTCATAGCGTTTCCAAATTTACTGGTTATAATTAATGAATTCCAAATCGTACTTTTATGTTGTTCATATGAATGAGGAGACTCCACCTGTCATCGAACCTAGGCTTGGGGCATCGGTCGAAACGAGGAACATCGCCACCGCCGGAACGGATCTCGGATCGAACACACCCGAAACAACCGAAAGGGATTTCCAGCCATGATCACCAAGCTCTTGGCCCCCGCCTTCCTCACCGCGGCGGCTGCGGCCGTCGTCCTGGCGCCGGCTGCCACCGCAACCGTGAGCACCTGTGAAGAAACGGCGCGCTCTTCGTTCTGCCAGCGGCCGGGACACTCCTCCATCCACGCATCCCCGGGCGAAGTGGTCCAACAGCGCCAGCTGATGGGCATCCCGGGCGGAGGTGGACCGACACCAACGGTTCTGTCGATCGGCTGAGCTGCCAACACACCTCCCCACCGCGCCGCGGGAAGCATCTCAATTCTGAGATGCTTCCCGCGTTTTCATGTTGGTAGCAGAGGAAATTGGGAAGACATCCCCCTTCGTGCGTCCGATTGCCGTCGGCGCACGGCCTTCAGCTCCCGGGCGCAGCGGGAATCCGGATGGTGAAAACGGTCTCGCCGGGCCTGGACTGCACCGTGATCGTGCCGTGATGGGCATCGACGACCGACGCGACGATGGCCAGACCCAGGCCGCTGCCGCCCATCTCCCGGGACCGATCATTGTCGGCCCGAACGAACCGGCCGAACAGATACGGCAGGATGGCATGCGGGATACCCGGGCCGTTGTCGCTCACCTGCAAGACCGCCGTCAAGCGACCGGGTTCCCCGGAGGTGTACAGAGAGGTCGTAACAGCCACTCCCGGGGGGGTGTGCATGCGAGCGTTACTAAGCAGGTTGATTAGTATCTGCTGCAGCCGCGCCCGGTCACCACGAACCCACACCGGGTGCTCGGGCAGCTCAGCGATGTAGCGGTGTTCCGGTCCGGCTACTGAAGCGTCGTTCACCGCATCCGCGATCACTTCGCAGAGGTCGACGTCCTCGATATGCAGGTCCTGGCGTTCATCGAGCCGTGACAACAACAGCAGATCGCAGACCAACGCCGTCATGCGCCGTGATTCCGACTCGATGCGTTCCAGGGCGTACTCGGTCATCGGAGGCAGTGCCGCACTGTCCTGGCGGGTGAGTTCGGCGTACCCGAGTATCGACGCCAGTGGCGTCCTCAGCTCGTGGCTCGCGTCGGTGAGGAACTTCCGCACCCGTTGGTCGGTTTCGGCTCGCTGGGTCAATGCCGCGTCGACGTTGTCCAGCAGGAGGTTGAGCGAATTTCCCAGGACGCCGACCTCGCTGGCAGGGTCGGCATCGCGTTCGCTGACCCGCTCGGTGATCCGATACTGGGCAGCATCCAGTGGCAGGGTTGCCACGTCCCGCGCGACACCAGCCACCCGCCGAAGCGGACGCAGGGCGGCACCGATCAATCCCACCGTTGCAGACGCCGCAACCACGAGCGCCACTGCAACCAGAACCATGATAGCGAGCGCATGGCTGACCAACGTCTGCTTCGCGTCCACCAGCGATACCGCCGAGACCAGTCGCTCGCCGGATCCGACGTACCGAGTCCCGACACGATGCTCACCCATTTCGCCCAGCTGGATCGTCCGCGTCTCGCCGTTGCGCCAGTTGACGGCCTCCAAATCACTAAGCACGTCGTCGGGAACCGGCCCCGGCTCCCCGCCGGTGTACGACGCGGCGAAGACCGCTCGCTGGTCGCGCAGTGCGACGATCACAGTTCCCGGCGCCTGGCCGGGATAATTGGCGGCGTCCGTAGCGGTGCCGACCTGGGCCGTCGCAAGTTTGGCCTTGCTGTACGAATAGCTGAATGCGTTCAGCGAGTGCGCAACCTGAGTATTGGCCAGGCTGATCATCTCGTTGCGCATGATCGCTGTGGCGACGACACCGCCCCCGATCATTGCCGAGCAGACAATCACCGAAACTCCGATAACCAGTTGCTTACGCAATGACTTCGGCCACCAGCGCGGCCGCCGCCGGATCATTGAGCCGGGCGCAGCATGTAGCCGACGCCGCGAACGGTGTGAATCATCGGTGCACGGTCGGCGTCGACCTTCTTCCGCAGGTACGAGATGTATAAATCGACCACGCTGGACCGGCCGTCGAATCCGTAGTTCCACACCCGGTCAAGTATCTCGGCCCGGGCGATGGCGCGGCGTGGGTTGCGCATGAGATACCGGAGCAGCTCAAACTCGGTGACGGTCAGCGGAATCGGCTCCCCTGCGCGGGTCACCTCGCGGCTGGCTCCGTCCAACACCAGATCACCCAAGGTCAGCACCTCGTCATCCGGCGCGGCCATCGAGTGGGACCGCCGCAACAGCCCGCGCAGCCGCGCAACCAGTTCCTCCATGCTGAACGGTTTTGTCAGATAATCGTCAGCCCCCGCGGTGAGGCCGGTCACCCGATCCATCACCGAGTCCCGCGCGGTGAGGAACAGCGCAGGGGTGTACCCGTCGGCTTCCCGGATTTTCTTGAGGATCTGCAAGCCATCGGTGTCGGGCAGCATCATGTCCAGAACCAGGACGTCTGGCGCGAAATCGGCGAACTTCGTCATCGCCTCCTTGCCATCCCGCGCCGTCTCGATCTGCCAGCCCTCGTAATGCAGCGCCATTTTCAGCAGGTTCGTCAGCGCCGGCTCGTCGTCGACCAGCAGAACCCGGATGGGAGTTCCGTCGGAACGCGTGATGCGCGGAAGTTGACCAAGAATGGCTTGGCGTTGCCGCGGGCCACGGGGACTAACCGTCATGTCCATAGCTCAATTCTGTCCGATCGGTTTCCGCAAGTCATGAATTTCATATGTGTTTCATATCTATCGGCGGCGCCGCAAACGACGCTTCGACGGCGACGCCCTCACTCCCTATAGGGCCGGATGTGATGTCCGACACCGAGACCGCTTCAGAGTATGCGTTATAAATCCGTTACGACAGGAGTTGCTGTGCGACAACGTACTCCACTCATGTTTTTCATATGTTCTCCCTATTCGTTTGCAAGTACTGTGATGC
>CAZGPT010000227.1:0-3526 GCA_964527015.1 uncultured Mycobacterium sp. | reverse complement strand
TTCGCGCGAGTTCGCCCCAACCATAGGCACAGCCCATAACTTCTGTTATGTTGAGCGCAGCGGGCCTGTCTAGACCCGCTAATGATCGGCCTGCCAGCACCCCCCGATGGCAGGCCGATCTTCCATTTGCCCTCGGATTTGCTAATCGGCACCTCCGACACTTAAGTTTGCTGGTCGGAGTCCTGATTGATAGGCGGCAGGGTGGCTGATAACGACGTCCAGGAGCAGTCGCACGCATTGCGTCAGTCTGCTGCCGGGGAACTGGCAGACCGTCTCAAGCAACTCGCCGACACGCTCAGCGGAACCGGCCTGCGCCCACGGCGGGTGTGGTTCGGCCGCGGCTACCTCAAGCGGCGCTCACCTGCGGGCTTTGTTCTCGATTCCGGCGGCCCACAGATTCTTTTGCCAGACGGACGGCTCTGGCACTACCACTCCAGGGGAAATCCGCGGGGCCGCTACTTCAACGCCCGCGTCGATCACGCCGGCTGCATGCACAGTCCACTTCCCCTCGGCGACAGGCGGTTCGCCTTCCTGGGCGCAGTCGTGCACAAATACAGCTTCGGATACCTGCACCACGACGATGCTGACCGGTCACCTGATTCCGTCGCTCTGTGCGCCCTGTCCGGGAAGGGCAACTCGCCGCGCTTCGTGGACGCCACCGAGGCGTTCGCCGATATCGCCCGCTCGCTCTGAGTCACGCGCACGGCGGCCGGTATCCCACCGGCCCCTCGGCCGCGCCATCCGTTCGGAATCAGTTTGAAAGACCCGATCCGGAGAGATCCCGTCGCTGACCGTTAAGCAGGGGGCGTCTCGACGGGTCGCCAAAGCGCAGATTCCCGAAGGGTTTCGCCCTGGATGCGGTGAACCTGCAGATGCTGCTGCCCGACGGGCGACTCTGGATTTGCAGCCGCAGCAACGCCATGCGCCACCCGGCCGGTCGCCACTTCGACGTGCGGACCGACCACGCCAACTTCGCCCGTGGCCACAGCTTCTTCGTCGGCACGGGATTCACCCTCCTTGGCGCCGCGCTGGGCAGGAACACCTTCGGTCTGGCCGACGGGGACGCCCATGAACCCTGCGGGGGCAGGCTGTGCGCCATCTGCACCGAGAGCAAGTCGATCCGCTACGTGGAGGTCACCCGAGCGCTCGCCGACATCTCCGGCCGCTTCACGCCGCGGGGCCCGGCCTACTGAGGACTCTCCTTGCGGGCCGTCACCGACTTTGGACCCTAGTCGGACTCGCCCCGAACAGGGTTCAATGGTGGCAGGCGCACTGGGTGCGCACCCATTTGGAGGAGAGTAAATGAAATCACGTGATGCATCCCGCCGGATCGGGTTGCTGGTCGGCGGCGTTGCCATCGTCGGCATGACCGCGATGACGGCCGGCTGCGGTAGCGGCGAGGACAAACCATCCGAGACGCCGGAGCCGACCAAGACCTCCGGAGCGCCGGCGCCATCGGGCAGTTCGCCCGCGCCCGCACCGGGCGGCCAACCCGTTTCCCCCACCGAGAAGGCGCCGACCCTGACCCCGGGCGGCCCCAACTCCTTCACGCCTTCTGTCGTGGCACCCGCGGCGCCGACGGCGCTGCCCGGGAACGTCGTAACAGGCGGCTAACCGGACACGGCCCGGGAAATCCCGCATCTGTAGTCCGTTTGACCGACAATTAACGGCGTCGGCCCGTCGAGCCAACCCCCCCGTGCTCGGCGGGCCGACCCCTTGGTGGGCCGCCGACTCGAGGCGGCCACTGTAGACCGGCCCGCTACTGCTTGACCCACAGGCAGTTACCCGCAAGTTCGACGTAGAAAAGCCTGGGCTGCATCTGCACTGTCAGAGGCTGCCCCTCCTCACCTTCGGTCGACTGCGGTTCAGCGAGGACGCCGGCCTCCACGACCGTCGTCTGCATCGTTCGGCAGGTGGTCTCGGAGTCCTGCGGGGTGGCGATCCAGGCGCCCGAGGTCAGGTTCGGGTTCCGCATGCCCTGTCCGTGCAGGGTGATCGCCGGTCCGTAGCTGAGCCAGCTGTCGTTCGGTTCGAACGGGACCTGAACCTGCGCCCATTCATGAACGGGGCCGGACTGCTGCTCACACCGGACATAGGTGCGCTCGTCGGGTAGCAGGGTCATGGCGCCGGCCAGCTCGGCCGAGCACGGCACCCCGGCCGCGGGGGGCGAAACGTCGGCGTACGCCACCGCGGGAAACAGGATGGCCGCGGCAACCGCGACGCTGCACCCGACTCCGAGGTACCGGTTCATGCTGTGCCTTTCCACTGTCACCCACTGTCGGTCGCTCGCCTTCTGATCGGCTTATCGCCGACGGGCATCAAAATGTTGCCGTTGGCGTGCCGATCCGAAAACTAGCCGATGATCGGGATTCGGCGACGTCGGGCCAGCCGGTCCAGCGCGACCTGCATGACTCGGCGAATCCAGCCGTCGACTTTGTCGATATCGGCGTCATCACCCCACTGGCCCACCACGTCGATCGGTTCAAGCACCTCGCTGACGATCTTCGACGGCAGCGGCATGTTCACCGGTATCAGCACGCTAAGCCCGAAGGGAAACCCGAACGACACCGGCAGGATGTCGGTGCGCAGCAATCGGCGTTCCACTTTGTCCAGGTGCAGTGCCCGCGCCAGCCAGGTGCCGCGGCTCAGGAACAGCTGGGTCTCCTGGGCCCCGATCGAAACCACCGGAACGATAGACGCGCGCGCCTCGACCGCAGTGGTCACGTAGCCGGTGCGGCCGGCGAAATCGATGGTGTTCTCCACCACCGTGGGCCGGTAAACCTCCCGTTCCCCGCCGGGAAAGACCAGGACCGCAGCATCGGCGGCCAGCGCCGCCGCGGCGTTGGCCGGATTGGCCCGGATGATGCCCAGGTGCGGCAGGAGTTCGGCTGCCGGCCCGCGAAACAGCGAATCGTGTCCCAGCACGTACAGCGGCCGGTCGTAGCCGAAGTGGCCGTAGTAATCCACAGCGAAGATCGCGAAATCCGGTGTCGCCAGGCCCCCGGAGTGGTTCCCCACCAGCAGGCACCGGCCCGGGGGGATGTGTTCGAGACCCCGCAGCTCCGACCGGTGGTACATCTTCACGATCGGCCGCAGCAGATCCACCACATGCCGGGTCAACGCAGGATCCCACCGACCGACCGAAGACGGGGCTTCCCCGCCGCCATCGGTACCTCGACGGTTCCTGTCTCCGCTCACCACAGAAAACGCTACGCCCCGGTCAGGGGACGCCGAATCACGTGTACAGCGCGTCGATCCGGTCGTGGAAGTTGTCCACCACGACCTTGCGCTTGAGTTTCAGACTCGGGGTCAAGTCGCCCGACTCGACGGTGAGTTCACGGTCGACGATGGCGAAGTTCTTGACCTGCTCCCAGCGATTGAGATGCTTGTTCAGCTGCTCCACGTAGCCGGCAACCGCATCGTGAGTCTTGGGGTCGCGGGCGATCTCGCCGAACTCCTTATCCCCCAGTCCGTTGCCGGCAGCCCAGTCCCGCAGACCGTCGGCATCCAGGGTGACCAGCGCGAC
>CAZGPT010000226.1:0-3563 GCA_964527015.1 uncultured Mycobacterium sp. | reverse complement strand
CCAGCCGGGCCGCTTCCTCCACCAGTTCCTCCGGGGTGCTGGCCCCGTCGAGGAAACTGAACGCCGAGTGCGCGTGCAGTTCGGCATAGGGAAACGCCGATACCCGGCGCTCGGTATTGGCGGGCCGCTGATACTGCCCCCGTTTCCGGGACCAGGCGGGGCTGTCGCTGCCGTCGGCGGCCGACTCGTCCAGCGACGGGCGGCTGCTGAGCACCCGTTCGACCTCCGACCAGGTCCGCGGTCCGTTATCCCAGCCCACACCCGTAGCTTATTAGAACGTATGTTCGATTACCAGGCCGGGCTGAGCCGAAGTCGAACATCTAGGCTCACCATGTGACCCAGCATCCCGCCGAGCCGCATATCGGCTCGATCAACGACAAACTCAACTGGTTGCGCGCCGGAGTTCTGGGCGCCAACGACGGCATCGTGTCGGTCGCGGGCATCGTGATCGGCGTCGCCGCCGCCACGGTCGACCGCGGGCACATCCTGACCGCCGGGATCGCCGGGCTCACCGCCGGGGCGCTGTCGATGGCGCTCGGCGAGTACGTCTCGGTGAGCACCCAGCGTGACACCGAGATGGCGCTGCTGGCCAAGGAGCGCAAGGAACTCGCCGAGGAACCCGAGGCCGAGTTCGACGAGCTGGTCGGGCTCTACCAGGCCAAGGGGCTCTCGTCGGAGACCGCCCGCGCGGTGGCCGAGGAACTGACCGAGCGCGACGCGTTCTCCGCGCATATCGACATCGAGTTGGGCATCGATCCGGACGGGCTCACCAACCCATGGCATGCCGCGATCTCCTCGGCGGTGTCGTTCACCGTCGGGGCGCTACTGCCCCTGCTGGCCATCCTGCTGTCGCCGCTGTCGGCACGCATCCCGATCACCTTTGTCGCCGTTCTGCTCGCCCTGGGCATCACCGGCTGGATCAGCGCCCGACTCGGTGGCGCCGATCCCGTTCGCGCGACCCAGCGGGTGGTGATCGGCGGTGCACTGGCGATGGCAGCCACCTACGCCATCGGCCTTCTCGTCGGCGGAGTTACCTGAATCGCCTGAGTCGCCTGAGTCGCCTGAACAACCTGAGTCAGGCCGTGTAGTTCGCGACGCCGTCGTCGAGCACCACGCGGGTGTTGGAACCGTCCGGGGCGCCGGCCTCGGTGCGGTACACCGCCCGTCCGGAGCCGGTGCGCCAGATCGACGTGGTCAGCGTCTCGCCCGGGAACACCGGCGAGGAGAACCGCGCCGCCACCGCCGTCAACTTGGCCGCGTCCCCGCCGGCCAGTTCGGCCAGCAACGCCCGGCCGGCGAATCCGTAGGTGCACAGCCCGTGCAGGATCGGCATCGGGAAACCGGCCATCTCGCGGGCGAACCACGGATCGCTGTGCAGCGGGTTACGGTCCCCGGAAAGCCGGTAGAGCAGCGCCTGGTCCTCCCGGGTGGGCAGGGCGATCCGGGCGTCGGGCTCCCGGTCCGGGAATTCCGGGGCGGCAGGCCGGCGGCCCGACTCCCCGCCGAATCCGCCGGCGCCCCGGATCACCAAGGTGGTCAGCGTCTCGGCGACCTGAACGCCGGTGGCCGGGTCACTGCCCCGCGCCCGCAACATGATGATGGCGTTCTTGCCCTCGCCCTTGTCCTGGATATCGGCCACCTCGGCGACCACCGACAGCGCACCGGTGGCCGGCAGCGGGGCGGACAACCGGACCTCCTGTGAGCCGTGCAGCAGCATGCCCCAGTTGAACGAACCCACCAGCGATGCCGCGGAGGCCCCTATACAGCAGATGACCGCGAACGTCGGCAGCACCTGCTGGGCGATGTCATGGCTGTTATCGGTGGTGAACGCGAGATCTGAGGTGCCGGCGCCCACGCCGAGTGCGTAGAGCATGGTGTCGCGATCGGTCCACTCATAAGTCCTGGGTTCGGTCACCGCGCCGATTGCCGAGGGGTCGATTGCCATTACCGCTCCTGTCTTCCGGGGATCTCTGGAGTGCACTCGACCGAATTCTCCCCCGCGGCAGCGTCGGAGAGTGCAGGCTGTCGGTATGCACGTTTTTCGCTCTCGAAAAGTGGCCGTAGTGATAGCGGCGTTGTCGGCGGTCATGATGCTTGCCGGCTGCGGCGGTCAGGCCGTACCGGGCCTCCGCGATGTCACGCTCACCCTGGTTCGGCATGCCGAGTCGGAAGCCAACGCCGAGGAGATCGCCTCCACCGCTGTCCCGGGTACACCGCTGACCAGTGTGGGCAGGGAGCAGGCCGATTCGCTGGCCAGCCGATTGTCGAGTAACAACTACGACGGGGTGTTCGCCTCCCAGATGACCCGCACCGAGCAGACCGCGCAACCGATGGCGAAGGCGCTCGGTGAGCAGGTGACGGTGCTGCCGGGCCTCGATGACATCTCGGCGGGGTTGTTCGAAGGCGTCGCGATGTCGAACACCTCCGGCGCCTACCTACTGGGCCCGGAGGGCTGGCTCAATGGCGACCGCAGATTCGGCATCCCCGGCTCGGTGAACGGTGACCAGTTCAACGAGGCGTTCACCGGCGCGGTGCAGAAGATTTACGACAGCGGCGCCGATAAACCGATCGCCTTCTCCAGTGGCCTGTCGATCATGATGTGGACCCTGATGAACGCACGCAACGGTAAGCCGACCCTGCTGAACGACCACCCACTGCCCAACGTCGGGCGGGTGGTTGTCACCGGAAACCCGGTCACCGGGTGGGTCCTTGAGGAATGGGACGGCATCACCAACTTCTCGATCGACTCGGATTGAGCCGGGGCACGCATATCGCGATGCCGTTGCGGGTGCGCTACGTCGAATGCGATATGCAGGGCCGGGCTTTCAATGGTCACTATCTGACCTGGGTGGATATGGCGCATACCGAGGCACTGCGCGTGCTGACCGGCGGTTACCAGGAACTGACCGAGCGCGGTGTCGACTTCGTGGTGGTCGCCGCCGAGATCCAGTTTCGCCGGCCCGCCCGGTTCGACGACGAGTTGGTGATAACCGCGACCATTGAGCCGCCGGTGCGCACATCACTGCGCAGCCGGTACCGCATCGAACGTGGCGCCGAACTGGTCGCCGAGGCGGCCCTGACCCATGTCTGTGTGGATGCGAAAACATTCGAGAAGATGCCGTGGCCGACCTGGTTCCGCGATCGGCTGGCTCACTCGTAGACACCTTCGAGATACCACTGCCGCTGCCGATAGCACAGCAACAGCGCGGTGCCGGCCACCAGCACCTGGGCCCGGGCGGTGCGCCCCGGTCCGGACTGTTCCCACCACCGCTCGTCGACCGGCCACGGGCCGGTCCACCACTGCAGCTCACCGCGGTAGCCCGGGCCGTCCAGCCGGGCCGGCTCGGTGCTGAACATGCCGCGAGCAGTCACCCGAACCGGATCGCCATGAGCGTCAAGGACCTTCACGGTGTTCTCTGCGGGGTTCCCTGTGGGGGTCCCTGCGGGGTTCGCCCTGGAGTCGCCACGCCCCCTCCCGCCGGAGCCCTCCACCAGCACCGTGGGGGCCGGCTCCGGAAGCTGACCGGGCCAGGGCCGGTCCGGGGCGGCGCGGGGCACCTGTT
>CAZGPT010000225.1:0-3566 GCA_964527015.1 uncultured Mycobacterium sp. | reverse complement strand
TGCCGATCCTGGCGTTGCTCGCCCGTCGGCTCACCAGCGATGAGGTCATCGAGGTGGCGCGCCAACTGAACCATCTGCAGGCACCCGGGTTCGCGGACATCGGATCGGAGATCGTCCGGATCACCGATCAGTTGCCCGCCCCGTCCGATGTCGAGCGGGTGCGGGCCAAACTGGCCACGCACGGCTGGCCGCTGGACGATCCCCGCGACGGCGGGGCAGCCGGATAGCCACTCTGCGCGCTTTGTCGATCCCGCCGTGCCCGTCGGCTCTGTCGTTGATGGCTGTGCTGCGGGGGGTGCTCGACGGCCGCGAAGCTCCTCTGGTCCCGATACCCGCCGATGACCCGCGGGCGAGTCAGCGTCTGATCAGCGCGCTGCGGATCGGCGGCGAAATTTCCGACGATATCGCCCTCGTGCTCCCCACCTCGGGCACCACCGGTGCGCCCAAGGGGGCCATGCTGACCCCGGCCGCGCTCATCGCCAGCGCATCGGCCTGCCATGACCGACTCGGCGGGCCGGGCACCTGGTTGCTGGGTCTGCCCGCCTATCACGTCGCGGGGATTCAGGTGTTGGTGCGCAGTCTGCTGGCCGGCACGGTGCCGGTGGAACTCGATATTTCCCACGGATTCGATCTCACCGAGCTGCCGCGGGCGATTGAGGAAATGGGCTCCGGACGGCGCTACACCGCACTCGTGGTCAATCAGTTGGCAAAGGCCCTGACCGACCCGGACGCCACCGCGTCGCTGGCCGAGTTGGACGCGGTGCTGATCGGCGGCGGGCCGGCTCCGCGGCCGGTGCTCGACGCCGCGCTCGGCGCCGGGATCGCTGTGGTGCGTAGCTACGGCTCCAGTGAGACCGCCGGCGGGTGCGTCTACGACGGGCTGCCACTCGACGGCGTGAAGGTGCGCATCAACACCCCCGCCGACACCCCCGCTGACACCCCCGCCGACACCCCCGCCGACGGCTCCGATGGCGCCGACGGGATCGGTGGCATCGTTATCGGCGGCCCTACCCTGGCCGTCGGATACCGCAACCCGCCCGACCCGGACCCGTTCGGCGAGCCGGGATGGTTCCGCACCGATGATGTTGGGCGCTTTGATCACTCGGGCCGACTGGTAGTTCTGGGTCGGACCGATGAGGCGATCAGCACCGGCGGGCTGACAGTGATGCCCGGTCCGGTGGAGGCGGTGCTGATGCGACATCCGGCGGTGGCCGAGTGCGCGGTTTTCGGCGTGGCCGACGACCGCCTGGGCGAGCGGGTGGTGGCCGCAGTGGTGGCGGCCCCGGGCGCCGCACCCGTGCTGGCCGAATTACGTGAATTCATCGCACAGTCACTCGACGCCACCGCCGCGCCCCGCCAACTTCACCTCGTCGCTGAACTGCCCCGGCACGGGATCGGCAAACTCGACCGCAGAACGCTGCGGGAGCGATTCGGGTGACCGGAAACCGCGGCTCACAGCCCGGGCTCTGACGAAACCGTGACGTCAGGCTGGTTTCCCGGCCCGCCGCGGCTAGGCTGCCAATCATGCCAGCCCGGGTTCTGATCGCCGACGACGACGCCGTGGTGCGCGATGTCGTGCGCCGATACCTGGAGCGCGACGGCCTGGAGGTCTGCATCGCCGGTGATGGCAACGAAGCGCTGCGCCTGCTCGGCACCGAGCGGATCGATGTCGCCGTGCTCGACGTGATGATGCCCGGACCCAACGGTCTGTCGCTGTGCCGAACCCTGCGCCAAGGCCGCAACTACACGGTCCCGGTGATCCTGCTGACGGCGCTCAGCGAGGAGGACGACCGGATCGCAGGTCTCGAGGCCGGTGCGGACGACTACCTGACCAAGCCGTTCAGCCCGCGGGAGTTGGCACTGCGGGTTCGATCAGTGCTGCGCCGCGCCCCGGCCACGCCGTCGAGTGTTCCGATGGAGATCACCGTCGGCGCGCTGACGGTCGCCACCGCATCGCGTTCGGTGACGGTCGGCGGCGAACCGATCGGCCTGACCAACCGCGAATTCGATCTACTGATGTTCTTCCTGACCCACACCGACACCGTCTTCACCCGTGAGGAACTGCTCAAGCAGGTGTGGCACTGGGACTTCGGCGACCTGTCGACGGTCACCGTCCACGTCAAGAGACTGCGATCGAAACTCGGCGATCACCATCGGGTCCAGACGGTGTGGGGCCGCGGCTACCTCTGGCGCGGGGAAGCCGGCGACAGTGACCGTGGCCCCGCATAGCCTGACCGAGATCGCTTTACTAGCGCTGGGCTTTTCACTGCCGGTGGTGCTGGTCGGTGTCGTGGTGATCCGGCTGTCGCGATCATGGTCGATCACCGTGAGCATGGTGGCGCTGGTGTTGATCCCGACGCTGGCCACCTTCGCCGGGGTGTTCGGCTCGAGTGGATTCATGACCGACGGGGTGCTGGGCTCCATCGCCGTGGTGCTCTCGGTGGTGGCGGTGGTGACGCTGCCCGCGGCGGTGATGCTGGCCCGCTATCTGGCTCGACGGACGGTGTGGGAGCAGGAGATTCAGGACGCCGAGCAAGCCGCCGAGCAGTCCCGGCGACAACTTGTCGCCTTCGTCAGCCACGATCTGCGCACCCCGCTGGCCGGAATACGGGCACTGTCGGAAGCCATCGCCGACGGGGTGGTCAGCGAGGACGAAGTACGGGTGCAGGCCAAGAACATCGAACAGGAGAGTATCCGGCTCTCGGAGATGGTCGACGACCTGTTCGAGATGGCGAAGATCAACGCCGGCGCGGTGACCGCGCCCTATGAACAGGTAGCCCTCGACGAAGTCGTCGATGATGTGCTCAACGCCCATCGGATCGCCGCCGAACGTTCCGGGGTGGCCCTGACCGTCGACCTTCCCGGCCAGCCGGTCCGGGTGATCGGTAGCGACCGGGCCCTGGTGCGGGTGCTGTCCAACCTGGTGGCCAACGCGATCGCACACACCCCGGCCGGTGGCACCGTCACGTTATCGGTGGGCACTGACCGGGACGGTGCGTGGGCGCGGGTGGACGACACCGGCGTCGGGATCGACGCCGAGGACCTGCCCCGGGTGTTCGATATCGCCTACCGGGGGTCCAATCACCGTGTGCCGCGGGCGGATTCGTCATTGCCCAGCGGATCCGGTCTGGGCCTGGCGATCGCCGCGGGACTGGTGCGGGCGCACCGTGGCAGCCTCTCGGCCCGCAACCTGGATCGCGGCGCCCGGTTCGAGGTGCGGTTGCCGCTGGCGGCGGGTTAGCCCCGGGTTAACCCTGGGTTAGCCCAGCCGCGGCCCATCGAACCGGATCAGTCCTCGAGGGTGCCGAACAGCCGTTCGGCCGCGGCCACATAGTCCTCGATGAACTCCAGAACGACCTCGCGGGCGGGCTTGATCTTGTTCATCAGACCCACGCCCTGGCCGACGAAGTAGGTCGACAATGCCTGGGCGCCGGGGTGGCCGGTCTCGGCCAGTTTGTCGATGCGGCGCAGCGCGGGTTCGGCGACCATCGCCTGCAGGGGCAGCGGCAGTGGCTGGCGGCCGTTCGGGTTGGGCGCCCAGGCGTCGGTCCAGTCCGAGCGCAGCT
>CAZGPT010000224.1:1816-3576 GCA_964527015.1 uncultured Mycobacterium sp. | reverse complement strand
TCGTTGTTCCTGTTGTCGATGAAAAACAACGCCACCACCCCGTCGATGGCGGGCTTCTACATCCCCGCGCAGATCCTGACCGGCGAGGAGTTCCGCAAAGCCGCCTCCATCTTCATCTCCGCCGACGGCCGCAGCGCGCGATATCTGGTGCAGACCAAGCTGGACCCTTTCACGACCGACGCCATGGACCAGATCAACAAGGTCACCGCGGCCGCCCGCAGCGCCCAACCCAACACCACCCTGTCCGACGCGTCGATCTCCATGACCGGCCTGACGGTGAGCCTGCGCGACACCCGCGACTACTACTATCAGGACCTCACCCGGATCGTGACCACGACGGTCCTGGTGGTGCTCGGCATTCTCATCATCCTGCTGCGCGCCCTGGTGGCACCGCTTTACCTGGTGGCCTCGGTGGTCCTGTCGTATCTGTCGTCACTGGGTTTGGCCGTGCTCATGTTCCAGGTGATCCTCGGCCAGGAACTGCACTGGAGCGTGCCCGGGCTGACCTTCATCATCTCGGTCGCCATGGGTGCGGATTACAGCATGCTGCTGATCTCCCGAATCCGCGACGAATCACCGCGCGGTGTCAACTCCGGGGTGATCCGGACGATCACCCAGACCGGTGGGGTGATCACCGTCGCCGGCCTGATCTTCTCGGCGTCGATGATCGGCCTGCAGTTCTCCAGCATCACCACACTCGTGCAGATCGGGTTCATCATCTCCGTGGGCATCCTGCTCGACACCTTCGTCGTGCGCACCGTGACGGTGCCCGCGCTCGCGGTGCTGGTCGGCAAGGCCAACTGGTGGCCGTCAAAGTGGCAGCCGGCCCCGATCACCACACCGGCCACCCCGCCGGCCACGACACCCAAAGGGCCCGAACTCGACGAGTCGGTGGACGCCTCGAACAGCTGAGCATTCCGGCCGCCGCCCCAGTGGGCTAGACGGCCGGCGCTCCGGTGGGCGCGAGATGACCGGCAGTTCTCCGACGGTACTGTGAGCGCTCATGTGGACGACGGTTGTAGTCCTCGCCCTCGCGTTGAACCTGGAGCCCAATCGCCTCGGAATCATCGGGCTGTTGTTTCTGCGCCCGCACCCGATCCGGCAATTGCTGGCCTTTCTGTCCACGAGTTTCCTGGTCAGCTCCAGCGTCGGGCTGATCGTC
Organism: uncultured Mycobacterium sp.; assembly: GCA_964527015.1. Classification (GTDB taxonomy): domain Bacteria; phylum Actinomycetota; class Actinomycetes; order Mycobacteriales; family Mycobacteriaceae; genus Mycobacterium. The sequence goes on along the minus strand of CAZGPT010000224.1, from coordinate 2,414 downwards.
CTCTTCGTCATCGACCGCGGCTCGATCCTGAAAGGAGATTTCAGCGGACCGATCATTCAGATCGGGGTGGGGTCACTGGCACTCATCGTGGCCGCCGTACTGTTCACCAACATCCCGCTACCGGGCGGCAGGGGCAAGACTGCCGACAGCCCACCCGCTTCGACTGGCGACCCGCCGGATGGTTCCGCGCCCGTTCCGGCAACCGGACTCGGCTTGGTCGACACCGTCACCAAGCGTGCCGGGCGGCTGACCCAGGGCAGTTCGCTATGGTTCGCCGCGGCTCTGGGCCTCGGCATTTCACTGCCCTCGGTGGATTACATCGCGCTGCTGCTGGTGATCGGTGCGTCCGGCCAGCCACCCACGGTCCAGGTGACTGCGCTGTTCACCTTCCTGTTCGTGGCGAATGCCGTCCTGCTGATTCCGATAGTCAGCTACGTCATCGCCAGACAACGGACGGTCCGCGCGTTGGAGAACCTGCGGTCATGGGTCCTGGCTCGCAGCCGCCGGGACTATGCCGTGCTCCTGGCCATCGTCGGCGCGTTGATGATCACGGTCGGACTGAGCCACATGTAGGCCGCCACATGTAGGCCGCCACATG
>CAZGPT010000224.1:0-1716 GCA_964527015.1 uncultured Mycobacterium sp. | reverse complement strand
GCCACATGTAGGCCGCCACATGTAGGCCGCCACATGGAGGCCGGCACGGGCGGTCACGTTGGCGTTGACTGCCTAACGGCGCGGCAGCCCGTAACATACCTACGGTCGACGTTGATAGTGACCGGGAACCGCATTGCGAGGAAATGCGGTGGAGGGTTCAGATCCGGTAAGGGGTGATTTACGTGGCAGGACCGATATCGGGCCCGACCGTCAACGCCCTCGGCTCGAATCGGCGCCGAATCACGGTTGGCCTGCGGCTGAGCACCGCGGCCCTCCTGAGCTGCGCGGGCGTCGGCGCCACCGCCCTCGCCTCCGGCCCGCCTCGACCGGGCAACGCAGAAGTCGAACTGATGAGCGGGGCGACCGCGCTGATCATGGCCGGCACCGATATGCATGTGGTGGACCAACCGTGGATGGATCTGGCGATTCATAACTACATCGAGCCGACGCTCGGTGGCCGCTATACTCCCACCCCGGTGGTGACTCCGGCGGAGTTCTGGCCCTTCGGCGGGCCCGACGACATGCTCTTCGACCTGTCCGTTCTGGACGGGACGCAGCGGATCGGCAGCGCGATCGCGGCGCAAACGGCGAACAATGACGGCGAGTCGCCGACAGTGGTGTTCGGATACTCCCAGAGCGCTGTCATCGCGACTGCCGCGAAACGCCAACTCGCCGACGCCGGGGCCGACCCCTCGGCCGTGTCGTTCGTGATGCTGGCCAACCTCAACCGCCCCAACGGGGGAATCAATTCACGGTTCCCGGGAGCGTTCATCGAGGAACTGGGCTGGACGTTTTCCCCGGCGGCACCGACGGACACCGCGTTCGCCACCGTCGACGTCGCCCGGCAGTACGACCTCTTCGCGGATTTCCCGCGCTACCCGCTGAACCTGTTCGCCACCGCGAATGCCCTGCTGGCAGTGTTGTACGGGTCACACGACTACACCGGGGTCACGCTGAACCCCGAGGACCCCGGCTACAACCCCAACACCGTGGTCCAGCAGCAGGGTGACACCACCTACTACTTCATCCCCAGCGAGACGTTGCCGCTGCTGCGGCCGTTACGCGACCTCGGCGTCGACCCGGTGCTACTCGATGCCGCCGAACCGGTCCTGCGTCTGCTTGTCGAATTCGGGTACGACCGCACCACCCCCTTCGGCCAGCCGGCGCCCGCCGTGCTGACCGAGCGCGCGGATTTCGATCAGCTGAGCGCCGACGTCGCGGCCGCCGTCGAGCAGGGTCAAGCCATGCTGGCGGCTGCCGATCCCGGCCCGGCAGCCGCGCCGAGTGCGGTGAAACCACTGGAACGCAGCGTGGCCCAGCCCAAGGAGTCCACCGATCCGGGCATCGGCGCTCCGACGGCCGCGGCGGCACCCACCACGGTCACCGAACCGCGACGAGCGTCCAGGATCAGCCCCGCCTCGGCCCCCACGTCAATGGCGGAAACCGGACGAGTCCGCCCCCCATCGAGGGCTGGATCGGGCCCGGAATCGTCGACCTCTAGTCGATCACGCCGCTGAGCCCGAACTCTGCCAGCGTCTGGGTTGCCAACTCGCGCAACGCCTTCTGGCAGTTCTCCGCGCCGAGCGCGTAGGCCTCGACCGAGATCGAGATCTTCCCGTTGACGCGGCCCGAGACCACCACCAACTGCCCGTGGGATCGCTGCAGTTCAGCCATGGAGACGTTGGTGTCCAGCGCCCGGATGAAGACGTTTTCGGC
>CAZGPT010000223.1:0-3591 GCA_964527015.1 uncultured Mycobacterium sp. | reverse complement strand
CGCGGCGCAGCAGGATCCGAACATCGAGCTTCAGGCCGATCGCGAAAAGCAACAGCGTGACGCCCAGATCCGCCGCCACATCCAGTTCCGGCACCATCCCGACGTCGAGAGCGTTGATGACAAACCCCGCCGCCAGGAACCCGACCAAGGGGGGCAGGCGCACTGCCATCGCGAGGCCACCGAGACCGAACGTGATGACGAGATAGATAGCGACAACTGTCATACGCCGTTCCCCTACGGTCACGTGATCGTCAGACCTCAACGACCCCGGTGGGTTTACTGAAGTTCTACGAGTATCCCGTCCGTCGGGGGATTTCTCCGGGTGGGGAACAACTGGGTCGGCAACTGCTGCTGTATCACGGGGTCAGGACGGCTTCGCCGGCCGGCGAAGGTCTGCCGATTGCCCGAACCGATCCGGTGCAGCGCGAAGCCCGGCTGCTCTCCGAGCAGGACCAGCCGTTCAACTCGATATCAGTCGGAGTTGCCGGGCCTTCTCCAGAATGGTCTCAGCGCGGTGCAATCGGGGTAAGTCGCTGCCGTCCTTCGGCTTTCCGCCACCGCTGTTGAACTGATCAACGAACTCTTGCGCCCAACTTATATCCGAGTCAGATGGGCTCAGACCGACGTTGATGGTCTCGGCGTCAGACGAACGCAGCGCGAGCTTGCCCGTCATACCCATCCGCCGGGTCAGCGCCACGCCCTCGGCTAATTGATCAGGGTCACGGGTCGGTCCGTCGATCGGACCCGGTATGTGCGCCGCCCGCGAAGCTATAACGAGCTGGGAGCGGCTGAAGGCCAGCGCCAACGGATCCTGCTCCACGCCAATGTCCAGCGTGAAGTCGTTGACTCCGAACGCGATTCGAAAGCACGGTCGTGCGGCCGCGATGTCATGGACACGAGATAATCCGCGCGCGGTCTCGATCAGTGCGATCACCGGCGAATCACCGCCAAGCCGGTTTGCGGTGTCCCACATGTGATTGCCGCCTTCAGTTTTGGCCAGCACCACACCCTTCATGCCGTGACAGTCAGCCAGAGCCCGACAATCCGCGGACCAGAACTCACTTGATGCGTCGTTGATACGTACCCATGCCCGAGCGCCGGAGTTGAGGAAGGCTACGACCCGGTCCCGGGCTGCCCCCTTGTCGTTGGGAGCAACGGCGTCTTCCAGGTCGAGGATCACTTCATCGGACTTCGTTCCCGTCAGCACAGCGTCAAGATCAGGCTCCCGGGAGGGGTTAACGAGGAGCCAGGAGCGGGAAACCTGCGAGTTCACCATTGCGTCAGGCTATGCCTCGGCCAGGCTCACCTGCCGCAATCTCGCGCACAATCTCGCGGTGAGCATCACCGAGATCGCGGGGCACCACGTCATATCCAGCGCCTAGGAGATTGGAGAGGAGGCGGCGTGGCAGCACCGCAAGGCGGCACGCGTTCGCCGGCGTACCGGTTTCCGGCGTGAGGTTCTTCACGGCTGGCGCAACCGCTGCGCGATGTGCGGTTATGACGGCGCACTGGGGCGCGACCCTGCGGGTCTGGACGCCGCCCATGTGTTGTGGCATTCCCAGGGCGGACCCGACGAGCCGGACAACGGGCTGGCGCCCTGCTCACTCCATCACGTGCTTTTCGACTTGGGCGCCCTCGGCTTGAACGACGACCTCTCGGTCCGGGTCTCACCGCATTACGTCGCCCGCAGCGAGCAAGGGGAGCGGCTCGTCTACCACCTTGACGGCCGGCCCTTGCTCGACCCGGCGCCCCGACACCCCACTCCGAGTGCGAGTCATGTGAAGTGGCATTCCGATCAGGTGTTCAAGAGCTCAGCGGGAAGCGGCCCCCTACGAGGTGAGCACGACGACGTACTGCCCGCCACCGGCCTGGATCCGTGACTCCAGCTGAAGGCCCGGGGCCAGGCGACTCAGGCGGTCCATCAACCACTCGGAGGCGGCGACGGCATCGGCTTCGGTCGGGCATCGGCCCATCGCCTCGCTGCCTCGTTTCCGTGCCAGTCGCTCGACGCTGGTGACGATGACGGCGGGATCGGACACGAACAGCTCGGGTGCCCAGTCCACGACGGGTGCGACGGCGCCTTTGCGGGTGTTGCATGCCCGGTGGGCGAGGCGTTCGGTGCCGAACACCGAGTCCGCTTTGCCTTTGGCTTTGCTTTTGCTGCTCATGCTGTCGATGCTCGGCCCGCGATCGTCGTTGACCGACATCTGCGGGTCCACCGCCTCGTCGCACAGCCAGCACCGCCACCCGTCGGCTGTCCCGATCTCATCAAGCCGACTCATGTCCTTGCACCCCTCCTCACTCCGCGTCACCCGACTGCGGTGCCAGCCGCTTCGGTACCGGATAGTCAACATGAACCCCGGCAATCGTTCCCGCGGGGCCGACGCACACGATCATCAATGTCAGACCCCGGTGGGATGGTGGTGACATGTCAACGACAGCTACCGAGACGACTCCGGAAGTCAGTTCCAAGGAGCGGTTGGCGGAGTTGTTCGACGAGCTGGCGGAGTTGACGGGTCAGCGCAACGCAATCGACGGCCGAATCGTGGACATCGTGGCCGAGATCGACCACGACGGGATCTGGGGGAACACCGGGGTGCGTTCGGTTGCCGCACTCGTGGCCTGGAAGACCGGTACCTCGCGGGCCAACGCCGACGCGATAGCGACCGTCGCCCACCGGGCCGGGGAGTTCCCCCGGAGCACCGAAGGTCTTCGTGAGGGTCGGCTCTCGTTGGACCAGGTCGCGGTGATCGCGCAGCGCGGCGGGCAGGGCTCCGATGCCCACTACGCCGAGCTGGCGTCGGTGGCCACCGTCAGCCAGTTGCGCACCGCGATCAAGCTCGAACCCCGCCCCGATTCCGGCCCGCGGCCCGACCCGGTCCCGTCGATCAGCAAGACCGACGGCGACGGGTTCGACCTGTGGCGGATCCGCCTGGCGCATGCCGAATCGGCGATGTTCGAGGCCGCGCTCGCCTCGCACCGCGACGCCCTGTTCGCCGAGTGGAAACACGACCGCGAGAACACACCCGGCAGCCGCGAGGAGTCCGAGGATCTGCGGCCATCGATGCCGACCACCCTCGACGCGTTCCAGCGGCTGGTCGAAACCGGCTGGGACGTTGAAGCCGGGCGCCGCCCACACGGCCAGCGCACCACCGTAGTGGTCCATCTCGACGTCGAACGGAACGTCGGGGCTCTGCACCTGGGCCCGCTGCTGACCGACGCCGAGCGCCAATACCTGACCTGCGACGCCACCTGCGAGGTGTGGTTCGAACGCGACGGGCAGGTGATCGGCCACGGCCGATCGACCCGCACGATCAGCCGCCGGTTGCGTCGCGCGCTGGAACACCGCGACCGCTGCTGCGCCGTGCCGGGCTGCGGCGCCACCCGTGGTCTGCACGCCCACCACATCCGGCACTGGGAGGACGGCGGGCCCACCGACCTGGACAACCTGGTCCTCTTATGCCCGCACCATCACCGGCTCCACCACAGTGGCGGCATCATGATCAGTGGGCCCGCCGATCGCCTCGTTATCACCGACGAGGACGGCCAACCACTGCATCCCGGATCACTGGCTCGACCCCCCAGCGGCCC
>CAZGPT010000222.1:0-3602 GCA_964527015.1 uncultured Mycobacterium sp. | reverse complement strand
CACAGTGCGAGATCACCAGGCTCACCGCGGTCGAGCCGTCGGTGAACGGCTGGACTCCCAGCCGCCAGGCCGGTCCGGACTCCGGGTCCAGCGGCAGTTCGACCTGCTCATCGGCCCAGGTGTAAAGCTCCGAGCGGGGCCGAGGCCGCTCGGCGAGGTCGAGGTTGGAATCGGTGACGGACTGTGCGACCCATCGATGCCGACCGAACGGGATCGGGGAGGGTTCGATCCGCCGGGCCAGCAGGGTTCCGAAGAGGTTGCGGTGAAATCGCTTCACACCGTCGAGGTCGATGGGGTGCTGGTATATCCACAAAGCCTGCATGACGGCTTCATGGCCGGCTCCGCGCAGCGCGAGGAACAGCGCCTGGTCCGGGTAGGGCAGGACGTTGTCCGATTGGGCGGCATCGCCGCGGACATCGATGGTCAAGCCGTCACCCGGGGAATGCGCGGGGATGACACCGAGTCGGCGCGGCCGTCGGCCGCGCGCAGGAAGACCATTTTCATCATATCGACGTATTGGGCCACCGATTCGCGGGCGATCGCGTTATCCGGATACGCCACCGTGACAGTGGTGCCGGTGTCGCGGCGGTTGACCCACATGCCGATCTGATTGGCCGCCCCGAGATCGGTGTAGAGGGTGCCGCTGCGGTCCTGCCACTGCCCCATCACGACGGGGTTCAGCGGCGGCAGGCCGATATCGAGATAGGACAGCATCGGCACTCCGGGACCGGGTTTGCCGATACCGGGCAGCGGCTCGGCCAGCTCGAAGACTCGCTCGATGGGAACGTTCGCCAGATGCATACCGGAGTCGAAAGTGGCCTGAACCGCCCGGGCCACCTGATTGAACGACATCTGCGCCACCGGAACCGAGATCGGCACGATCCCGGTGAACCAGCCGGTGGTCATGAACTCCGCCGGCGTGCGGGTCGTGGTCGGGGTGATCACGTTGTAGGTGTCGATGCCGGTCAACTCCCGCTCGGCGATAGCCGCGCAAGCGAAAACCCCACCGACGAAACGCACCCCGGCAGCGGCACACACTGACTCGAACCGGTCGCTGTCGTGGGCATCCATCAACCTGACCGTGATCAGATCCCCGGTGCACGGCACATCCGGATCTCCCAGCGGAAGCGGGAACGTCGGCAGGGTGCCGCCGTTTCGTTCCAGGAATGCCAGCCACTCGACGACCTCGGAGGATTCCAGGGTCAACGCCGCGGTGTATTCGCGCTGACGTATGCAGTAGTCGAGATAGCGTCCGGCCTCCGGCAACTTGATCGGAGCGCCGCCCTCGACCAGTGCCGCGTAGTTCATGTGCATCTCGACGAACAACGCAACCATGAACATCGCGTCGGCGTGGACATGGTCGATGCTGGCATAGAAGGTGAAATGGTCGGCCCGTTGGATCACGCCGAACCGGAAGCAGGCCCATTCCAACGGGCTGGGAGTTTCGAGGATTTGCTCACGCCACTGCGCCGCATTCATCTCGCCGTTCTTGGTGGCGACGAATTGGATATCGGCCGGGTTCGCCACCGTGTGCCGGACGACATTCTCCTGCCCGTCGATCTCAAACCAGCTGTGGTAGGTGTCGTGCCGGCGAAGATAGGAGTTGATGACGTAGGTCATCGCCCGGATGTCACAGCGACCCGGGATGTTCCAGGACGGGATCAGCAGCCGCGCCATCTCGAGGCCGTTCGCCGAGTGGGCACGGTAGGTCCGGATGTGTTGTTCCTGCTGATAGCTGACCGGTACCGCGCTCGCGGGCGCCTGCGCCACCTTGGCCAGACAGCCCGGCGACGGACTCCAGGAAACAACAGAACCCGGCGAGTCCACCCAGTCGTGGATTGCCGTTAGCGCAACCACTCAGTCCGCTCCCTATCCGATCCCGTCAATCAACATCAGCGGGCTGACGTCAGCACACCAGCCAAAGTCTCGCACAGGCTCTGAGCCAGCGCCCGCACGGTGGTGATGTCCATGGAGCGGACGCGAATACCCGTTTCGGTCTCGATCCGGGTGCGCAGCTCGAGGTTGCCCAGCGAGTCCAAACCATACTCTGAGATCGGTCGGTCCGGGTCGACCGACCTGCGCAGGATCAGCCCGAGTTGCTCAGCGACCAGGCGGCGGACCCGGGTGGGCCACTCCTCCCGTGGCAGCGAGTGCAGTTCGGAGCGGAAACTGCTGGTATCGGCCGGGCGGTCGGTACTCGATGCGTAGGCCTCCGCGAACGGGCTGCGGGCTGCCAGGTCGGTCAGCCACGGCGTGCCCATCGCCGGTGCGTAGCCGGTGTGGGCGCGATTGTGGCGTAACACCGCCTCGAACGCGTAGGCGCCCTCCTCCGGGCTGATCATCGTGGTGTCCCCGGAGACGGCCAGATGCCGGCCCGCGCCGATCTCATCCCACGCCGCCCAGGCGATCGCGGTCGCGGGCAGACCCTGGGCGCGGCGCCACTGGGTGAAAGCGTCCAGCCAGCTGTTCGCCGCGGCGTAGGCGCCCTGGCCCGGAGAGCCGAGCAGCGCGGCCGCCGACGAGAACGAGCAGAACCAATCCAGCGGCTGAGTGGTGGTCGCGCGGTGCAGGTGCCAGGCGCCGTACACCTTCGGCGCCCAATCCCGCTCGACCAACTCGTCGGTGATATTGGCCAGTATCGCGTCCTCGACCACTGCTGCCGCATGTAGAACGCCGCGTACGGGCAGTCCGCTCGCGGTGGCCTCGGTCACCAGCCGGTCCACCGTCTCCGGTTGGGAGATATCGCCGCTGACGACCTCGACCTCGGTCCCGCCGGCGCGCATACGCTCGATCTCCGCCATCGCCTCGGGTTTCGGTAGCGATCGGGAGTTCAGCACGATCCGCCCGCATCCGGCGGCCGACATCCTGGCGGCCAGGAACAAGCCGAGGCCGCCAAGTCCGCCGGTGACGATGTAGGAGCCATCGGCACGGAATACCGGCGCCTGTTCCGGCGGCACCACCACTTCGCTGTGGCCCACCCGCGGGACCGACAGCAGCAGCTTGCCGGTGTGCTCGGCTGCGCCCATCACGCGAATGGCGGTCGCAGCCTCGGCCAGCGGGTAGTGCGTCGTCTCCGGTTGCGGCAGAACCCCGTCGGCGGTGAGCCGGTACACCGTGCCGAGCAGGTCACGGATCTGAGCCGGATGCGTCTTACACATAAGCGCCAGGTCAACGCCGTAGAAGGACAAATTGCGACGGAACGGGAACAGACCCATCCGGGTGTCTCCGTAGATGTCCTTCTTGCCGATCTCGACGAACCGGCCGCCGAAGGCCAGCAGTTCCACGCCGGCCCGCTGGGCGGCGCCGGTGAGCGAGTTCAGCACAATATCGACGCCATATCCATCGGTATGGGCCCGGATCTGGTCGGCGAACGCCGTGCTGCGGGAGTCGTAGACACGATCGATACCCATCCGGCGCAGCATGTCGCGTCGATCCTCGGTGCCCGCGGTGGCATAGATCTCGGCACCGGCGAGACGCGCGATGGCGATCGCGGCCTGGCCGACACCGCCGGTGGCGGAATGGATCAGCACCTTGTCGCCGGCCCGGATGCGGGCCAGATCCTGCAGGCCGTACCAGGCGGTGGCGGCGGCGGTGGACACCGC
>CAZGPT010000221.1:0-3632 GCA_964527015.1 uncultured Mycobacterium sp. | reverse complement strand
GGCCGAAGTCCTGCAGAGTTCCTGTGCTACAACCTAATTGCCGCAAATGCAGCAGATTGCAGACCTCTTTGACGGTCTGACTGTCGAATAACAACTTGTCGGTCAGGATGTGCACCCTGGCTGCGCCGTTCTCGCGGTCGATGATGTTGTAGATGTTGTCCAGCGTCATCGGGGCCACGTCGAGAAGTTCGGCGAGATCCCGCTGATGGTCGATGGTGGTTTTCAGCGCGACATCTCCCCCGTCCACCAGGCCCTTGATGGTGTCGCGGTTCTTCTCCAGGAGGTCACCGAGTTGGGTGAGGACCACGTTGAGCCGTTTGCCGGTGGTGCCGCTGCCCAGATCCTCGTCGGCGAGTACCTGGGTGAGCACTCGGACGGTGGAGCCGAACTCCCTCAGCGTGTCCTCATTGGCCGCCGCGCCGTCCATCAGCGTGCTGAGATTGTCCACGACGGTGGTGAGTTGCTCTTTGGTCTGCGCCCCACCGTCGGCGCTGAGTTTCAACGCTTTGGACAACTCGCTCAGGGCCGACTTGATCCGTTCGCCGTTACCGTCGGCCATCGCCGCCGCCGAATCCACCAGCGTGCGCACCGCCCCGTTCCCTTTGCCGTCACCGCCCAGCGAGGTGGCCAACCGGTCGACCATGTCCAGCGTCCGGGTGAACTCGACCGGGGTCTTGGTCCTGGTCAGTGGAATGGTGCTGTGGTCCTCCAACGCCGGACCGCCCCGGTACGGCGGCGTGAGTTCGATGGACCGCTCCGCGAGGATCGAGGTCTGCAGGGTGACGGCCTGGGCGTCGGCGGGAATCTTGACGTCCTTGTCGACGGTGAACTCCACCTCGACATAACCGGTCCTGGGCGTCACCTTGGTGACGCTGCCGACCTTCATACCGAGTACCTGCACGTTGTTGGTCGGATACAGACCCGCGGTGTTGTCGAACTGTGCGGTCAAGGTGAGGGTGTCGAGTCGGTTCTTGGCCAATTTCCACGAGTAGACGCCGACCACGCCCACCGTCACCACGGCCAGGATGGCCAGGATCACAAACCCCCGGCCGCGCTTCACCGGCAGTCCTTGTAGTACTCGATCATGTCGAACTGCTTGGCCCGCCCACTGATGGCGCACATCCACGAGTCGACCAGCAGGCCGTTGGTGAAGTTGGCCTCCAGCGCGTTACCGGTGCCGGTGGCATTGGCCAGACCACGCAACGCCACCGGCGCACTCTCCAGGATTCCGCGCAGCATTCCGTCGTTCTTGGCCATCAGACCCGCAAGGGTGTTCATATTGGCCAGCAACTCGTCCAACTCGGCCCGGTCGTCGACGATGGTGTCGTCGAGGACGTCGACCAGACCACTCAGCGACTGCATCATGGCGTGGAACGCCGCACGCCGCATGACGAATTCACCCAGGAGTTCGTTGCCCTGCCGAACCATGCCGCCAATGCTGGTCTGCTGCCGACGCAACGTGGTCGTCACCAAATCCATGGTCTTGAGCATGCTGCCGAACTGTTCGCGCCGGTCGGCCATCACCGTCGACAGCTTTCTGAGATTGTCCATCGCCTTGGGGATCAGCGGGGGCAGGCCTTCGATCTCTTTGCCGAGTAGTTCGATGGCAGACGCGAGGTTGTCGGTATCGACATCTCCGTAGTTCACCGCGACGTCCTGCAGTGCCTGCTGCAGGTCGTAGGGAACCTCCGTGTGGTTGATATCGATGGTGTTGTTCTCCAGCGGACCGCCGGCATCAGGATGCAGGGCCAGGTAGCGCGACCCCAGGATCGTGGTGATCATGATGACGGCCCGCGAGTCCTTGCCGACGTCGATATTGCTCTGAACCCGCATATCCACTGTCACGTGGTCGCCATTGAGCTTCAGGCCGGTGACGGTGCCGACCGGGATGCCGGCAACGGTGACGGGGTTGCCCGGTAACAGTGCCGCGGCCTGAATGAAGTCGGCGCTGATGCGTTTGTAGCCGGGGCCCACTTTGGTGATGATCAGCAGCGCGGCCAGCAGAGCGACCAGAACGGCCAGGGCGACCAGACCGATCATCGTGCGGTTGCGGTCCTCGAGCATCCGCTTTCGCGGAAGCCCCCTGAACTTTCGTTCCGGCGTCGCGTTAACCATTGGCCATATTCCTGCACTTCGGGGTGTGCTGCGCCTGGTTGCCGGGGGTGGCGGCGTTGACGACGATGGGTGTGACGTCGTTGAGTCCCGGGAAGAAGGCCAGCGCGTTCAGATCGCAGGTGTAGACGTTCATGTAGGCACCATCGTTGGTCACCCGGGCCAGCCCCTTGAGCATTTTCGGCAGGTTCGCTCCGACGAAAGCCAGCTGCGGTTCGACGCTCACCAGGTGCGACGCGAAACCCGGTTCCCGGTTGATCAGCTCCTGCAGCGCCGGGTTCACCTCGTTGGTGACGGAGTTCAACTGGCGCGTCACCCGGGAAAGCGACCCCATCGAGTCGATCAACTCGGGACGGCGGGCATTGAACGTGCCGACCATCTGCTGGGCGTTGGAGATGGTCGCGTCGATATCGTCATTCTGTTTGGCCAGGGTTCCGAACAGCCGGTCCATGCTGGTGATCATGTCGCCGAGGAGTTCGTCGCGGCCCGCGAAGGTTTCGGTGAGCTTTCCGGTCTGGTCGACCAGGGTGGCCCAGGCAGTGCTGTCACCCTGCAGGGCCTGGATGGCGGCATTAGATATCTGATCGGCCGCCTTCGGATCGATGGTGGCGAACAGCGGTTCGTAGCCGTTGAGCACGATCCCGACGTCGAAGGACGGGAAGGTGCGCTCCACCGGGATGACGCCGCCGGCGGGCAGTTTGGCCGTCTCGCCGGTCTTGCCCGGGTGTAACTCGAGGTACCGCTGACCGACGATGTTCTGGTAGAGGATCGAGGCCTCGGTGTTGGCCAGCACTTGCTGGTCGTTCTGCACCTCGAAGTCGACCTTGGCGCGATTACCCGATACCAGGTCCACCCTCATCACCCGGCCGACCCGCACGCCCGCCATCCGGACGTCGTCCCCGTCCCGCAGGCCGAAGACGTCGGTGAACTCCGCGGAGTACTCGGTGGTGGGGCCGCTGACCTCCCGCTGCAGCGTGGAGTACACCAGCCAGCTCATCACGGAGGTGGCTAACAGGAAGGCGATCAGCCCGATAGTGATCTTGCGAAGGTTCATCCCGCACTCCCCTCCTCCGGCGCCACCGTCATCCCCCGCACCAGCGGAGCGAGCAGCAACTGAGTGGCCGCGGTCGCGGGCTGGCCGGTGATGTAGGACAGCTGGTGGACCTCCTGCGGGCTGCCGACCGGGCCGACGTTTCCGCCGTACGACGCGGGCGCGGCCGCCGCCGGGAGCGGTCCCGGTTCACCCGGGAGAAAGCCCGGCGGCCACGGGGCGACCGGCGCGATCGGCGCGGGGTTCGGATTGACCGGGATGGGCGCTAACGCACGGTTCGCGGTGCCGGGAACCGGCGGAGCCGGAGTCATCGGCGGACCGATGCCGCCGAGAATCCCGGTGCCGACCCCCTCCGACAGCGGCGGGTTCGGGTCGATCAGGTTGGGCCCGTCGGGGTTGATCAGGGGCGGACCCACCGCGACCAGGTTGCCGCTCGGCCCGACGACGGTGCCCGGCGGCGGCATCAGGT
>CAZGPT010000220.1:0-3662 GCA_964527015.1 uncultured Mycobacterium sp. | reverse complement strand
CGCGCCGGCCACGCCGGCTATGCCTTACGCGCCGGCCACGCCGGCCGCGCCGGTCGCCGCACCGACCGCTGTGGGCTCGACGCTGGTGCCGCTGCTGAACCAGTTCGGCATCCCGGCCAGCCTGGTCAACCTCGCTCCCACCGACTTGCCGTTCCCGCTCGGTCTCGGCAACCAGTCGGTCACCAGCCCGGCTGCCCCGGTGACCGCGCCGTTGCTCCCCGCGGCGCTTGCACCTGCGGCACCTGCGGCCGCCGCCGCACCCGCTGCCGCAAGCGCAGGCCTCAATCCGTTACCGCTCCTTGTCGGCCTGCCCTGACCACTGAGCGACCGGTAACCGGAACAACCCCGAGGGAGCACGCCGTGCACAGCATCACCAAGCTGGCCACCGGACTGACCGCACTCGCGTTGACCATGGCCACCAGTCCGGTGGCAGCGGCCGACCCCGCCATCCCGTTGGATCCGGTCCAGCTACCGGGACTGGCGGCTGTGCAGAACCTCAGCCCGGTGGTCCAGCAGGCGGCGGCCAATCCCGCGTCAGCGCAGGAGCTGATCCTGGCTGCCGCTTCTCAACTGGCCGGCAATGCGACCACCCCGGGAGGTTCGGCCGCACTGGCCGAGGCGGTCACCCGCTTCGTGCAGAACGGCGGAGCGGCGATGGGCCCCGTCGCGCCGCCCGCGGCCGCCGTCGCCACTGAGCAGGCGGCCACCGGAATCGCACACGGGACGGTCCCGCTGTTCACCCCCGGCACCGGCAATGGTCCGATCCCGCTGCCGAAGCATGTGCCCCCGGCCGGTGTCGTGCCCGGCGCCGAGGCCCACCTGCCGACCGGGATCAACCCGGAACACGCCGTCGGCCCGGTTCCGGAAGCCATGCCGGAGGTGCCCACCGCGGTGGCCGCGCCGAGTCCGGCGCCCGCCCCGGCGGCCGCGCCCACCGCGGCCGGAGATCCTTCCGCAGCCGTGGCACCGGCGGCGGCCGGGGCGCTCGCCTACGACCCGAACACGCCTCCCACGCAGGACTTCCTGTATCCGTCGATGAGCAACGGTTGCCTTAAGGACGGCGGCAACGTGATAGCCACCGCGATCTCGGTGGCCGGGCCGGCCGCCATCCCGACCCCGGGACCCGGCCCCGGGCAGACCGCCTATGTATTCACCGCGGTCGGCACGCCGGCACCCGCGGCCGAGCAGAAGTTGCCGCTCAATGTCACCTGGGTCAATCTGACCAGCGGTCGGTCCGGCAGCGCGACACTCAAGCCCAACCCCGGCATCAATCCCGACGGGCCGACCACGCTGACCGCGATCGTCGACACCGGATCGGGCAGCATCATGTCGACAATCTTCGGCCAGGTCACCACGACGGACAAACAGTGCACCTTCATGCCGACCCTCGGCTCATCCGTCGTCCCATGATCTTCGAGGAACCGGACGTTTGAAGCACTAGGGTCGCTGTGTATGGACCTGCTCGACCCCCTTGATTCATTGATGATCACGGGTGAGTTGATTTCCAGCCCAATGCACGTCGCGGCATTGATGATCCTGACTCCCCCAGCCGGCGGGGATCACGAGTCCGCAAGAAACTACATCGACTCCATCTACGAGCAGGCCCTCACCGCCCCGGTCGACATCGATCGCCGATTGCGCCGAATCCCGCACAGCGGAATCGACACCGGCTTCCGGTGGATCTGGCGCGATATCGCCGTATCCGGTCGGGAGTTGGACCTGCGCCACCACTTCCAACGCCGAACAGTGCGACGGGACAGCGGTATTCGCGGGCTCTGGGAGCTGGTTTCCGATCTGCATGCACTCCGGTTGGACCGTTCGGCCCCACTGTGGATGGCGTACCTGATCGACGGTCTGCCAGACGGCCGATTCGCGTTCTATATCAAGGTGCACCACACCGTCGTCGACGGCGTGGCCGGCCTGCAGATGATCACCGGATCACTGAGCACCGACCCGGACGAACGCGGAATGCCGCCGTTCTACGCCGCCAAGACGCCCGCCCGCCAGCCTGAGCGGACCCCCGGAGGCAGGAGTTCCGGCCCGCTGGCGGCGCTGCGCCGTCTCGCAGATACCGCCTCGGCGGGGATGGAGCTCACCGCGAAGGCCGTCCGCACCCAACTGGGTAGCGCGGTGGCCAGCCTGCTGACACCCAGCGTGGCGGTGCCGTTCAGCGCGCCGCCGACCCGGTTCAACTCCAGCCTGGGGCCCTATCGCGCGGCCGCCGGCACCAGCGTGGACCGCGACCGGATCCGGGCCCTGCAGCAAGCGGGCGAGGTGACCGGCAACGACGTGGTGATGACCATCATCTCGGGTGCGCTGCGCGGCTGGCTCGCCGAACGCGGCGAGTTGCCCAGACGCTCACTTGTGGCGATCTGCCCGGTCACGGTCCGCAAACACGAGGTCGTCGCCGCCGACAGCCACGGCAACCAGTTCGGCATGGGGCTGTGCCCGCTAGGAACCGATATCGATGACGCCGCGCGACGGCTGGAACTGGTGCACAATGCCATGGCTCACATCAAGAAACAGGTGGCCGAACAAGGCCCCGGTGCCATGCTGGTGGCCATGGGCCCGGCGATCGGACCGACCATCCTGCTGCCGATGCTGCCGTTCGACACCAAAGTGCCGCCCAGCTTCAACATCCCGGTATCGAATGTTCCGGGACCTCCGGAGCCGATGTACTTCAACGGCGCCCGCCTCGACGAGATTTACCCGGTCTCGGCGATCTGGGATGGGATGGCGCTCAATGTGACGGTGTGTTCTTACGCCGATCAGGTGAGCATCGGCTACGTCGCCGACCGCGACGTGATGGCTGATGTCGAAACCCTCGTTCCGTTCACCGAGCGGTCGCTGGCCGATCTCGAACGGGCCCTGGGCCTGGGTCCGAGTCTGGGTCCGAGTCCGGGGCTTCAGTAGGCCATGAACAGGATGTGCTCACGTTCGTACTGCATACCCGGGTGCGCCTCTGCCAGATGCGCCTGAGCCAACTCCACCAGCTCATCCTCGTCCTTACCCCGGATCGCCTCGCCGCAGGGACAATTCAAATGGGTCTTCATCGAGCTTCCTCCTCCTTCTGCACTCCTGGATCGCTCGGGCTGTCGCCCATATCACCGCTCAGACGCCCGCTCAGATCCTCGCCTTCGCGGCGGCCTTCGCCTTCTTCTTGTGCGCGCGCACCTCGTCCAGCGAAGCCTTGTCAACGACGTCGGCGACCGACATGTGCGTGCCCGCCTTGCCGTAGTCGCCCGCGGCGGCCCGCCAGCCACGCGGGGTCACACCGTACTGCTTGCCCAGCAAGGCCACGAAGATCCTGGCCTTCTGCTCGCCGAAGCCGGGCAGCGCTTTCAGCCTACGGAGCACCTCCGCGCCATCGGGATCGCCGCGGGTCCACAGGGCGGCGGTATCGCCGTCATAGCTTTCGACGATCACGCCGGCAAGATCCTGGATACGTTTGCCCATCGAACCCGGAAAGCGATGTACCGCGGGGGTTTCCGCGCAGAGTGCGGCGAATGTCGAAGGATCGCAGTCGGCGATCAGACGGGGATCCAGACCGCCGGACCGGTCCGCGATCTTGCGGGGCCCGGCGAACGCGACCTCCATCGGGATCTGCTGATCAAGCAGCATTCCGACCAGCAACGCGAACGGGTCCTGCGACAGCAACGCAT
>CAZGPT010000219.1:0-3676 GCA_964527015.1 uncultured Mycobacterium sp. | reverse complement strand
TGTACGAGGAAGCGCTGACCGCCGCCGGTATCCCGTTCCAGGTGCGCGGCGGGGAGGGTTTCTTCAGCCGTCAGGAGATCCGCCAGTCGCTGGTGGCCCTGCAGCGCGCGGCTGACCGGGATATCGATGGACCGGTCCCGGAGGTGGTGCGGAACCTGCTGGAGCCGCTGGGCCTGACCGCCGATGCGCCGGCAGGTGTCAAGGCACGGGAACGATGGGAGGCGTTGTCCGCGTTGGCCGAACTGGTCGACGAGGAGGTCGCCGCCCGTCCGGAAATCGACCTGGCCGCGCTGGTGGCCGAGCTGAGGGTTCGGGCCGATTCGAGGCATCCGCCTACCGTGCAGGGTGTCACGTTGGCCTCGCTGCACGCCGCGAAGGGCCTGGAGTGGGACGCGGTGTTCCTGGTCGGCCTCGCCGACGGCACCCTGCCGATCAGCCACGCCGTCTCCAAGGGCCCCGACAGCGAGGCCGTCGAGGAGGAGCGCCGGCTGCTCTACGTCGGAATCACCCGTGCCAGAAAGCATCTGGAGCTCAGCTGGGCGCTGGCTCGGGCCCCGGGCGGGCGGCAGAGCCGGCGTCCGTCGCGGTTCCTCAACGGGATCGCTCCGCAGGCCCGCATCGAACCCACGGCCGGCGGGCCGGCTAAACCGCGCCGACAGCGCGGTGCCACCCCGCACTGCCGGGTCTGCAACGTGGTGCTCACCAGCGCTCCGGCAATCATGTTGCGGCGCTGCGAAACCTGCGCGGTCGATATCGACGAGGAACTGCTCGCCCAGCTCAAGGACTGGCGGCTGGCCACCTCGAGGGAGCTCAGCGTGCCGGCCTATGTGGTGTTCACCGACAACACCCTGATCGCCATCGCCGAATCGCTGCCCGCCGATGAGGCCGCGCTGGTGGCCATCCCGGGGATCGGGGCGCGCAAACTCGAGCAGTTCGGCGCCGACGTCCTGGACCTGGTGCGGGCCCGCAGCTAAGCGATGCCAAGTTCGCGGGCCGCGGTGTTGGCCGCGCGGGCACCCGACATCCGGCGCAGCAGCAGCAGCCCGTCCAGCACGGCCACCGATGCCAGTGCCTGACGGCGGCGCTCGGCGGCCGTCGGGGCGGCGATCCGCGGCTCCATCCAGTCCACCCAGCCGCCGATCAGCGCCGACGCCAGGCTCGCGTAGGGCTCGCGGCGCGCGCTGGCCAGTCCGACGATCTCGAAATACACCGCGAAGATCGGGTCGGCCGCCGGTGATGCCAGCGTGGGCCAGGCCCTGCGCTGCAGGTCGCGAACCGGCAGGGCCTGATCGCCGAAGGCGTCGGCCAGCGCGCTCTGCAGTTGTTCGCCCAGTGTGGCGATCACCGAGGTGATCATGTCGTTCTTGGTGGGGAAGTAGTAGACGACGGTCCGGTCGCTGATGCCGAGGCTTGCGCCGACCGCGCTGAAGGTCAGCGATCCGACTCCGGACGTGGCGGCCAACTCGACGGCGGCCGCCAGAAGCTCATCGCGTGAGTGCTTGTAGCCCACCTCTTGATCTTAGAGGGCGCACTGTCTAACATAATTTGTAGTTATAGCTACAAAATCAGGAGTGATGATATGGATGAACGCAGAAGCTCCGCAGTGCTAACCGGATTCGTGGTGGGGGCGCTGGTCGCGCTCGGGTTCGCCATCGTCATCAGCCTGCTGCCGGAATCGCTGTTTCTGCAGACGCCGCGGCGGGTGGCGGTCTACATCGCGGTAGCGCTGGTCGCACCGCCGACGGTGTGGTTCCTGCAGTGGGTGGCCCGGTTGCGCAGCCTCGATCAGCGGACGGTGTTCCTCTGGGGCGCGGCCGGGGCGATGACCTTCGACGGCCTGGCGATCGGATTCGTGCCGACGCTCTACGGCCAGACCGGCCAGGCGCTGGCCTGGACCGCCTCGGCGCTGCTGTTCGCCTTCGCCAGCCTGATCGTCGCGGGCCAGCTGATGCTCGGGCGGGTGGTCCTGGCCGCCGGCTGATTCAGCTCTTGCTGTCGATCCACCGGCTGAGCGCGTCCTCGAGCGCGGCCGCGACGGTCAGGCCCGCACCGCGGGCGGTGTGCTCGAATCGTTCGACCAACTCGGCGGGGATCGAGGCATCGACCCTCGCCCGTTGCGGACCGGTCGGGGCCGTCGAGGCGCCGGTGGAAACCGGGGTGTGCCGCGCGGCGCTCGCCTCGATGACGGCGCGAAGAGCCGGGATCTGCCGGAGCAGGTCGGCCAGGTCCTCGGCCTCGATGCGCAGCACTTCGGTCGGCCCGGTCGTCGTCACCGTTGCGGAGCGCAACTTGCCGATCCGCAGGGCTGATTCGCCGATCACCTCACCCGGTCCCAGCGAGGCGATGTGCTCGCGGCCCGCGTAGACGCCGACCTCCCCGCTGAGCAGGATGTAGCAGGAATCCGCCGGAGTCTGCTCGTGGATCAGCGGCCAGGGGCCCGAGGTCGAGTCGTGGTGCGCCGCTCGGACCAGGTTATTCAGGTCGTCGTCGGAGAACTTCTCGAACGCCGGCAACTCCCGCAACCGACGGGCGTCGTCTCGCCGCTGAAGTTCAGTCCATGAGTTGTCGCCGTGCTTGTCTGCTGCGCCCATCGGTGGCTCATTCCTCTCGTCCCGGTGCCGGCCCTGGTGATGCCCGCCGCACCAGTATCCGCAACCCGCCCCGCCGAGCGTGCGGTTTCATCCGCAACCCGCCGCTTGAATCCAAGCCGATGGCGGCGTACGGGGACTCACACTCGCCGGGCTGATCGGGGCCGCCCCGGCGTGACCCGTCCGGCGTTAGCATTGCGGCCGTGAAGTGGTCGGACCGGGAACGCGAACTGCTCGCGGTCACGCTGCGTCTGCTCCAGGAGCACGGATATGAGCGGTTGACCCTCGATGACGTCGCCGCGACCGCCCGGGCCAGCAAGGCCACCGTATACCGGCGCTGGCCCACCAAGGCTGAACTGGTCCTGGCCGCATTCGTCGAAGGCATCAGCCAGGACGGCGAGCCCCCCGAGACAGGCAGTCTGCGCGGCGATCTGATCGCCATCGGCGATTCCGTCTGCGCACACTCCAAGGAACATGCCGCCACCCTGCGGGCCGTGCTCAGCGAGGTCTCGCACAACCCCGCCCTCGACGCGGCCATGCACGAGCAGTTGTTCGACCAGCGCCGGGCCATGATGAAACAGGTCCTCAACAGTGCCGTGGAACGCGGCGAGATCGAGGCGAGCGCGGTTAACGGCGAACTGTGGGATCTGCTGCCGGGTTACGTGGTGTACCGGACAGCGATCCAGAACCGGCCGCCCACCCGCCGCACGGTCCGGACCCTGGTCGACGACATCATCATGCCCAGCCTCGCCCGCCCTGCGGAATCTGGCTCCTGATCGTGCCGATCAGTGTCCGGTACCGTACCGTACTGCGGGTGGAGGTCGACGGATGAAATCCGGGTCCATCAGCTCAGCGGTCGCCCGCGGGTGGCTGATCTGGGTGACGATCGCGGTCGTCGCGCTGGCCGGCTTCGCGGTATATCGACTGCAGGGCGCCTTCGGCTCGCAGGACCCCACGACCCCCGGTGGCGCCGCCGATCAGATCGTGCCGTTCAACCCCAAAGAGGTTCTTTTGGAGGTATTCGGCGAGCCGGGTGCCACCGCGACCATCACCTACATGGACGTCAACTCCAGGCCGCAGCGCGTCGA
>CAZGPT010000218.1:0-3699 GCA_964527015.1 uncultured Mycobacterium sp. | reverse complement strand
GCCTACCACGACATCAGCAGCCTTCCGCATGCCCCCGACCTGGCCATGATTTATATGCTGGCCAAAACGGTGCCGGAGATCGTGCGAGAACTCGTCGGTGTCGACGACACCGGACCCGGCCTACCCGACAAGCCCGTAATCGTCGCGCCCGCCGGGTCGGTCATCGCGGCGCCGACGCCACCAGCGGCCGATCGCGACGATCAGGGCATGCGCGAGCAGAGAAAGGGTGATGACCGTGAAGACGATCACGACCGACAGAAATAGCGCGGCCATCCAGTCCCGCTGAATGGGGTTCAACGCGGCGGCCAGAACCGCAACCGCCCCGAGTGCAGCCACAACTACTCGAGCGTAGGGAATGGGAACGCGCATAGCGCCTCGCTGCTGCCGAACCTGCCGAGCCTGGAAATTCAGGATAGCAACTGCGGCCGGTCCACTAGCCGGTCTCCAGGAAACCCGATCGCAGATCTCCCCCACCGGCGGCCATTGCCGGTGATCGGTTGTAGACCCGGCATGGCTGTTCCACCTCGCCGAAGTGATCGGACTGGAGCTAGATGGGGCATCCCTGCGCGCGGACTGACGCCCCTTACCGCGTCCGCCCCACCAGTCCCGCGCGGTCCCCCGGCATCTGACCACTCGGACTGCTGGGCTAACCGGCGTTGCGGGTCGAGCCGCGACACCGGTGCGGACCCGGTCGCGGTGACGATGTGAACCTATTCGGCTGAGGGCGTGCCGGCCACGAACGTCGCGACCAGCCGAGCCAATTCGTCACCCCGTTGTTCCGGCACGAAGTGCCCGGCACCGGTGATCGTGTTGTGGTCCTGCCCGCGCGCCCCGGGGATGTGCTGCTGAAACACCGTGTCCCACCCCCGGGTGGCTGGATCACCGTCGGAGTAGGCAGTCAGGAACGGCTTGTGCCATTGGCCCAGGGCGGCCATCGCCGTGCGCCCGATCGCGGCGCCGGGGTCGTTGCGGGTCAACGGGATCAGCGCGATCATCTGCCGCAGACCGGCCTTGAACGTGCGGTCGGGAAACGGTGCGTCGTAGGCGGCCAGCACGTCCGCACTCAGCGGTCCGGCGACGGCCTGCAGGAACATGCTCGGCGTGATGTCGGGGGCCCGCTGGTAGAAGGCGACGTAGTCGAGCAGGGTCTCCTGCAGCACCACCCGGCCGCCGTCTAGTCCGTGGTGCGCCCACGTCAGTTGTCCGGCCAGGGCGGGATCGCAGGTGTGCAGGATCGTGTTGGTCGCCGCCACCCGGGAGAACCGCGCCGGCTCGCGGGCCAGCACGCTGAACCCGATCGGGCCACCCCAGTCCTGGGCCACCAGCGTCACACCGGACAGCTCCAGGCCGGTCACCAGCGTGTGCATCCAGTCGACGTGCCGGGCGAAGGTGTAATCGGTGGGGTCGGCGGGCTTGTCGGAGCGGCCGAACCCGATGTTGTCCGGCGCGATCACCCGCAGTCCCGCCGCGGCCAGACCCGTGATGACATGCCGGTACAGAAACGACCAGGTGGGCTGGCCGTGGAGAAGCAGCACCACCGCAGCGTCGCGGGGTCCGGCGTCGACGTAGTGCATCCGCAGCGGCGCCAGCCCGGCGGTCTGGACCTCGACATAATTCGGCTCGAAGGGATAACCCGGCAGGTTGTCGAACCGCTCGTCGGGAGTCCGCAGCACCTGCATATCCCGCAGCCTAATGAGCGATCGGGCGCGTGCGGCGATGCATAATAAGAACCTGGCAGCGACGGAGGTGAAACCGGTGGCGACTCCTTTCCCGGACCCGGCCACGCTGCAGAGCGTGCTTGACGTCGCCTCCCGCGCACCCTCGTCGGGCAACCTGCAGCCGTGGCGGTGGCGGATCGACGATGCCGCGGTCCACCTCTACGCCGACTGGCGCCGTCAACCCGGCGGGTCGCCGAACGACCGGCGCGACGTCCTGCTCGGCTGCGGTGCGGTTCTGGATCACTGCGTCGTCGCGTTTGCCGCCGCGGGCTGGTTCCCGCGGGTGCGGCGGTTCCCCGTCGGCGGGCAGGACGGCCCGCTGGCGATTCTGGAGGTCGTCGAGCAGCCGCCCAACGCTGCGCATCTGGAGTTGGCCGCTGCCATTGCTGCGCGCCGGGCCGACCGGCGACGGTATCCGGCGCGCCGGATACCGCCTGCCACGTTGGAGTTGTTGCACATTCGCGCGGCGCGGTTCGGCGTGGAAGTGGCCGTCGTTCCCAGATCTCTGTGGGTCAGACATGAGGACGGAAGCGTCGCGCTGCGCTTTCCCGGGGTTTCGGGGGAGCCGGATGACGATGCGGTTCTGCTGGCGCTCGGCACCCACGACGACAATGACGAGATGCGACTGCGGGCCGGTGAAGCGCTCAGTCACATCACGTTGACGGCGACCGCGATGGGTCTGGTCAGCTGCCCGCTCACCGAGGCTTTGCACGACATGCGCAGTCGTGTGGGTTTGGCCTGCGAGTTGTTCGACGGTGAGGCGCATCCGCAGGCGCTGATCCGGTTGGGGCTTCCCCCCACCGATGACGTGCCCCAACCGCCCACCGAGCGCAGATCGGTGGGCGAAATCACCACGTGGACAACCTGATCGACGGTGCCCGTAGCTAGGCGAGGCGGAATCCTGTCGTTTCTCATTACGCCTGCACCTCGAGAAGGCCGAAGCCCTCATCCCATTGATGACCGCATCCGCCGCACAGCCACTTCGGTTTCGGAGTGCAGCCATTGGAATGGAGCCAGGGTTCGTAGGCGATGTACCCGAATCCGCTGGCGGTGCGCAACGTGCGTTGAGCCTCGCAGGAGGGGCACTGCGGGTGCAGGCGGAAGCGGAAGTCCAGGAAGGTGCCGAACCGGCCGTTGCGCATCCGATCGTGGCACCCCTCGCATAGCGCCGCCGGCCAATCCGGAGGAAACCGGATTGGGTGCCAACTCATGTCGATACGGATGGCCTCGGCGGAGTAGGCCTGCTCAGGAGGACGAGGGGGCGGCTCCTCGCGCGGGGGTTCATCGACCACCGCTGCCCAGCGATCGGGGGTGTAGTAGTCGACGGTGTGGATGTGCACTCGTTCACGGGTATCGGCTTGGGCCAGGCCAAGATCGCCGTCGCAACCACCGCATCGCCCTCCAGAGTCGATCAGCACCCGGGCCTGCGCCAGCGAGCTGTGGCCGTGCAGGTACCGGAGATTGCGATCCCCGCTGATGCGCTTTTCGACCATCCGAACTATGTCAGCGGTGTCGTGGCCGACGGGGCCGGCGTTAGGTGCGATGTCGAATTCCGCCCGCAGGTTCAGCGTTGCCAGTTCGAGCAGCGCCGGCGGGCCGTACAAAGAAGCGTGATCGAAATGGCGACGCGAGATGTCGCCGATGGCGCTGTCTACCCTGCCGTCCGACCCGACGACGCCCGCCCCCGCAAGCACTGCCCGCGGCTCGGTGTCGAGGAGCACCAGGACGACGTCCCCGGGCTCGACGTCGTCGCCCCCGAGCCATGGTCGATAGAACGAATGCGGCTCAAGGATTCTGCTGATCGCGTCCCGCCACGGTTGTCCCTCGATGACGTGAATGGTTGCGTCGCTGCTGATCTCCCTCACTTAGCCATTATCCCCGAGTGGTCCGACATAATCCGGACCGCAGGCGACGGGAGTTCCCGCAGACCTCAACCGCGAGCCCGCGCTGCCGTTCCCCGACGCCTGCTTCGACGGGGCGA
>CAZGPT010000217.1:0-3722 GCA_964527015.1 uncultured Mycobacterium sp. | reverse complement strand
CTAAAGCGTGTCGAACAACTGGGTGCGGTCGAGTCTGCGTAGTAGTAAGGCGATCTGGCTGAGGTAGAGGAAGCCTTCGTGTGCTGTGAGGGTGACTTCGTAGTGGCGGTCGAGTCGTCGGCAGTGGTTGATCCAGCCGTTGGTGCGTTCGACGACCCAGCGGCGGGGCTGGACCTGGAACCCGTTGGCGGGCTTGGGGCCGGATACGACGTCGATGCTGACCCCGGCTTGTGTTGCGGATTCTGCGACGGTGTGGCCGGTGTAGCCCTTGTCCAGCCAGAGGTGAGCGATGGTGGGTGCGACGCGTTTGGCCTTGCGTAGCAGGGCCGGGAAGGCGGCGCGGTCTTGGACGTTGGCCGGGGTGGCGGTCGCGGCGATCAGGATGCCCGCGGTGTCGACGAGGATGTGGCGTTTGATTCCGTCGACTTTTTCGCGCCGTCGAACCCGCGCGGCCCGGCCACCGGGGATGCCTTCACCGACGATGAGTCCATCACTGCCGCTGAGGGTCGTTTGCGGCGGCCCCCGCGGGCGCGGACCTCACCGCGAACCGCGGCGAGTGCCTTGAACCAGACACCGGCGCGGCACCAACGCAGGAAGTGTTTGTGCGCTGCTGACCAGGACACGGTGAAGTCGTGTGGCAGGTGCCGCCACGCGCAGCCGGTGCGTAACACATACAAGGCCGCGTTGAGGTGTTCACGCCAGCGCTGCGGCGGGCAGGGCCGTCCACCGCGCGGATGGTCGCGCACGATGAACCGGGCCACCCGCGCCCAGGCGGTGTCGGACAGGTCGGAAGGGTAGCGCCGGCGGCGGGCCGGAAGGTCACATGACCGCCGATCCTCACGGCGAGGTCTGACACCTCCGGCCTGGTCGGCGATGCTTGTCGGTGTCCCGTGCGATGCTGCGGTCGATGGCACGGCACACGACGTTCAAGTTCTGCCTCGACCCGACCGCCGAGCAGGCGGTGGCGCTGTCCCGGCACGCCGGGGCGGCCCGGTTCGCGTTCAACCAGTGCCTACGGATCGTCAAAACCCGCCTCTCCGCCCGGCGAACCGACCCGGCCGTCCTGGTGCCGTGGACGGGTTTCGACCTGATCAACACCTTCAATGGGTGGAAGAAGACCGAGGATGCCGGACGGGTGTTCACCGTCGATACCGCCGGATGGGTCGAACCGGTCGTCACGGGCTTGGGCTGGCGGACCCAGGTGTGTCAGCAGGTGTTCGAAGAGGCAGCCGTTGACCTTGGCAAAGGTCTGCGGGCGTGGTCGGATTCCCGATCCGGGAAACGTCAAGGCAAACGGGTCGGCTTCCCTGGGTTCAAGAAGAAAGCCACCTCGGTTCCCTCGTTTCGGCTGCGCAACAAGCACCCCAAAGGCCGGCCGGCAGCGATCCGTGTCGGCGACGGGGGCCGGCCGCGCTCGCTCACCCTGCCCGGCGTCGGCCAGATCGCCGTCCATGACGACACCCGCCGACTGCGACGCATGCTCGCCACCGACCGGGCGAAGATTCTGTTCGCCACCGTTACCCAGCGTGCGGGCCGTTGGTGGGTGTCGCTGAACGTCGAAGCCGCCGACCTGCACCCGGCCCACCAGCACCCGCACCCCGACACCGCAGACACCGGTGGTTGGGTCGGGGTCGATCGAGGACTGTCGGCGTTCGCGGTCGCCGCCGCGGCCGAGGGCACCGAACTCGCTCGGATCACCGATGCCCCCAAAGCACTCGCCGCCGGTATCCCTCGACAGCGCCGGTTGGCTAAATCGTTGTCCCGGAAGAAGAAAGGATCACAGAACCGTCGCGACGCCGCTGCACGGCTGGGCCGCCATCATCACCGCGTCGCCAACGTGCGCCGACATTTCGCACACCAGGTCTCCAACCAGCTGGTCAAGAACCACGACCGGCTCGTCATCGAGAACCTGCACGTGGCAGGAATGCTGGCCAACCGTCGACTCGCCCGGGCAATATCGGATGCCGGCTGGGCCGAGTTCGCCCGTCAACTGCACTACAAGCAGCTCTGGCGCGGCGGTGAGGTCATCGAGGCCGACCGCTGGTATCCCTCCAGCCAACTCTGCTCGGTCTGCGGCGATCGCCGCACCGACCTGAGCCTGGCCGAGCGGACGTTCACCTGCGCCAACGATCACCGCCTCGATCGCGACCTCAACGCGGCGATCAACCTGGCCCGCTGGGGCCAACACAACCACCACCGAACCCCGGACCCCCAAGCAGGAGGCCGGGCCACCAACGCCCGCCGACAGGACGGCTCTGACCAACACTCTTCGCGTGTCGGTGAAACCAGCCTGAACGACGCGGGAACCGACGTTCACACCGCACCAGCGGCCTGAACCGACGACGCCCGAGAAGGGCGGTGCCAAACACTCAAAAAGAGTTGTTCGACACGCTTTAGAGCTTGACTTTGCAGCCGCTGCCGATGTTCTTGCAGTGAGCCTGGCTCCTGCAGGCACCGCAACGGCAGGTGCAACCACCGGTTCGCTTGACCTCGGCAATACGCATATCTGTGTCATCTCCTTCAGACCCACGTCGCGCGGGCCACACTTTCCACGATAGTGAGCCGCCCCGGGATATGTCAGCCGAAATCGGCCGACCGGGCGGACGGTACGGTGCTCTGGTGCCGGGCGCGCGCCCCCATAGCCCAATTGGCAGAGGCAGCGGACTTAAAATCCGCCAAGTGTCGGTTCGAGTCCGACTGGGGGCACCCAGCCAGCAGCCGGTTCACCGCGATGCTGCTTTATCGGCTGATCTGGATCGCCGGAGAGTTTCACAAGTCGTCGGAAACTCGACCGGAGCTGGCCCCCCGACTCAAGGCTCCCGCCGCCACCTGACGGTCCCGCCATCACCAGGACGGCGGGACCGCTGCGGTCGAACCGACGGTTACAGTCCGCCGAGATCGTCAGGTACATCGACGGCGTGCTCTTTGAGGGCCTTCAGTGGCACGACGTCGAGGGTGCGCTCGTGGGTGCTGGCCAACACCACCGGCGCGGTGCAGCCGTCCCGGTAGGCCAGTAGCCAGTTACTGGCGGTGACACACCAGCGGTCCCCGGGCGCCAGGCCGGGAAAGCGGTATTGCGGCATCGCGGTGGTCAGGTCGTTGCCGATGGATTTCTGGTGCTCGAGGAACTCTGTGGTGACCACCGCGCAGATCGTGTGCAGGCCGCGGTCCTCAGGCCCGGACGCGCAGCACCCGTCGCGGTAGAACCCGGTCATCGGGTCAGTGCCGCACGGTTTCAGCGGGGTACCCAGAACATTGCGATCAGCCACCTGGCCATTATCGCGGTCCGAAGGTCGGGTTGGTCGTCCTGACTGCGATTGAGGCCGAACTCCCAGGACAGCGGGATATGCCGGCACGGTCGGTAATGGGCAGCAACGGTTCGGACAGCGTTGTCCTCGCCCAGCGGAGCCCGGTCGGCAGGATCGCCCAGATCATTGCGGCGATCGAACAATCCAGCACCTGGGGTGAGTTCCGTCGTGGCCTGCCGGGCCGCTGAAGGTCACAGCCCGTACGAGCGGTCGTGTGCTGCGCAGTCGTGGCCAAGCGCTGCTGTTCTGAATCCCGCAGCCGGCGATCAACGAAGCACGGCCACCAGGATGGCGATCGCCAATGCCGCGCGGCCGGTCCAGGCGGCGGTTCGAATCCAGTTGGTGGCGATCAGCCGGTCAAGGGTCGCTGGATCGAAATGTGCATCGAGTCGTCCGTGTAGCGGAGCCGAGACG
>CAZGPT010000216.1:0-3731 GCA_964527015.1 uncultured Mycobacterium sp. | reverse complement strand
CCCGTTTCCGTACCCGTTTCCGTACCCGTTTCCGTGGCGGGGTCGGTGGCGGGGTCGGCCACCGCCGGGGTCGGGGCGCTCAGCAGGCAGGCCGCCAGCGCGGTCGCCAGTACTAAGCCCCGGAACGTCATCTCAGTCGGTTGAGTCGAACGAGATGACCTCGCCCCGGTTGATCGACACCCAATCGCGGGCGTCGAGATAGGGCCGCAGCGTCTCGACGATCGCCTGCTCGTCGGCGGCGGCCTTGGGACGCTGAAGCTCGTAGAGATGCGGGAACTCGGTCCAGGCCAGCACCGCGTCCCACAGTCGCAGGGCGGCATCGCCCGTCGGCGGGTCGATGAGCACCGGCCCGAACAGGCACTGGCCGTCCGGGAAGAACAGCGTCGGCACACCGTAGCCGCCGGCGTCGAGCACCCTCCGGTGGTCTGCGAGCACCTCGTCGCTGGTCGTCGGATCGGCGATCGACTCGTCCACCAGAGCGGGATCGAAACCCAACTCGGCCAGCAGGTGCCGCGCGACGGCCTTCTCATGCGGCTTGTGGCCTTCGACGTGCAGGGCGCGGGCCGACCGTTCGTACCAGGCGTCGAGATCGGCCATCGACCGGCGGCGCAACAGCGCGCCGATCCGCATCATCGACCAGCCGTAGGACCACTCCCGTTCCCACGGGTGTTTCTTCCCGTCGACCCGATTGATCTCCTCGAGGCTGAAGAACCGCCAATTCACCGTCAGTCCGGTCAGGTCGCTGACCTCACGGATCCAACGGGATGTCTGATAGGCGAACGGGCACATGACGTCGAAGTGGAAGTCGACGTAATCGGGCCGGGCGGTCACTTTTCAACCCTAACCCGCTCCGTCGGCCGACCGCGGTGGCTTTGCGCCCGGCCATCGCGGAGGGCACCATGGCCCACGACCAATCCGAATACACCCGGGAGTCTCGCGTGGTCCTCGTCCTTGCCTACGGCGTCGTCTTGCTGATCAGCGTCTCGCTGTCGGGATTAGCCGCTCGGACGGTTCTCTCCACGGCGCTGCTGTTCCTGGTGGCCGGGGCACTACTCGGCCCCGGCGGGCTGGGGGTGGTCAATGCCGGCGACGGCTTCGTTGCCGTCCTCGCCGACATCGCCCTGTTCACCGTGCTCTTCACCGACGGTCAACGGGCCAACCTCCCGGCGCTGCGGGACGGCTGGCGGCTGTCGGGTCGGGCCCTGGGGCTGGGCATGCCGCTGTCCATGATCGGCGTCGCCATCCCCGCCCACTTCCTGGCCGGCCTGGACTGGCCGGAGGCTTTGCTGCTGGGTGCGATCCTGTCCCCCACCGACCCGGTTTTCGCCTCGGCACTCGTGGGCCGCCATGACATCCCGTTACGTCTGCGCAGGATGCTCAACGTCGAATCCGGGCTCAACGA
The DNA here is from genome assembly GCA_964527015.1 of uncultured Mycobacterium sp. GTDB lineage: Bacteria > Actinomycetota > Actinomycetes > Mycobacteriales > Mycobacteriaceae > Mycobacterium. Next base: position 2,329 of record CAZGPT010000216.1, on the reverse strand, counting down.
CGGCCTCGCACTTCCATTCGTGCTGATCTTCCTGGCAATGACCCAGCATGAGAGTTCGCACGTGAGCACCGTGCTGCTGGAGTTGGTCCTCGGCCTGGCGATCGGTATCGGCGTCGCGGTCGTGGTGGCGCTGGCCTGGCGTACCAACATTTTGACCGCTGAGCCACGTTTGCAGCCGCTCGGGCCGGTCGCGATCGCACTGGTGGTGTACGCGACATGCCACCTGACCCACGCCAATCCGTATCTGGCGGCTTTCGCGGCGGGTTCGGCGTTGGCCACCCTCGACCATGTCGCGGCCGAGACATTCGAGCCGTTCGGCGATCTGCTCTCCGAGTTGACCAAATTCGCGGCCCTGCTGGTGTTCGGCGCACTGATCACCCCGGAGCGGCTATCGCATCTGGGTTGGCAGGGCTGGCTGCTGGCGCTGCTGGCCATCATGGTGGTCCGCCCCGCCTCAATGCTGCTATCCCTGATTCGGACGCCGATGCCCCGCGCCGAGCGCCTCACCGCGGCCTGGTTCGGCCCCAAGGGTTTCGCCTCGGTCGTCTACGGGCTGTTGGTACTACAAGCCGGCATACCCAACGGCGAGAAACTGTTCGACCTGATCGCCGTCACCATTGCGCTGTCGATCATTCTGCACTCGTCGACCGACGTCCCGGTGGCGCACAGATTGCGCGTCGAACCGCCCGACCATCTGCCCGCCGGTCACGATCCGGTCGTTGCACCTCCTCCTGAGGGCCACTCGCACGAACACGGCGCACCCGCGAAAAAGGGTGACCTCAACCTTTAGCCGGGCTGCTTCTCCGGCCGGTGGGTACGTTCGCGGCTCAGGGTCTGGCCGCGGAAGAAAGCCGGCGCCTTGAGGTTCCAGAAGATCATCAGCAGAACGCCGATGAACAGACTGAACACTCCGATAATGAAGACCGTTCCGATCCCGGCCAGCGAACCGGTCGATCCGTACTCCGGGTTCGCCATCCGATAGGCCTCGATCAGGCCCACCGGCACGAGCACGAGGGCTCCGACGGCGGGTAGAACGACCTGCTCCAGAGCGGTGCGCCAGTTCTCGAATGCGGTGTCCCAGAAGTAAACCACCGAGGAGACCGCAACCACGGTGTAGTAGGTCATGATCGCGATGCCGACGCTGTACACGGTGTCTTCGACGATGCTGTCGCTGACCAGGACCAGGCCCGCGTAAATGGCCAGCGTGGTCAAACCGATGAACCACGTCGCGAAGGTCGGGATCTGCCGGACTTCGTTGACAGAACCGAACCGGCTTGGCAGCGCCTTGTAGGTGGCCATCGCCAGGACGCCGCGCACCGTCGCCATCACCGTCGACAGGGTCGCCGAAAACGCCGACAGCCCGACGATCACCGCGGCGATCAGCGCGCCACTCGGGCCTACCGCATCCCGGGCCAGGCTGGAGAAGATGTCGTCGATATTGGCTTCGTGGGTGAGGCTGCCTTCGCTGCTGTCGTCGACCCCGGCGTAGGCCAGCGCAGCCACGCTGAAGACCACATAGGTGATGACGGTGATGATGATGGCCGTCACCCCGCTGCGGCCGGACTGCTCGGCGGTTCCCTGGGTTTCCTCCGACATCGACAGCGCGGCGTCGAAACCCCAGAAGATGAAGACGGCCACCAGGAAACCGCCGAGTAGCGCACCGAAACTCGTGATCTCGAACGGGTTGAACCACTGCCACGAGAATGCCTCAGCGGTGGGGTTACTGTCCTGGCGAGCGATGTTGATACCCAGGATCGCGGCGAACAATGCCAGCCCGCCGTACTGGATGACGGTCAGGATGATGGTGGTACGCGAGGACTCCTCGGCTCCCCGGGCGACCAGCCAGGTCGTGATGAGAATGAAGACCGCGGCGATCAAGACCCGCAGCCAGGCCGGAGCGTCCTCGATCCCGAAGGTCACCACGGCCGCGTTCACGGTGATACCGGCGGCCCCGACGCCGGCCAAAATGCTCGACAGCATCAGGGCAAAACCGCCGATCCAGCCGATATGCGGCAGGATCGCCTTGGAACCCCAGGTGAAGACCGTGCCCGCGTCGGGGGCGGCGTCGGTGAGATGTTTGTAGGCCAAGGCGATGAAGTACATCGGGATGACGGCGAGGATGAAGACGATCGGCATCTGATACCCGGCCTCCCGGGCACCGTGGCCGAGTGCCCCGGTCAACGAGTACGCCGGCGCGGTGGCGGCCAGCCCGATCGCCACCGCTCCGATTATCGAGATCGACCCCTTCTTGAGGCCCTTTGATCTCAGTTCGTGCATCGGCGGGTCGACGACCCCCTCGTCCTGCGCCATGACGCAGATTGTCGCACCT
>CAZGPT010000215.1:0-3772 GCA_964527015.1 uncultured Mycobacterium sp. | reverse complement strand
GGCTGGCGGCCGTTCGGGTTGGGCGCCCAGGCGTCGGTCCAGTCCGAGCGCAGCTGCCGGGACGGCTTACCGGTCCGGCCGGCCGATCGCACGGTGTCCCGCGAGGAGGCGGTCAGCATCTTCTGCTTGGTGTGCGACGCGGTCTCGGCCTCGTCGGTGGTCAGCCATACCGAGCCCGTCCACGCCCCGGCGGCCCCCATCGCCACGCAGGCCGCCATCTGCCGCCCGGTGACGATCCCGCCCGCCGCCAGCACCGGAATGTCCTTACCGCCGGGAACCTTCGAGATGGCTTCCAGCACTTCGGGAATGAGCACCAGGGTGGACACCTCGCCGCAGTGCCCGCCGGCCTCGGTGCCCTGGGCGATGATCAGGTCGACCCCGGCATGGACCTGCTTGATGGCGTGCTCCCGGGCACCGACCAGCGCGGCCACCGGGATACCGCGCTCCTTACCGGCCTCGATCATGTATTCCGGCGGCACGCCCAGGGCGTTGGCCATCAACTTGATCGGGTGGTTCAGCGAGACCTCGAGCAGACTCTGGCCGGTATCGCCGGACAGCGCCGAGGAGGCCACCCGCAGTTCCTCGACCTCGATCTGGTGAGCGGCGAGCAATTCGTTGATGAAGGCGCGGTGCTCGCTGGGGATGCGGTCGGCGAGCTGGTCCCGGGTGAGGCTCTCACCCTTGCCCTCGTACTTGGCGGGCACGATGATGTCGACACCGTAGGGCTTGCCGTCGACGTGCTCGTCGATCCAGCACAGTTCCTGTTCGAGCTGATCGGGCCGGAAGGCCACACCCCCCAGAACGCCCAGACCGCCGGCATTGGTCACCGCGGCTACGACATCGCGGCAGTGGCTGAACGCGAACAGGGGGAACTCGATGCCGTACTGGTCACAAATCGGTGTCTTCACACTCCCAGTATGGCCAGCGTCGGGGTGGCCTCCGTCGCGACCCGCGTTCAGGGCAGGTCGAAGGGAAGCTCGACACCCTCGTGGGCGAGGCAGTGGGTGCACGCCCGTTCCGAGGCCACCCGGTCGATGGCCCGCTGCACCAACTCCTTGAACGGCCCGATATTGCGCTCGAACTCGGCGAACACGTCGACCGCGCGGACCCCGGCGCCCAGCACGACACCGGCGTCGACATCGGTCACCAGAGCTATTGCGGAGTAGCACATCTCCAGCTCCCGGGCCAGCACAGCCTCGGGATAACCGGTCATGTTGACCAGGGTGAAACCCTGCCGGGCGAACCATTGGCTCTCCGCCCGGGTGGAGAACCGCGGCCCCTGAACTACCACCATGGTGCCGCCGTCGACGACACCGGGAAGACCGGCGGCCGCCGCGCGCAAGGCCGGGCAGTACGGGTCGGCGAAGCCGATGTGGATGCCGCCGGCGTCGAAGTAGGTGTCGGGGCGGCCGCGGGTGCGGTCGATGAGTTGGTCGGGGACGACGGTGGTGCCCGGTCCGAGGTCGGCGCTCAGGCTGCCCACCGCGCACGGCCCGAAGACCCGACGGACCCCGAGTGCCCGCAGGGCCCACATATTGGCCCGGTATGGCACGGTATGCGGAGAGAACTCATGGCTGAGCCCGTGGCGGGGCAGGAACGCCACCTCGTGACGCCCCACCCGACCGACCGTGATCGGTGCGCTCGGATCGCCGTAGGGGGTTTCGAGGATCACGCTGTGCGCGTCGGCACCGAAGAAGGTGTAGAAGCCGCTACCGCCGATGACGCCGATCACGGGTCACATTGTGCCCCGACGGTTGCCTGCGTGCGACCATTGCCTGATGGCCACCTTCGCGCAATGGGTAGAGGGCGCCCGCCCCCGCACGCTGCCCAATGCCATCGCCCCGGTGATCGCCGGCACCGGTGCGGCCGGCTGGCTGCACTCGGCGGTGTGGGGCAAAGCGGTTCTGGCGCTGGCGGTCTCGATTGCCCTGGTGGTCGGGGTGAACTATGCCAACGACTACTCGGACGGGATCCGCGGCACCGACGACGAGCGGGCCGGGCCGCTGCGGCTGGTGGGCTCCAGGCTTGCCGCACCGCGTTCGGTGCGCACGGCCGCGGTGCTGAGCCTGGCTCTCGGCGCGGTGGCCGGACTGGCGTTGGCGCTGACCAGCGCACCGTGGCTGATTGCCGTCGGAGCGGCGTGTATCGCCGGGGCGTGGCTCTATACCGGCGGGTCGCGGCCCTACGGATACGCGGGCCTCGGCGAGGTCGCCGTGTTCGTGTTCTTCGGCCTGGTGGCGGTGCTGGGAACGCAGTACACCCAGGCACTGAGGGTGGATTGGGTAGGGGTGACGCTGGCCGTCGCCATCGGTGCGCTGTCATCGGCGGTCCTGGTGGCAAACAATCTTCGGGACATCCCGACCGACCGGGTCGCCGGCAAGATGACCCTGGCGGTCCGGCTGGGCGACACCCGGACCCGTGGGCTCTACCAATCACTGCTGGCCGTTCCGGCGACCCTGACGCTCGTTCTGATGGTGGCCACACCGTGGTGCGCGGTCGGATTCCTGGCGGTTCCGATCGGGCTGCGGGCGGCGGCACCGGTACGCGGCGGTAAGGGCGGTAAGCAGCTGATCCCGGTGCTGCGCGACACCGGGCTGGCCATGCTGGTGTGGTCCGTCGGCGTGGCGGCGGCTCTGGCTTTCGCAGGCTGATCGCTATTCGGTGCTGTCCCCGGGTTCGTCCCGGGCCTTGTCCCGGGACCGCTCGGCGGGCTGGTCCCCACGCAGCCTGGCCTGCAACTGGGCACGGTCTTGGCGGCGGCGGTCATCGACCTCGGCGATACCGGCGGTGGCCCGCCGGCGCAGCGGACCCAGCAGCCAGATCCCGACCGGCAACGACAGAATGATGGCGAACAACATCGCCACCACGATCGGAATCTCGATACCGAACAGCCGCGCGAACACGACGATGATCGCGGTCAGCACCCCGACCATGAGCAGTCTGGCCAGCGTGTAGACAGCGACATCACGCGCCATGCGGCCACCGGCGCCACCGGTCTGGTTATCCGTCACGGCACCAAGACTACCGACGAGCGTATATTCGGACCAAGGAGGTTTTCGGCGTGCTCTACCTGCTGCTTTTCCTGGTTCTCGTGGCGGTCGGCTATACCGTGTTCCGGGCCGTCCGAGCGAATACCGACCACACCACCACCCGGGTCATCGGCCCCGACGACGACCCGGATTTTCTGTGGAAACTCGGTCGCGGCGACAACAAGCCGCGCTGAACCCTCGCTGCGTGCGCTGCCCCGGATTTCGGAGCGCTCAAACCCCGGCGTAGGAGTGCAACCCGACGGTCACCAGGTTGATGAAAAACAAGTTGAACACCATCGCGGCGAACCCGACGACATTGATCCATGCCGCCTTCTTGTCCCGCCAGCCCGCCGTTGACCGGGCGTGCAGGTACGCCGCGTAGATCACCCAGGCGATGAACGACACCGTCTCCTTGGGGTCCCAGCCCCAGTATCGGCCCCACGCCTCCTCAGCCCAGATGGCCCCGAAGATCACCCCGAAGCCGAACACCGGGAATCCGAAAATGGTGGTGCGATAGGCGATCCGGTCCAGGATCCGGGCGTCGGGAAGCCGCGCGGTGATCCGGGCGAGGATGCCGTCCGGAACAGCCCGGCCCGCGCCGTCGGCCCCCTCCTCGGGCTGGCCGTACTTCGAGGTCTTCAGCAGAAACAGCAGGCTCGCCACGCCGGCCACCAGGAACACCCCGGAGCCGAGGCTGACCACCGAGACGTGGATGGGCAGCCAGTAGGACTGCAGCGCCGGCA
>CAZGPT010000214.1:2498-3875 GCA_964527015.1 uncultured Mycobacterium sp. | reverse complement strand
GACTCCTCGTCCTCGACGATCAGCACCCTGATCACGGCGTCTCCTGTTCCTCGATGTCCAGGCCCGCGCCGGAATCGGGGCCCTGATATGCCGGGATGGACAGTGTGAAGGTCGAGCCGGTTCCCGGCCGGCTCCACAACTGGATGCAGCCATTGTGGTTGGCGGCGACGTGCTTGACGATCGCCAGCCCGAGACCGGTTCCCCCGGTCGCCCGGGACCGGGCCTTATCGGTCCGGAAGAACCGTTCGAACACCCGCTCCTGATCGGATAAAGCGATCCCGATACCCCGATCGGTGACGGCGATCTGGACCGAGTCGCCGCGGCGTCGGCGGCTGACTGACACCGTCGAACCGTTCGGTGAATAGGCGATCGCGTTGGAAATCAGGTTAGCCATCGCGGTCACCAGCAGCGGCTGATCCCCCAGCACCTGCAGATCGATCGGAGCATCGGTGTCGATTGTGATGTCAGCCTTGTCAGCAGCAACCTTATGCCGCGAAATCGCCTCCTGCACAACGGAATCGACATCGACCGAGACGAGGTCGGGCAGCCGTTCGGCACCCTGCAGGCGAGACAGTTCGATCAGTTCGCCCACCATATCGGCCAGCCGCTGGGATTCGGCGTAGATCTTCCCGCCGAATCGCCGCGCGGTCTCGGGCTCGTCGGCCGACTCCAAGAGCGCCTCCGCCAGCACACCCATTGCCGCGACCGGGGTCTTCAGTTCGTGGCTGACGTTGGCAACGAAGTCGCGCCGACTGGCCTCCATCCGGGCCTGTTCGGACTGATCGTCGAGGTATGCCACAGCCAGGCGCGGGCTGTCCGCGTTGAGCAGCCGGACGTGGCAGCGCACCGACAGACCGGAACGCCGGTCGACCGCTCCGCGGATCGCCGGCAGATCGACCTCGACATCCTCGCCGCTGTCCAGCGTGCGCTGCGTCGCCACCCAGACCCGGTCATCGAGCAGCCCGTCGCGCACCACGTTGAGTTCCACCGCGCGGCGGTTGCTGATCAGAACATCACGCAACGGGTCGACGACCACGACTCCGAGAGGGGCGGCGGACACCACCGACTGCAGAACCGCGGACACCGTCAGCACCGCCGGAGCCTCCGGGGGCCGGACAACCGAATCGGCTCGCCGCCGCATGATCAGTGCGGCGATCGCCAGCCCGCATCCGAGGCCCACCAATCCGGCGACGGCGATCCCCAGTGCCACCGCACCAACGCTCACCCCGAAAGCGTACGCACTTTCGGGGCGTCATCAGAACCTGGTGCGACGGCCGGCCGGCGAGTTCAGCGGCTGTTCACCGAGTGTTCCACTTGGCGCCCTGGCTGGCTACTTGGCGCCCTGGCTGGCTGGCTACTTGGCGCCCTGGCTGGCGA
>CAZGPT010000214.1:0-2398 GCA_964527015.1 uncultured Mycobacterium sp. | reverse complement strand
CTGGCTGGCTACTTGGCGCCCTGGCTGGCTGGCTACTTGGCGCCCTGGCTGGCGACGGCCGCCGCCCCGGCCGCGGCTGCCTCGGGATCCAGGTAGGTGCCGCCGGCCACCAGCGGCCGAAGGTCCCGATCGAGGTCGTAGCGCAGCGGGATACCGGTCGGGATGTTGAGTCCGACGACGTCCTGGTCGGACATCCGATCGAGGTACTTCACCAGCGCGCGCAGCGAGTTGCCGTGCGCGACGATCAGCACGGTCTTACCGGCCCGCAGGTCGGGCACGATGGCCGCCTCGAAGTACGGTACGAACCGCGCCACCACATCGGCCAGGCACTCGGTCAGCGGGCCGCCGCCGATATCGGCGTAGCGCGGATCGGCGTCCTGGCTATAGGTGCTGCCCGGCTCGATCGGTGGCGGCGGGGTGTCATAACTGCGCCGCCACTTCATGAACTGTTCCTCGCCGTACTTGGCCTTCGTCTCGGCCTTGTCCAGGCCCTGCAGCGCGCCGTAGTGCCGCTCGTTGAGCCGCCAGTCCCGGTGCACCGGGATCCAGTGCCGGTCGGCCCGGTCGAGTGCCACGTTGGCGGTGGTGATGGCGCGCCGCAACAACGACGTGTAAACGACGTCGGGCTGGCTTTCCAGCCCGGCGATCAGCTCGCCCGCGCGCAGCGCCTCAGCCCGGCCCTTGTCGGTGAGGTCGACGTCGACCCAGCCGGTGAACAGGTTGAGCGCGTTCCATTCGCTTTCGCCGTGCCGCAGCAGGATCAGCGTGCAACCCGCCCCCGAATCAGCCTCGAAATCCGACATTCGCAGAGTCTCTCACGGTTGCTCACGGGTCGCTGGAGTCGTCCCGGTGTTCATCGCCCGCTTTGATGTCGTCAACGATGTCGTCAACGATGTCGTCAACGAGGTCGTCCTCGATGAGGTGCTCGAAGGCCTGCAGGTTTTTCAGCGACTCGCCGCGGGCCACTCGCCAGGCCCACTCCTTTCGAATCGAGGTGGCAAAACCCAGTTCGAGCAGGGTGTTGAAATCGTTGTTGACGGCCTCGAGCACCTGCCCGAGAACCCGGTCGATCTCGTCGGCGTTGATGATGTCGAGGGCAACGCGCCCGACCAGATACACATCGCCGATATTGTCCAGGGTGTAGGCGACCCCGTAGAGCCTCCGATTGCGCTTGAGCAGGAAGCGGTAGACACCCTCGTGGTTCTCGTCGGGCCGACGGCAGACGAAGGCTTCCACTCGCACCGAATGCTCGCCGATGCTGAACAACGTGTTGGTGATCAGCTTGCGCTCACCGGGCACTTCGACGAGCAGCCCCGGCAGACCGCCGTGGGCGCCCTCGTAGCGGGTGAAGTTGAGCCCGTGTTCGGTCAGCGTCTCCTCGATGTCCTGACGCACCCGCATGGCATCGGACCTGGACTCGGAGTTCACGCGCGCACCCCCCGCCGCATGGTCCAGCGCCGGCCGGTGCGAGGCGCCACCAGATCTCGGGCCGCGCTGCGCTGGTGGGCGCGGCCGTAGTCGGTGATCGCCCGGCCGTAACTGGCCAGCAGGGCGTCGACGGTGTGGTCCCAGGAGAATCGGCCGGCGTGCTCGATAGCGCCCCGGCTCAGCGCTGCTCTGTCGGCATTGAGCAGACCCGCGATCGCGGCGGACCAGGCCGCGGGATCGTGGCCGGCGACCAGGGAGCCGCTGCGGCCATCGGCAACCGCCACCGGCAGCCCACCTACCGCCGCGGCCACCACCGGGGTGCCGCAGGCCTGGGCCTCGACCGCCACCAGACCGAAGGACTCCGAGTAACTCGGGACGGCCACCAGGTCCGCCGCCCGGTAGACGGCTACCAGGTCCTCGGGCGACTGCGGCGGCAGGAAGCTCACCCGGTCGGCGATACCCAGTTCGGCGGCGAGCCGGACCAGCGCGTCCGGGGCGGCCAACCCGGTACCCGACGGTCCGCCGGCGATGACAACCCGGACGTCCGGCAGCCGCGCGGCGGCCCGCAGCAGCACGTCCGGCGCCTTCAACGGCTGGACACGGCCGACGAACGCCACGATGCGATCGCCGGTGGCCAACCCGAGTCCGGCGCGGGCAGCCGCCCGATCGCCGGGCGAGAAGGTCTGCAGGTCGACACCGGGGTGCACGACGTCGATACGTTCGGGATCGGCGTGATGCAACGAAACAAGCTGGTGCGCCTCGGATTCGGTATTCACGATCAGCCGATCCGCCTCATCGACCACCTGCTGTTCACCAACCGCCCGCAGCGGCGGCTCGGGGGCGTCGCCGTCGGCCAGCGCCGCGTTCTTCACCGCGGCGAGGGTGTGCGCGGTGTGCACCTGCGGCACCGCCCACCGGTCCCGGGCCAGCCACCCGACCTGGCCGGAGAGCCAGTAGTGGGAGTGCACGA
>CAZGPT010000213.1:0-3903 GCA_964527015.1 uncultured Mycobacterium sp. | reverse complement strand
TAGGTGGAGAACTTGTAGCCCTTGGTGTAATCGAACTTCTCGACCGCGCGGATCAGGCCGAGGTTGCCTTCCTGAATGAGGTCCAGAAAGGCCATGCCGCGGCCGGTGTAGCGCTTGGCCAGTGACACCACGAGGCGCAGGTTCGCCTCGAGGAGATGGTTCTTCGCACGCTCGCCATCGCGGCAGATCCACTGCATATCCCGGCGCTGTTGAACGGGCAGCTTCTGGCCGCTCTGGGCCAGCTCGACCATCTTCTGCGTGGCGTAGAGGCCGGCCTCGATGCGCTTGGCCAGCTCCACCTCCTCCTCAGCATTGAGCAGCGCGACTTTGCCGATTTGCTTGAGGTACGCGCGAACCGAATCCGCGGAGGCCGTGAGCTCGGCGTCCTTGCGGGCTTGGCGCAGCGCCTCGGACTCCTCTTCGTCCCAGACGAAGTCGCCGGAGGCCTTATCCTTCTCGGACGGTTCGGCGATGTCTTCGTCGTCGGCAGCTTCCCCAGTGGCAGTGGCAGTACCAGTGGCCGCCGGCGCTGTCCCGCCTTTGCTTTCCCGGGCCGGCTGCAGGTTGTTGACTACGGGTTCACTTGCCGGTTCGCCCTTTATCCCCGCGCCCACTGCGACTACTGCGGCGTCGACGGCTTCTTCCGGGGCCGTGGCCGTCGTTTTCTTGGCCCGGCTGCGAGTGGGCTTCTTCTCCGGTGCTGACTTGGCTGCTTTGGCTGCTTTGGCAGGTTTGGCAGATTTGGATGTGCCATTAGCGGCTGCGGTCTTGGCTGCCGTCACCTTCGCGGCTTTCGCGGGCTCCTTGGCGAGAGCCGCCTTGGCCGGCGTTGCTTTGGCTGCTCGCCCGGCAGGGGTCGCACCGTTGGTCGACGCGGACGCCTTTTTCGCGGGGGTTTTCCTCGAGGGCGTTTTCTTCGCGGCGGCTTTTTTTGCGGGCGTCTTTTTGGCAGGCGCCGCAGCGGCGCGCTTAGCCGGCTTCACATTTGCCTGGCTTGCCTTGGTCGCTGCCACGTACGCCCTTTCGGTCCTGCGGGTTCCGGCTCACGCAGATCTGTGTCAACCAGTGTCGGGTATGGGAAATATCGGCCGACCCGTGGGGATCCGCGCCACGGCTGATCCACCAGCCGCCGGGCACCATTGTAACGACACTTGGTGTACCCGCAGGCCGGCGCGCCCCGGGTCAGTGGAGAGTACGTTCGTCGGCAGCCGCCAAGGCCGCCCCGACGATACCCGCGGTGTTGCGTAACTCGGCCGCAACGACGGGCGTGCGGTTGTTCAGCAGGGGGATCCACTTGTCGGCTTTTCTGCTGATACCACCGCCCGCGATGAACAGGTCGGGCCAGATGGCGTTCTCGACGGCAACGAGCACCTTGCTGACCTCTTTGGTCCACCTCTCGTAGCTCCAGTCCTTGCGCTCCTTGACCGACGAAGCGGCTCGGTGTTCGGCTTCCTTGCCATCGACGTCGAGGTGACCGAATTCGGTGTTGGGCAGCAGGACCCCGTTGTGGATCACCGCGGAGCCGATACCGGTGCCGAAGGTCAGCAGCACCACGACCCCGTTTTGGTTGCGCCCGGCTCCGTAACGCTGTTCGGCCAGTCCCGCCGCGTCGGCGTCGTTGAGGACGGTCACCGGCCGACCGCCGAGCGCCGTGCTCGTCAACTCCGCGACGTGGGAGCCGATCCAGGACTCGTCGACGTTGGCCGCGGTCTTGACCACGCCGCCGACCACCACGCCGGGGTAAGTGACGCCCAACGGTCCGGTCCAGCCGAAGTGGCGGACTACTTCGGCGACAGTGCTGATGACCGCCTCCGGTGTCGCGGGCTGCGGGGTATCCAGCCGGAACCGCTCGCCGATGAGTTCCCCGGTGTCGAGGTCGACGATGGCACCCTTGACGCCGCTGCCGCCGACGTCGATGCCGAAGCCGCGGCGGGGGGAGACGGACGTACTCGAGGTCATGGGGGGCACTCCCTGTCGTGCTGTCGTGGGTGCGGCGGGCGCTCGCCCCCAAACATTAGTGGTTCGGGCAATCCCGGAAGGTGGGATTGCCGGGCGCGTTGTGTTGCGATAGCGGGGTGAAGGACAACCGGCCCGACGGGCTTCGCGCGTTGGCTGAACAGCTGGCTTCCGAGGCCGCGGATTTCGTGGGGCGCCGTCGGGCGCAGATCATCGACCCCGAGTCCGGCGGTGCGGCCGTACGGACGAAATCCAGCCCAACGGACCCGGTGACACTCGCCGATACCGAGACTGAACAGCTGGTCCGGGATCGGCTGGCGGAGCTGCGTCCCGGGGAAACCGTACTGGGGGAGGAGGCCGGCGGAACTCCCAGCGCCAGCTCCGTGCGGTGGGTGGTGGATCCGATCGACGGCACAGTCAACTTTCTGTACGGCATTCCCGCGTACGCGGTATCGATCGCGGCCCAGGTCGACGGCGTCTCGATCGCCGGGGCGGTAGCCGATGTGGCAGGGGGCCGGTTGTACTCGGCCGGCTTGGGGCTCGGCGCGCATGTTCGTTCCGACGGACAGACCCGACAGCTCGCGTGCAATCGGGTCGCCGATCTGTCCATGGCCCTGCTGGGCACCGGTTTCAGCTACGCGAAAGAGCGGCGCGCTGCGCAGGCGGCGCTGCTGGCCCGGATAGTGCCGGAGGTTCGTGACGTGCGGCGGATCGGTTCGGCAGCACTGGACCTGTGCATGGTGGCCGCGGGGCGCCTCGATGCCTACTACGAGCACGGCCTGCGGGTGTGGGATTGGGCGGCCGGAGCGCTGATCGCGGCGGAGGCCGGGGCGCTGGTGGCGCTGCCCGAGCCGGACGGCTCCGGCGCAGGGGCGGACCTGCTGCTGGCGGCCGCGCCCGGGGTGAGCGCGGAGTTGATCCGGGTGCTGGAACGCCATCGTGGGTTGAGGTTGCCGCGGTAGGGCTGCGGTGTTGGCGGGTGTCAGCAGGTTCCGCTGTGGATCCTCGTGAGGAGTCTCGAATCGGTCGGCTCGGTTGCGCCGGGACGCAGGCTTGACAGCACCGCGGAGATATCGTCGCTGTTGGACAGCGAGGTGAAATCAGTGCCGATCACCAGGTCCACGGAGTCGTCATCGCGATCGTCCTGGTAGAGCTCTACACAGGGGGCGACCAGCCAGGTCGACGCCGCCGCGAAGCGGCCGTCCTGACCGAACCGAAGCTGTCCCTGACAGTTCAGCCGGGAGCCGGCGTAGATGGGGTCGTTGGCGGCGGTCGGCGCGGTGAAACCCAGGTCGCGCAGGGCGCCGGCGACCTCGCCGGCCTGGCCGCCCCGGCCGCTGGCATTCAGCACCCGGATTTTCGTGTCTGCGAGCTTCGCCGGAGCCACCTCCACCAGGGAGGAGGCTGAAACCCGGGCTCCGAGCGCGGGGGCGTCGCTGTCGGTGGCCGCTGGTGGGGCGTTACATGCTGAGACTTCGTCGACCGTGACCGGTCGGGTCAGCACGACGGCCCAGGACAACGCTGTCAACGTCGCCAGTACGGCCAGCGCGGCGATCGCCGGGCGGTAGATGCGGCGGCGGAACGGCTGCCCGTCTTTATCGAGATTGGAGCCTTCGGTGATGTGAGCGACCACGGGGAAACTCTAAAGGTATGCCCCGGCCCACCGGCCTGTTCGGCACCCGGAGATGACCGGCCGTTGGCCGGTGTGACGTAAAACACATGCCAACTCAACGGGAACGGGGCACTAATCGTTTGGCACAGCCGTTCGACGCTGATACAAAGTCCTGCTACAAGGGCCCGCTGCAAGGGCCGGCTGTAAGGGCCTGACTGCGGCGGCCTGCTGAAGCGGCCCGCTGAGGCTCGCGACAGGTCTGCGGTAGGCCTGAACAGGCCTGCTGAGGTTGGACGAGGACGAGGATGGGACGGATGGCTACCGACTACGACGCC
>CAZGPT010000212.1:1446-3945 GCA_964527015.1 uncultured Mycobacterium sp. | reverse complement strand
TCGACATCGTCGCCGCCGGGTCCCATACAGCCGGTGCGCTGGTTCAGCATGTAGCCGATGAGGTCGTCACCGGCGAACTCGACCGATCCCCGTGCGGCCTCGGCGACGGGGATGCCCTCGTGTCCGAGAACGAGGTGGCCGAGTTCGTGGGCCAGGGTGCGATCGGCGGTGGGCAGCCCGTCCTGGATGAGGAACTCGTCGTGCTCGGCGTACTGGCGCCACTGGCCCGACACACCCGGCGCGAGATCGGCAGTGCTGACCGCGATGAACCGCCCGCGGTGCGCCCCGACAGCGGACACCAGCCCGGCCAGATCCACCACCCCACGCCGGGGTGCCAGCGCGAGGACGGCGTTCACCGCTCTGGCGACGGGGCGGTCGACGGTCATGGCAGGAATCGGCCCGCTCCGGTGGCGCGCAGCAGGTAACCCGCCTTGGCCTGCCGGTAGCCGACCATCGTGCCGATCGCCGTCAGACTCATGATCACAGCCAGGCCGGGCAGCGCCACCGACGTCAGCCCGGCGATATCGGTGTGCCGCAGATACTCCGGGTAGCCGAGCCGCTCCGACACCGGGGGTGGGGCCGCGGCCATACGGGCCCGCGGCACCGCTGGTCCCGACGACCGGTTTGGCGGCCCGGACAACGGGGCCGCCGCAGGCCGCCGAACGCCGATCTGGAGCGGGAAGTTCGACGCCGGCGGGCTCGGGGTGGCTCCGGCACCGGCAGCATAACCATCCGGGGCACCTGTTTCGGCGGGCGAGTCCCGCACCGACACGACCTCGGTGCTCGGCGGTTCAGCCGCGGCACCGCTGGTCAGTTGGGGCACGGGGGTGGAAACCGACACAAGTCCCGGCAACAGGAACAACCCTCGGTTGCCGGTCGCGGCCGGCTCCGGGGGGCGTATCGGCTCGACGTTGAGCCAGTGGGAGCAGTCCCACTGCTCACCGACGCCGCCCTCCGGGTAGCCGCCCGGGCCAACCTGCGGTGGCCGCGACGGACCGGCCGGGGCACGCCGGTCTCGGCGGCCGGGAGCCGTCGCCGCAGACTGCACTTGAGCGGCAACACGGGTTCTCGGACCTCGCGAGCCGACGTCGTTGCCGCGATCGCGGGCTGCGGCACCGATGCCGGCTCCGGCGCGCTCGCCGGAATCCGTCGGAGTGGCCGACGCGAACACCGATAGGGCCATTCCGGCGCCGCCATACAGCGCACCTGCAGTGATCACCCCCACGATCACTGCGGCGCGCGGTCGGCACCCGTTCACGAACGCTCCTCGAGGAGGATTTGGCGCCGTTCGGCGCCGGGTTTGCGGAGTCACCCCAATTGTGGCATATCCGCAGGTCGGGAAATCGCCGCTTGGACCAGACGATAGGCTCTGAGGCACAGTCGGCACCACATCGGGCTACCGCCCGTCATCTACTCGAGAGGCAGTTGCGATGGGCCTGTTCCACAAGCGGAAGAGCCGTGCGACCAGGCGTGCCGAAGCCCGTGCGCTCAAGGCGAAAGCCGAGATGGAAGCCAAACTCGCCGCCAAGAACGAAAGCAAGCGGATCAAGGCGACTGAACGAGCGGAGAACAAGGCGGTCAAAGCTCAGTTGAAGGCTCAGCGCGATATCGACCGCACCGCGGTGAAAGTGGCCGAGACCGAACTACAGGCGGCCCGGGAGGGAAGGGTGCTGGCGCCGGCCCGAATCCGTCGCACCATGACCGCCGCCCGGCTACTGGCCCCGGTGATCGTGCCGGTCGCCTACCGCGCGGCGATCACCGCACGGGGGGTGCTTGACGAACGGAGAGCCGACCGCCTCGGTGTACCGCTGACCGAGCTGGGCCGATTCTCCGGTCATGGCGGTCGGCTGTCCGCCCGGATCGCCGGAGCCGAGCAATCGCTGCGACTGGCCACCGAGAAGAATCCCCGCGACAACGAGACCAAACAGTTCACGGCCGCCATCACCGACCGGCTGGCGGCGTTGTCGGCAGCCGTGACCGCCGCGGAGAATATGCCCGGCCCGGGCCGGCGGGCGGCCCAAGCCGCCATCGCCGAGCAACTCGACGGGATCGATGCCGACATCATGGCCAGGCTGGGAGTGCTCTGAGGATCCGCGCTGCTGCGGATGCGCTCCGGCGCGCTTCACATCGCCGCCATGTCGGCGAGTCGCCGGGCGCAGACGATCGGATTCCCCTGTGGCCATTGATCGTTGGCGCACTAGCGCTGCACGATTGATCAACTGTCCGGGGGCTGCTGCGGAGATCGCGATACCCAACCCTGGCATGATGGGGGCGATTCGGAACCGAAGCGCCGCCGTGCGCTGCGCGAGAGCTTAAGGAGCGGCAGATGGCAGATCCGCAGGATGGGCCCAAGGACAGCGCCGGAGCGGTGCCACCGCCCGCGCCGGCCAGGAAGGCGGCTGCGAAAAAGAAGTCACCCGCCAAGAAGGCACCCGCCAAGAAGGCCTCCCCGAACAAGGCAGTCGCGAACAAGGCAGTCGCGAACAAGGCAGTCGCGAA
>CAZGPT010000212.1:0-1346 GCA_964527015.1 uncultured Mycobacterium sp. | reverse complement strand
CGAACAAGGCAGTCGCGAACAAGGCAGTCGCGAACAAGGCAGTCGCGAAACAGCCCACCGCGAAGAAGGCACCCGTCAAGAAGACGGCAGCCAAGAAAACAGCGGCGAAGAAAACAGCGGTGAAGAAACCTCCCCCGGCACTGGCCGCGAAGCCACCTCAGCCCGCTCTGGAGCCCGCCACCCCGCACGCGGCGCTGTCCGCACCCGGCGCTACCGCCCGGCGCGCCGCTCCTGCGGTGCCCGCTGTCGGTGCCCCGGCGCGCCCGTCACGCTTGCCGGTCACGATCATCCTGGCCGCCGCGGGTTTGGTGGCGGTGGTGCTGAACCGATTCCGCCGCGGCTGAAACCGTGCTCATCGCGTTCCGGCCGACCGCCGACCTCGTCGACGAGATCGGTCCCGGGGTCCGTAGCTGCGACACGCAACTCCGGCAGTTCGGCCGTCTGTCGCAGTTCGCGGGCTCCATCGTCACGGTTCGCTGCTTCGAAGACAACGCGCTGCTCAAATCGGTGTTGTCCGAGCCGGGAGACGGTCGGGTCCTGATCGTCGACGGCGGTGGCTCGCTGCACACGGCACTTGTTGGTGATGTGATCGCCGAGCTGGGCCGGTCGAACGGGTGGTCGGGACTGATCGTGTTCGGCGCGGTCCGCGACGCCGCCGTGCTTCGGACCCTCGACATCGGCATCAAGGCGCTGGGCACAAACCCGCGAAAGAGCACCAAAACCGGTGCCGGCAAACGTGATATCCCGGTTGCCCTCGGCGGGGTGGAGTTCACCCCGGGCGATGTGGCCTTCAGCGACGATGACGGAATCGTCGTCATGCCGGCGCACTGACCAGCGCCTCCAGCAAAATGGTCGGCCTTCACCAGCTATCGTCGCCTCCCATGCACGCTGCCTCCGATCTGGCCCTAGAGTAGGGAGCGTGTCGGGCCAGTACCCGTCGACCGGGTCCACGGTGCGCAAGATGGCGCAATTCTGCCTTCTCGCCGGGGTTTTGACCGCCGCCCTGCTGTTCCCCGTGGTTGGCGGCGCCGGGATGATCAGCAACCACGCCTCCGATCTGACCGTCCAGCGCTCGGCCGATCTCGTCGATGGCGAGATGCCGGCTATCTCGACCATGGTCGATGCGACCGGTAAACCGATCGCCTGGCTATACACCCAGCGTCGCTGGGCGCTTCCGACCAATCGGATCGCCGACACGATGAAACTGGCCATCGTCTCGATCGAGGACAAACGTTTCGCCGCCCACAACGGTGTCGATCTGCAAGGAACCCTGACCGGCCTCGCGGGCTTTCTGCAGGGGGCGGTGGACACCCGCGGCGGGTCCACCATCGAGCAGCAGTACGTCA
>CAZGPT010000211.1:0-4079 GCA_964527015.1 uncultured Mycobacterium sp. | reverse complement strand
GGCGGGCGGCGGGCGGCGGGCGGCGGGCGGCGGGCGGCGGGCGGACTATGCCGCACCGGCCGACGACAATCCGCGACCGACTCGGCGCCCTGCGGGGCTGCTGAGCACCAGCGGACGCTGATCCAGCGCACCCGGGAGCTGACCGTGTTCGGCAGGTTCTGGTACTCCAAATACTGGGAGGACGCCTACCTCGACGCCGGCTTCGAGTTCCTCGGTCGGGCGGCCCGGCAGTGGAGTTGATCAAAAAAGAGGTCGCCCTCGTCGATAAGTACTAGGCGGTATTCAAGTTCCTCACCGGGGTTCGCCTGATCCCCCGGAAGACCCGCGAGCTGATGGGCCGGATGAACGAGAACAGCCACTCCTACATCCGGGCCGAAGAAGAGGAGTTACTGACCGATCGGGCCCGCATGCGCAGGCCGGAATTCGCAGCCGAACGCAGTACAGTCGGCTCGATCGTCGGTTCCGGAGCAGCGGCGGACCGACCCTGACGGGACTACGACGGGCGGTGTGGGTGGCGGTGTCTACAACCGATCAGACCGATCAGACCGATCAGCCCGATCAGACCGACGATCAACTCCGGACAACGGCCGAAAAACCGCCGGCCCGGACCCGCCGGTGGACCGACTGGTGGCCGCACCTCGAGATTGAAGACCGTCGGTCGATCCTGGACACACTGATGGTGGTGCCCACCGGGGCGGCATTGGCACGGTTCGCGGTACTGGTGTTCTTGTCGAGCATGGTCGCGGCAGTGGGCTTGCTGCAGAACTCCGCCGCAGTGGTGATCGGCGCGATGATGATCGCCCCGCTCATGTCACCGATCATGGGGGTTGCCGCCTCGCTGGTCATGGGGTGGGGCTGGCGGCTGCTCCAAGGCCTGGTGCTGGTGTCGGCGTCGGCACTCGGCGTGGTCATGGTCGGGTGGATGTTCGCGGCCCTGTTATCTCCCGCCGGGACGGGCCTGCCGGCCGAGGTGGTTGCGCGGTGCAGTCCAGACATCAGAGACCTGCTGGTCGCACTCGGGGCCGGCGCCGCGGGGTCGTTCGCCACCGTCCACAAGCAGATCTCGGTGGCGCTGCCCGGCGTGGCCGTAGCCGTGGCAGTGGTGCCCCCACTGGCAGCCGTCGGAGTGCTGCTGGGCCGTGGGCAGCCCGATTTGGCCCGCGGCGCGGCCTTGTTGTTTGTGACGAACCTGGTCGGCATCGTGCTGATGGCGGCGGTGGTGTTCCTGCTCAGCGGTTTGGTCCCGCGCAGAACATTCAGTGGACGGCGCTCACAGATCTTGGCCTTGCTGGCCGGTGCGGCGGCATGCGCACTGGCGATCGCACTTGTCCTGATTCCGCGCTTCGTCGCCCTGACCGGCCACGCGCGCGACCTTCAAACGGCCACCGCGACCATCACGAACATGCTCGGACCGGGCAATGACCTCGGCCGGATCACCACATCCGGCGATACCGTCCGAGCCGAGATCGTCGGTCCGACCCAACCCGCGTCCCTTCAGGAAGTGGCGGCCGAACTGACGAGCGCGCTCGGGCGTCCGGTGACGGTGCAACTCGGTTGGATACCCGTCCAGACTCCGCAGCAACAGCCGACAGAACCGCTTCCGGCGCTGACCGAACTGGCCCCGGTGATCGAGAAATGGCTGACCGCGCAATCGCTGAGCCTGCAAGGTCTCAGCTTCGAGTCCACCACCCTGGTGATCTCGACAGCCGGTCCCCGTCCGCCCGCACGAGCGGAGAATCTCGCGGCCCAGATCAGAGAGCAGTTCGGCACCCAGATTCCGATCAGCCTGGGCTGGACGCGCACTCCGGAGGACAACGGACCCAGCGATGACGAAACCGCGCTGGCCGCGGCGCGGACGAACGCGGACAATTGGGCCGCGTCCCGACCGGAAGCGGCGGTGCTGAGCATCACCGGTTCGGCCAAGGCGATCACGGTCACCCTGATCGGGCGCGAGCAGCCTGATGTCACCGAGCTTGAGGCCGATCTCAGAACGACCCTGCCCCAGGCCGTGATCACGATCCAGTGGGTATCCGGAGGGATGCTGGTCAACGCTCCGCCTCCGCCGCCGCCCAGCCCAACCGCGGAACCGGGTGCGACGACGGCGGTCAGACCGCCGCGGTAATACCAGCGGCTGGGCGCGTGGTGGCCAGCGACCAGGGGCCAGGGGCCAGGGGCCAGGGGCCATAATCTGGCCATGCAGTCCGGACGAGGTGGGTACGGCTTTGCCCTGCTGGCCTACGCCTTCGCCGCCATCATGCTCGGCACCACAATGCCCAGCCCGATGTATGCGCTGTATTCCGAACACCTGCACTTCGCGGTGGCTGAGACCACGGTGATCTACGCGACCTACGCCGGTGGCGTGCTGGCCGCACTACTGGTCTTCGGTAGTTGGTCGGACGCTATCGGGCGCCGCCCCGTTCTGCTGGTCGGCACGCTGTGCGCACTGGCCAGCGCGGTGGTCTTCCTCAATGCCGACACGGTGGCGCACCTGTTGATCGGCCGGGTGCTGTCCGGACTGTCGGCCGGTTTGTTCACCGGGACCGCCACGGCCGCGGTCATCGAATCCGCGCCGCCCAGTTGGCAGAGCCGCGCCCCCGCGGTGGCGACCATCGCCAACATGGGCGGGCTGAGCAGCGGACCGATCCTGGCCGGACTGCTGGTGCAGTACGCACCGGCGCCGCTGCGGCTGCCGTTCGTCGTGCATATCGTCCTGACGGTCCTTGCCGCTGTCGCCGTCCTGGTCGTCCCGGAAACATCGCCCCGCAGAGACAAATTCCGCCTGCAACGCCTTTCGGTACCCCCACCGGTTCGGCCGATCTTCGTCATCGCCGGATTGGCGGCCTTCGCCGGCTTCGCCGTCACCGGGTTATTCGCCGCGGTGGCGCCGGCGTTCGCCGCCGAGGTCATCGGCATCGGTAACCACGCGGTAGCCGGGCTGGTCGCCGGCTCGATCTTCGCGGCGTCGGCGGCGGCACAGATCGTTGCGGTGCGCATCGCACCCCGGCGCGCGGTCGCCCTGGGGTGCGCCATCCTGGTCGTCGGAATGGTTTTTCTCGCTGCGGCACTGCACTTTTCATCGCTGCCGGCGCTGATCGGCGCATCGCTGGTATCCGGCCTCGGTCAGGGCATCAGCTTCAGCCGCGGACTGGCGGCCGTCGTCGAGGGCACGCCCGCCGAGGTCCGCGCCGCGGTCAACTCCGCCTACTTCGTCGTGGCGTACATCGCAATCTCTATACCGGTGGTGGGCGCGGGTCTGGCCGCGCAGGCCTGGGGCTTGCGCACCGGTGGCACCTTGTTTGCGCTGGCAGTCGGAGCGCTGGCCGCCGTCTGCCTCGTCGCGATCCTGCGACAGGAGTCGCGCATCGTCGAGTCCGATACCGCTGTCTGACCTCCAGTCGCGCCACACCCGGGAAGCACGGCTTCCGGAATCTCGCCACGCACCGGTGCAGCAGCGCCGTCGCATCATGCGGCTGATGTGGGTTAGAAACCACACCCCGATCGCTCCGGGCGAGGCGTCCGGGAATGACCTGCGGCGACGCAGTGACATGAACCTGCACCGGATAAGCTCGCCCAATGTCTTTCGCCAGCGACATCATCGGCACTCACTACCGCTACCCGGATTACTACCTGGTCGGCCGAGAGAAGATACGTGAGTACGCCATGGCGATCCAGTCCGATGACCTGCTGCACTACAGCGAGGAGGCGGCGAAGGCCGCAGGCTACCCGGACGTGGTGGCACCGCTGACCTTCATCGCAATCCCCGGCCGCCAGGTGCAGTTGGACATCTTCCGTAACTTCGATGTCGGTATCAACCTGGCCCGGGTAATCCACCGCGATCAGAAGATCGTCTACCACCGGGCGATCTGCGCCGGCGACAAACTGCACTTCGACTCCTGGCTGGAGTCAGTGGTGGAGTCCTTCGGGGCCGTCATCAGCACGCTTCGCACCGAGGTGACCGACGCCGAGGGCAAGCCGGTGATGACGACCCTGGTCACGATGTTCGGGGAGTCGGCCGGCTCCGAGGAGGACAACGCCCAGGTGGCCGCGATCGCGGCGGCGGCACTCGGCCGGCAGCGCTA
>CAZGPT010000210.1:0-4178 GCA_964527015.1 uncultured Mycobacterium sp. | reverse complement strand
GCGGCCAGCTCACCATCACCGAGCAGCAGGCCTACGCCCGCACCCGGATCGAACAACTCGAGGAAATCGCGGAACGAGCCGAGGAATCCCAGATCAACGCGTCCTAACGACGCTCAGCGGAGGCGGCGTGTTCCGGTTGTGCAGCGACCAGGCTGCAATAACATCGTTTAGGGATCCACGGAGAGGATCCACGGAGGATCTACAGGGGAGAAGCCAGCGTCGTGCGAACGGTCGAACGCACCGCCCCGGTCCGCCATCAACCACACCCCGGCACACCCCGGCCCGCCAAAGCGGACGCCATGACTTCTGCCGACACGATCTGGCAGCGGCGGTAGTGACGTCGATAGTGACACCGATAATGGCTTGGTAGCGACTTGTCAGCGATCAGTGCCGGCCCCGATGATCGGCGGCCACGATGGTGAAGCCCGACGAGCTGGTCTACCGGCTGGTGCAACGGCTGCCCGCCAGGATGCTGTCCCTGCGGACCATCGTGATCTTCGCGGCGCTCGCGGTCGTCATCCTCGTTCTCACCCTGGGCACCTGGGTGTGGGTGGGCGTCACCAACGATCAGTACAGCCAGCTGGACAGCCGGCTGGACTCAGTGAGCAGCCTGGGCGATTTCAGCGGCCTGCTGTCCAGTCCCCCGGCCCCCGACAGCCCAAGCCCGGACGGCAACCTGGTGCGCACCGTGCGGGTCGGTTCGATGGCGATGTCGGTGCCCTCCGACATCGTTCTGCCGAAACTGGCCAATG
Source organism: uncultured Mycobacterium sp. (assembly GCA_964527015.1). GTDB lineage: Bacteria > Actinomycetota > Actinomycetes > Mycobacteriales > Mycobacteriaceae > Mycobacterium. Next base: position 3,426 of record CAZGPT010000210.1, on the reverse strand, counting down.
GCTATGCCAACACCACCATCGACGGCGTGGAGTACCGGGTGCGGACCTTCATGGTGGGCGGCGCAACCATCGCCCTCGGCGCGCCGGTGGCCGAAACCCAGCGGCGGATCTCCGAACTGCACTGGCGGGTCGTGTTGATCTGCGGCGGCGTGATCATCGGCACCGTGGTGGTCGGCTGGTTCTTCTCACTGATCATGATCGACCCGTTCCGGTTGCTGGCCCAGCAGGCCCGCGCCATCAACGCCCAATCCAAACCGGAGGAGGTTCAGGTCCGGGGGGTACGGGAGGCGGTGGAGATAGGCGAGGCGGTCGAGGGCATGCTGGCCCGCATCGGTGACGAGCAGGCCAAGACCAGGGCCGCGCTGGAATCAGCCCGGGATTTCGCCGCGGTCGCCTCGCACGAGCTGCGCACGCCGCTGACCGCCATGCGCACCAACCTGGAGGTGCTGTCCACTCTCGATCTCGGCGACGAACAGCGCGAGGAGGTCATCGGCGACACCGTGCGGACACAGAGCCGCATCGAGGCCACCCTGACCGCGCTGGAGCGGCTGGCCCAGGGCGAACTGACCACGACCGACGACTTCGTGCCGTTCGACATGACCGAGTTGCTCGACCGGGCCGCCCACGACGCCGAGCGCACCTATCCGGAACTACGGGTCTCCCTGGTGCCCTCGCCGGCGGTACTGATGATGGGGTTGCCGGTCGGACTGCGCCTGGTGATTGACAACGCCATCGCCAACGCCGTCAAACACGGCGGGGCGACCGAGGTCCGGCTGGCCGTCAAAAGCTCATCCCGGGGAGTACGGGTTGTGGTCGACGACAACGGCGGCGGCGTGCCCGAAGAGGAACGCACCGCCGTCTTCGAACGGTTTTCCCGCGGCTCGACCGCCTCCCGGTCGGGTTCCGGCCTGGGCCTTGCGGTGGTAGCCCAGCAAGCCGAATTACACGGCGGCACCGCGTCGTTGGGCACCAGTCCACTCGGCGGAGCGCAACTGGTCCTGCAGTTGACCGGCCGTAACTGACGAATTCTCAGGCCCGGGCTTCGAGGTTCTGCAATCGCACCTGCCCGCGGGCGATCAGCCGGTCGGCGGAGTCTCGAATTGTCACCAGCCACAGCTGTTGACGACGGCCCCGGTGCACCGGTTCGGAGACACCGTAGGCGGTCCCCTCGGTGATCGAGCGCAGGAAATCGGTGTTGTTGTTGACTCCGACGACATTCCCGCCGCCGTTCTCGATGAGCCACAGATAGGCCGAAACACTGGCCATCGATTCGATCATCGCGCACCAAACCCCGCCGTGGACGAGCCCCATCGGCTGATGCAGCCTGGGGGTCAGCGCGAGTTGCGCCATCACTCCGTCCGGTGATGTCTCGGTGTAGGTCAACCCGATCTCGCGGTCGAACGCGGCGTCGAACGGGCTGGGACTGGCGGTCTCCGGCGGCACAACCCATGTGTCTACACGGTGGCGCCACCGACCGTTCGGCGGGGGCGCAACCTCGCGGGCTGCGAACCCGTCGCGGGAGTCGGTTGAGTGAACCGGCCGATTCCTGGGTACGACGTTATGTAGTAACGGCGGGTACGCTCGCCAGCGATGGAGAGGTGCGCATGGTCAAGCTAACCGGTCTGGGCGACTTGGAACGTGCGGTCATGGATCACCTCTGGGGCGCCGACAAGCCGCAGACAGTCCGCCAGGTGCATGAGGCGCTGACCGGACGGCGGGATCTGGCGTACACGACCGTCATGACCGTGCTGCAACGCCTCGCCCGCAAGAACCTGGTCGTCCAGATCCGTGCCGACCGAGCCCACCAGTACGCCCCGACGCACGGCCCCGACGAGTTGGTCGCGGGCCTGATGGTCGATGCTCTTGCCCAGGCCGCCGACTCCGGGGACCGGCAGGCTGCGCTGGTGCATTTCGTCGAACGGGTCGGAGCCGACGAGGCCGATGCGCTGCGGCGCGCGCTGGCCGACCTGGAGGCCCGACACTCCCCCGATCGCTCTTCGGGCTAAGACGGACGGGAACAGCGACAGACGGAATAGCGACGAAAGTCGCGATCCGCTGGCGCCCGCACCACCCGCTGAGGAACACTGTCAGGCGTGTCAGCGCTGGCCTTCACGCTTCTCGCGCTCGCCCTCGTAGGCCCGGTCCCCGCACTGTTGGCCAGGGCGTCCTGGCCGATGCGCGCCCCCCGTGCCGCGGTGGTGCTCTGGCAGTCGATCGCTGTGGCCGCGGTGCTTTCGGCGTTCAGCGCAGGGTTGGCCCTGGCGGCGCGGCTCTTCGTCCCGGGTCCCGACGGTCGCCCGACCGCCGATGTCGCCATGGAGATCGCCGCTCTCGGCTGGCCGCTGTGGGCGTGCTCGGTGCTGGTGTTCGCTGTGACGCTGATCATTGGCTTTCGGCTTATCAAGGCGGTAGCGGAAGTGGCGATCAGCACCCGCCGGCGCCGGGCGCGCCACCGCACGATCGTTGACCTCCTCGGCGAGCACCGTCGGGAACTCGGCGAGGTTCGGGTACTCGATGTGGCCGCGCCGCTGGCTTACTGCCTGCCCGGTATGCGCAGCCGGGTGGTGCTCAGCCGCGGGACGCTGTCGGCGCTCGACAGCGACGAACTCGCCGCGATCCTGCAGCACGAACGGGCCCACCTCCGCGCCCGGCACGACCTGGTGCTCGAGGCTTTCACCGCGGTGCACACCGCGTTTCCCCGATTCGTCCGCAGCGGTAGCGCACTCACCGCGGTGCGCCTGCTCGTCGAACTACTCGCCGATGATGCGGCGGTACGCGCGGCCGGCCCCCGGCCACTGGCCCGTGCGCTGGTGACATGTGCCTGCAGTCCGACGCCGGCCGGCGCCCTGGCCGCGGGAGGTCCCACGACGGTGGTCCGGGTGCGCCGGCTTTCCGGGCCGCCCAACAGCCTGGCCTGTTCGGTGGCCGCCTACTGCGCGGCCGCGGCGATCCTGGTGATCCCGACCCTCGCGGTCGCCATTCCGTGGTTGACCGAACTCCAGCGGCTCTTCAAGGTCTAAGGCGGCCGAAGAACCCTCTCGACCAGTAGATCTCCCGTAGCCCAACACCGAAAGAGCCCGACAAGAGCCCGAAAGAGCCCCACACCGAAAGGCGATCTCATGAGCTCGTCGCATGACCCCAGCGCGCAGATCGGCGTCACCGGATTGGCCGTGATGGGCTCCAATATCGCCCGCAACTTCGCCCGCCACGGGTACACCGTTGCCCTACACAACCGGTCGGTGGCCAAAACCGACGCCCTACTCGCCCAGCACGGATCGGACGGGAACTTCGTTCGGTCCGAGACCATCGAGGACTTCCTCGCCGCACTGCAGCGTCCACGGCGGGTGCTGATCATGGTCAAGGCGGGGGCAGCCACCGATGCCGTGATCAACGAACTCGCCGACGCCATGGAGCCGGGAGACATCA
>CAZGPT010000209.1:0-4190 GCA_964527015.1 uncultured Mycobacterium sp. | reverse complement strand
TGTAGGCCATGGTGTGGCGCATGTAGTTGGTGTCGTCGCGGTGCGGGTAGTCCTCGCGGGCGTGGCCGCCGCGGGACTCCTTGCGGTTGAGCGCACTGGCCACCGTCACCTCCGCCAACTCCAACAGGAAGCCCAGTTCGATGGCCTCGAGCAGGTCGCTGTTATAGCGCTTGCCCTTGTCGTGCACCGAGATTCTCGAGTAACGCTCCTTGAGCGCGTGGATATCGGTCAGTGCTTGTTTGAGGGTCTCCTCGGTCCGGAACACCGCCGCGTTGTTGTCCATCGACTGCTGCAGTTCGCCGCGGATATCGGCGACCCGCTCGTTGCCGTGCTCGGAGAGGATGTCGGCAACCCAGTTGACGACCATGCCGGCCGGCTCGGGCGGCAGTTCCACGTGCGGGTTGCCCATCGCGTAGTAGGCGGCGGAGAGCCCGGCGCGACGGCCGAAGACGTTGATGTCCAGCAGCGAGTTGGTGCCCAGCCGGTTGGCCCCGTGCACCGAGACGCAGGCGCATTCGCCCGCCGCGTACAGCCCCGGCACCACATTCGTGCTGTCCCGCAGGACCTGGCCGATCACGGTGGTGGGGATACCCCCCATGACGTAGTGGCAGGTGGGGTAGACCGGCACCAGTTCCTTGACCGGGTCGACGCCCAGGTAGGTGCGGGAGAACTCGGTGATATCCGGCAGTTTCGCCTCCAGGACGTCCGCGCCGAGGTGGCGGACGTCGATGTAGACGTAGTCCTTATGCGGCCCGGCACCACGGCCCTCGAGAACCTCGAGCACCATCGAACGGGCGACGATGTCGCGCGGTGCCAGGTCGACGATCGTCGGAGCGTAACGCTCCATGAAACGTTCGCCCTCACCGTTGAGCAGTCGGCCGCCCTCGCCGCGGACCGCCTCGGAGATCAGGATGCCCAGACCGGCCAGCCCGGTCGGGTGGAACTGGTGGAACTCCATGTCCTCCAGGGGAAGTCCCTTGCGGAAGACAATGCCCAAGCCGTCGCCGGTGAGGGTGTGGGCGTTGGAGGTGGTCTTGTACATCCTGCCGGAACCACCGGTGGCCAGCACGATGGCCTTCGCGTGGAAGATGTGGATATCGCCGGTCGCCAGTTCGTAGGTGACCACCCCGGTGGCCACCGGCCCGCGCGGTGTCTCGGTCAGCACCAGATCCAGAGCGTAGAACTCGTTGAAGAACTCCACGTTGTGCTTGACGCAGTTTTGGTACAGCGTCTGCAGGATCATGTGGCCGGTGCGGTCGGCGGCGTAGCAGGCCCGTCGGACCGGCGCCTTCCCGTGGTCGCGGGTGTGGCCGCCGAAACGGCGCTGGTCGATGCGTCCCTCCGGAGTGCGGTTGAACGGCATACCCATCTTCTCGAGGTCCAGCACCGCGTCGATGGCTTCCTTGCACATGACCTCGACGGCGTCCTGGTCGGCCAGGTAGTCCCCGCCCTTGACGGTGTCGAAGGTGTGCCACTCCCAGTTGTCCTCTTCGACGTTGGCCAGCGCGGCGCACATTCCACCCTGGGCCGCGCCGGTGTGACTGCGGGTCGGGTAGAGCTTGGTCAGTACGGCGGTGCGTACTTTCGGGCCGGCTTCGACGGCCGCCCGCATACCCGCGCCGCCTGCGCCGACGATGACGACGTCGTAGCGATGTTCGGTGATCATCGTCCCTCCCTAGATGTTCGGGTTGAAGGTGAGCAGGGTGTAGGTGCCGACCACCAGGACCAGCACCATGGACGTTCCCAGCAGCGAATTGAGCCAGAACCGGGTCGAATCCTTCCGGGCGTAGTCGGCGATGATCGTGCGCATTCCGTTGCCGCCGTGCAGCTGGGCCAGCCACAACATCACCAGGTCCCAGATCTGCCAGAACGGCGACGCCCAGCGCTCGGCGACATAGTTGAAATCGATCCGGTACACGCCGTTTTGCCACATCAGCCCGATGAACAGGTGGCCGATGACCAGGAAGACCAGTACGACACCGGAGAACCGCATGAACAGCCAGGCGTATTTCTCGAAGTTGGTCAGGCCGCCTCGCCGCGGGGACCGGGGGCTGTCGAGACCGGCCGGGTGGTCGTGGTTGTGCGTGGCGATCGGGGCGGTGGTCATAGGAAACGCTCCGCCATGTGCATGCCGATGACCACGGTGGCCGGGACCATGACCACCAGCCAGATGCCCGCCACCGCCCAGAGCATCTGCCGTTGATGGCGTGGACCCTGCCACCAGAAGTCGATCAGAATCACCCGAATTCCGTTGAGAGCGTGGAACAGGACGCAGGCCACCAGGCCGAGTTCCATCAGGCCGACGATCGGAGTCTTGTAGGTCTCGACGACCTCGTTGTAGGCCTCCGGGCTGACCCGGACCAACGCGGTGTCCATGACGTGGACGAAAAGGAAGAAGAAGACCGTGGCTCCGGTGATGCGATGCAGGACCCAGGACCACATGGCGGGATCGCCACGGTAATAGGTTCTGCGCCGCCGCGGTGACTCCTGGGTCACTGTGCTCATTGTCGGCCTCCGGGTCGGAACATTGAAATGACTCTAGCGCTGTTTCGGGTGTGAATTCAGTGACGCAGCAATTACGTCACGGCTCGCGCCGGTGATCCTCGGCACACGACGCGATCCTCGCCCAGAATGGTTCAGATGAGGTCGAAATGAATACGCCGTTGACGTTGGAGATGATCGGTCAGGCGCCCAAGGCGTTGCTGCACGACCACCTCGATGGGGGGCTGCGCCCCGCCACCGTCATCGATCTGGCCGGCGACGTCGGCTACGAGGGACTGCCGAGCACCGATGACACCGAACTGGCGTCGTGGTTCCGGACCTCGGCGCACAGCGGTTCACTGGTGCGGTACCTGGAACCGTTCGCCCACACCGTCGCGGTGATGCAGACCTCCGCCGCCCTGCACCGGGTCGCCCTCGAATGCGTGCAGGACCTGGCCTCGGACAACGTCGTCTACGCCGAGATCCGATTCGCCCCGGAGTTGCACATCGACCGCGGGCTGTCGATGGAGGAGGTGCTCGAGGCGGTGCTGGCCGGATTCGCCGACGGCGAGAAGGCCGTCGCGGCAGCGGGTCGCACCATCACGGTGCGGTGCCTGGTGACGGCCATGCGACACGCCGCGCGGTCCCGCGATATCGCCGAGTTGGCCATCGGGTTCCGCGACCGGGGTGTTGTCGGTTTCGACATCGCCGGAGCCGAACAGGGATACCCGCCGTCGCGTCATCTCGACGCCTTCGAGTACATGCGCGCCAACAACGCCCGGTTCACCATCCACGCCGGCGAGGCATTCGGCATCCCGTCCATCCACGAGGCCATCGCGTTCTGCGGGGCCGACCGGCTGGGGCACGGTGTCCGGATCACCGACGATATCGAGCAGCGGCCCGACGGCACCGCGAACCTCGGCCGGCTGGCGGCGATCGTGCGCGACAAACGGATACCGCTGGAGATGTGCCCGAGTTCGAACGTGCAGACCGGCGCCGTGCCGAGCCTCGAGAAGCACCCGTTCGACCTGTTGGCCCGGCTGCGGTTCCGGGTCACGGTCAATACCGATAATCGGTTGATGAGCGACACCACCATGAGCCGGGAGATGCTGGCTCTGGTGGAAACCTTCGGCTATGGCTGGAGCGACCTCGAGCGGTTCACCATCAATGCCATGAAATCGGCCTTCATCCATTTCGATGAGCGGTTGGCCATCATCGACGAGGTGATCAAGCCGCGTTACGCGGTGCTCGTCGGGTGACCGCCGGTGGCCCCGTGCCGCCCTACTCGCGGCGCAGCCGCGACTCGACGAACCGTTCCAGCTGTTCCCACTCGGCGACGGCATCGGCCGAGGACTCGCCCGGTCGGGTCGCCGACGCCGGATTGAGAACGTGCTCGACCAGCCGGCCGACCGCGCTGTCAGCGGTGAGCAAGGTGGCGACGGTGTCGTCCTCGGAGTAGTCACCGACGTCGCGGACGAATTCGACGGCCAGATCCAGCTGATCGCGGTCGATGGCATCGGGGCCGTCGGCGATATCGTCGACGAGACCGCTGAGCACGTAGACGTTGTCGTCGGTGACGTCCACCCGAAGTGACCCGTCGGTGGCCGCGGTCCGGATGTCGTCATAGGTGCTCAGACCGGAAAGGTCATGGTCGTGTTCGTCGGCCAGGTACCGGGCCAGCGCACGTTCGGACCCGAACACGCTGATCC
>CAZGPT010000208.1:0-4223 GCA_964527015.1 uncultured Mycobacterium sp. | reverse complement strand
ACAACTACCGTCCGCAGTTCTACTTCCGCACCACCGACGTGACCGGTGTGGTCACGCTGCCGGAGGGCACGGAGATGGTCATGCCGGGCGACAACACCGACATCTCGGTGAAGCTGATCCAACCGGTCGCCATGGACGAGGGCCTGCGGTTCGCGATCCGCGAAGGCGGTCGTACCGTCGGCGCCGGCCGGGTTACCAAGATCGTCAACTAACCCGTCTGACCTGCACGAAAGCGGCACCCGTCGATCAGGCGGGTGCCGCTTTCGCTTTGCCCGACCCAGTCCGGGGCGCGTAGACTGGGAGTTTAGGCCGAAAGCGTGACTCGATCGCGGCTAAAGCGCGACTAAAGCGCGGAATGATGCGCGGTTCGACGGCCGTGGAACGGGAGAGGCTCAGATGGACACCGACGGCACCGATGCGACCGAACCGGTCGACGAGGCGCCTGCCGACGGGCCTGTGGTGGCGCCGCTGCCGTGGTTCCGCCGGCCCGTCGCCAAGTTCGGCGCTATCGCGGCGGCCCTGCTGCTGGCTCTGACCGGCGCAGTGGTGTGGATGTTTTCCGGCGAGAAGCCGCCGCCCACCACGGCGCTGAAGCCCATCGTCCCGTCGGCGCCGGCAACCGAACCGGTCGAACTGCCGTCATCGGACTCCGAAGGTGGGCTGGACTTCATCGGAGGCCTCGGCGACTCCGCCGGGCTGTCCGGTTCGGGCGCTGTGTCCTCGACTCCCTCGTCGACAGGTACCGACCTGTTCACCACCCCGCTGGGGTCAGCCACCCCGTCGGGCGCGCTGCCGCCCTTCGAACTGCCGCCGCCGCCGGCCTTCGAGGCGGCGCCGCCTCCGGAGGAATGGGCCGCGCTGCTGCAGCCGTTCATCGAATCCCAGCAGGAGGCGGTTGCGGCCGGGCTCAGCGGTGCCATCGCCGGTCCGGTGGTCGGCGGACTGTGGGGAACGGCCAACACGGCCGCGATCATCGTCGGCGATCTGATCCTGTTCGCCGCGGCGAACAATAACGGCGGGGCGGTGCTGAACCAACTGCAGGCCGTGCTGCCGGCGGTCGCGGTGCCGGCCGCGGCGTCGACCCTGGGCGCACCAGATTTCTCCGGGCTGACGGCGGCGTTCGCGGCGGCCGCCGCGACCCCGCCGATCGGGGTTCCGACACTGCCGCAACTTCCCCCGCTGCCACCGCCACCGGCCGGTCTGCCCACCCCGGAGCAGGTCGCGGGAGGGCTCGCTGCACTGCCGGCGGCGGGACTGCCCGCACTGCCTCCACCGCCGCCCATCGGCCTGCCCACCCCGGAGCAGGTGGCCGCCGGGCTGTTCGTGCTGCCGGCCATCGGACTGCCGGCGCTACCCCCACCGCCACCGATCGGTCTTCCGGCCCTGCCACCACCGCCGCCGATCGGCCTGCCGTCCTTCGGATTCCCGACGATCGGGCTGCCCAGTATCACCAGGATGCTCGGCCTGCCGTTCTGACCCGTTCTGTCCCGTTCTGTCCTGACCCGGCGCAGCTCGACCCGGCCCCGCCGGGATCCGGCCGCCGCCGAACCCGACCTCCTGCGCTAGCCTGACCGGGGGCTGGCGGAAGGACCGGTAGATGGCCGAAGAGTCAATGGCGGGACGCGTCGCGTTGGTGACCGGAGCCGCACGCGGTCAGGGCCGCGCCTACGCGGTGCGGTTGGCCCAAGAGGGCGTCGACGTCATCATCAGCGATATCTGCGCGTCGGTGTCGCCGACCATCCCGTACGTGCCGGCCACCGAGGAGGATCTCACCGAAACGGTGCGACTGGTCGAGGCGCAGGGCGGCAAAGCGCTGGCCCGCACCGTCGACATTCGCGACGACGCCGCCGTGCGTGGACTGGTGGCCGACGGTGTCGAGCAGTTCGGCCGGTTGGACATCGTGGTCGCCAATGCCGGCGTGCTCAGTTGGGGCCGGCTCTGGGAGTTGTCCGACGAGCAGTGGAACGCTGTGATCGACACCAACCTGACCGGCACCTGGCGCACCCTGCGGGCGGCCATCCCGGCGATGATCGACGCCGGCAACGGGGGATCGATCGTCATCGTCAGCTCGGCGGGCGGGATCAAGGCCACCCCGGGCAACGGCCACTACGCGGCGTCCAAACACGGGCTGACCGCGCTGACCAACTCCCTGGCGCTGGAACTGGGGGAGTACGGCATCCGGGTGAACTCCATCCACCCGTACTCGATCGCCACCCCGATGATCGAGAACGACGCCATGCTGGCAGTTCTCGGCGCGCATCCGAGCTTCTTGAGCAGCTATCCGCCCATGCCCTACCAGCCGCCGGCCGGCGGAACCAAGGGTAAGCGCAGCGATTTCATGACGGCCGAGGAGGCCGCCGAGGTGGTGGTCTGGCTGGCCGGGGACAACTCCGGGGTGATCTCCGGAGCCCAGATCCCGGTCGACCGTGCCGTGCTGAAGTACTAACCGGCCCCGCACATCTCGATTGCCTTGTCGGTGTAGACCCGGTAGCCGATATCCGGTTCGTAACCGTGGATCTCCTTGGTGTCCAGGTCGCGGACGAACGTCAGGATCTGCTGGCTGAACAGCTGCCCCGGCACCAGCACCGGGAAGCCGGGCGGATACGGCGTGACGAACGTCGCCGACACCACCTGCGATCCGGCGGCGAGCTTCTCCTCGATCTCCGTACCGGACAGGTACTCGCAGTTGCCGTCCTCGTAGGACAGATAGAACGCGCGGCGCACATCGCCCTCCGGGGTTTCGACAGCACTCGAGTGGTCCCGGAAGACCGGATGGAATCCACTGAAATCCGGCAGCGGCGCGGTGTTGGTGCTCAACCGGTGCACCTTCTTCTCGAACCGCGCTCGCTCGGTCAGGCTGACCTCGGACAGGCGCTCATCGAGCTCGCTGGCGATATCGACTAGAACCTCCACCAGGAAGGCAACCGAACTTCTGGTGGTGCCGATATTCGTCATGAACAGCACGGTGTTGCGGGAGGTCTTGTTGATCTGCACACCATGACGGTCCATCAGCTGCTCGCGTTTGAACTCGTCACCGTTGTACCCGGTCCGCCCGATCGACAAGGTGATCCGGGACGGGTCCAGGACGAACTCATCGGCATTCCAGGCCTTGATCATCGCGGGCAGCCCGGTCCGCAGCGGCTGGCCGATATGACTGGCCCGGAACTCCTCGGGAATGAGGTCGGAGGTCCGCAGGCAGACCATGTACTTGCTCAGCAGCGGGTGGTTGTCGATGGCGTCGCGCAGCTGCATGGCGTTCTCGACCTGACGGCTGACCAGCTCCATACCCTCCAGCGCCACCTGACGCCGGCCCAGATCCAGGGAGGCCAGGATCTGGTAGTTCGGCGAGGTCGAGGTGTGTGCCATGTACGCCTCGTGGAACGCCTCGGCGACCTTCTGTTCGTAGTCCTGGTCGAAAATGTGAATCATCGAGCCCTGCCGCAACGAGGTCAGCGTCTTGTGCGTGGACTGCGCGGCATAGACCCGGACCCGCGCCTTGGCCGGGTCCGCGCGCAGCCGGCGGTCAAGCAGGTCCTCGTCGGTGGGCGGGTGCTCGACGTCGCGGGCCAACTGCTCCTCGTAGGCGGCAGCGTAGTCGGGGTCGGCCAACCGGTCCCGAAGCTTGCGCGCCGAGTGCATCGCGGTGCGGGAGCGCAGCACCGAGTGGAAACGCGCGAAGGCGAACCAGGCCTCGTCCCACAGGAACACCAGATCCGGTTTGATCGCCAGACATTCCTCCATGACCCGCTCGACGTCGTAGACGATCCCGTCGAAGGTGCAGTTGGTCAACGCGATCATCTTGACCCGGTCGAGTTTGCCGGCGCGGCGCAACTCCAGCAGCTTGCCCTTGATCTCGCGCAGTGGCACGGCGCCGTACATGGTGTATTCGTTCAGCGGGTAGGCCTCGAGATAGACCACGTTGGCCCCGCCCAGCATCATCCCGTAGTGGTGGGACTGGTGGCAGTTGCGGTCGAGCAGCACGATGTCACCGGGTGCGACCAGAGATTGGGTGATGATCTTGTTGGCCGTTGAGGTGCCGTTGGTGACGAAGTAGGTTTGCCGGGACCCGAACGTCTTGGAGGCCAGCTGTTGGGCCTCGCGCAGCGGACCGGTCGGCTCGAGCAGCGAGTCCAGCCCGCCGCAGGTGGCGGAGGTCTCCGCCATGAAGACGTCCAGGCCGTAGAAGTCGACCATGTCCTTGATCCAGTGCGAGTTGACGATCG
>CAZGPT010000207.1:2380-4296 GCA_964527015.1 uncultured Mycobacterium sp. | reverse complement strand
CCATCCAGGTGGCCGACTGGGTGGCGCCGTGGATCATCGGCGGGATGGGGAACCGAACCATCGGCCCGGCGTCCACCGCAGCCCTGGCGTGGTCGTACTCGTCGGCGACGAATTCACCGGTGGCGAAGTCGGTGCCGCCCAGCAGAACCCGGTAGATGTCCTCGTGGCGCCACATGACCCCCTTGGGGAAACCGGTGGTGCCGCCGGTGTACAGCAGATATATGTCGTCGGCGCTGCGCTCGCCGAAATCTCGAACCGGGGAGCCCTCTGCGATGGCCTGGTAGAACTCCACGCCGCCGTAGCGTTGGTAGTCGCCGTCGCTGCCGTCCTCGACGACCAGAACCGTCTTGATACCGGGAGTATCGGGGAGCACATTGGCGACCCGGTCGGCGTATTGCCGTTCGTGCACGAGCGCCACCATGTCGGAGTTGTCGAACAGGTAGCGCAGTTCGGACTCGACGTAGCGGTAGTTGACGTTGACCAGGATCGCCCCGGCCTTGACGATGCCCAGCATCGCGATGACGATCTCGATGCGATTGCGGCAGTAGAGGCCCACCTTGTCGCCCCTGCGCACCCCGTGGTCGATGAGGTAGTGAGCCATCCGGTTGGCTTTCTCCTCCAACTCGGCGAAGGTGATCTGCTCATCACCGCAGATCAGGGCGATGCGGTCAGGCACGGCGTCGATGGTGTGCTCGGCGAGGTCGGCGATATTCAGGGCCACCAGCCCAAACTAGAACGTGTTACATTTTTTCACAACTGAGGTCTCGGTGCAGGTTGCGGAAGGCGGACCCTGATGGCTCCCGAAAGTGCTCACGCCCTGATCGAGCAGCGTGGGCATGTCCTCATCGTCACCATGAACCGTCCCGATGCACGCAATGCGCTTTCCGGCGAGATGCTCTCGATCATGGTGGAAGCCTGGGACCGCGTCGACAATGATCCGGAGATCCGGGTTTGCATACTTACCGGCGCCGGGGGTTACTTCTGCGCGGGCATGGACCTGAAGGCGGCCACCGCCAAGCCGCCGGGCGATTCGTTCAAAGACGGCAGCTACGACCCGTCCCGGATCGACGGTCTGCTCAAGGGCCGTCGGCTCACCAAACCTCTGATCGCCGCCGTCGAGGGCCCGGCCATCGCCGGCGGTACCGAGATCCTGCAGGGCACCGATATCCGGGTGGCCGGCCAGAGCGCGAAATTCGGCATCTCCGAGGCACGCTGGAGTCTGTATCCGATGGGCGGCTCAGCAGTGCGACTGGTCCGCCAGATTCCCTACACGATCGCTTGCGATCTGCTGTTGACCGGCCGGCACATCACCGCGGCAGAGGCACTGAATATGGGCCTGATCGGGCATGTGGTGCCCGACGGCCAGGCGCTGGACAGGGCGCTGGAGATCGCCGAGGTGATCGCATCCAACGGCCCGTTGGCGGTGCAGGCGATCCTGCGCTCGATCAGGGAGACCGAGGGCCTGGCCGAGAACGACGCGTTCAAGATCGACACCAGGATCGGCATCGAGGTGTTCCTCTCCGAGGACGCCAGGGAAGGCCCGATGGCATTCAAGGAGAAGCGCGCCCCGCAGTTCAAGATGCGGTAGCCGCTGGCGCTGGCGAACCCTCGCGCCGAGCGCGCGCCCAGTGCGAACTTGCGGCGGAAATGCGTAGTGATTTCACGTTCGGCACCCTGTCAGTGCAGCGGAGCACACTGCCGCCATGGTGGTGCCCTTCACCGACAGCGCGGCTCTGGCGCGGGGAGATCTGACGCCGTACGCGTTGCGCAGCAGGTTCAGTGCCCGCTGCCCGGATGTCTATCTCCCGAAGGGATCCACAGTCACCGCAATCACCCGTGCCCGCGCGGCCGGGCTATGGTCAGGAGGTCGCGGAATCCTGGCTGGCGACGAACGCCAAGACTCAGGCGGCATTGCC